>JAEYRU010000212.1 GCA_023435335.1 Pseudomonadota bacterium
GAAAGCCGCAGGCCAAAAACTAGCACGGGGTGGCTTGAAGACCAGCGCCGAAATGGGTCAAGTTCGCTTTGACGTTTACGCAAACGGAAGATTGCTTGCGAGAGCTCTGGGAGGAGCCGTTGCAAAAGGTTGTTTACGAGACCGACGGGCGCATCGCGCGCATCACGCTCAACCGGCCCGACGTGATGAACGCGATCGACGACGAGATGCCGCGCGAACTTTCGGCGGCGGTCGAGCGGGCCAACGCGGATCCGGAGGTGCATGTGATCGTGCTCTCCGGCGCCGGAAAGGCGTTCTGCGCAGGATACGACCTCACCTATTACGCGCAGGCGGCGGGCGGCGCGGGGCACGAAGCGACGCAGAAGATGCCGTGGGACCCGATGAAGGATTTTTCTTTCATGTGGAGAAACACCGAACACTTCATGTCGCTGTGGCGCAGCCACAAGCCGGTGATCGCCAAGGTGCAGGGTTTCGCCGTCGCCGGCGGTTCCGACATCGCACTCTGCGCCGACATGATCGTCATGGCCGCCGACGCCGAGATCGGCTACATGCCGGCGCGCGTCTGGGGATGTCCGACGACGGCGATGTGGGTCTACCGGATCGGGCCGGAGCGGGCAAAGCGCATGCTGTTCACCGGCGACCGGATCAGCGGCGCGGAGGCCGAACGCATCGGCCTCGTGCACAAGGCGGTGCCGGCGGCGGAGCTGGACGCGGAGGTGGAGCGGCTGGCCGAGCGCATCGCGACGGTGCCGGTGAACCAGCTGATGATGCAGAAGCTGGTCATCAACCAGGCGATCGAGGCGATGGGACTGAAGCAGACGCAGATGTTCGCGACGCTCTTCGACGGCATTACGCGCCACTCGCCGGAGGGGCTGAACTTCAAGCAGCGCGCCGAGGAGACGGGCTGGAAGCAGGCGGTGCGGGAGCGCGACCTCGGCACCTTCGACTGGACGCAGAACCGGCCGATCAACTCGGCAAAGGGATGACGAGGACATGAACCAGCGTGCGCCTATGATGGATGCCAAGCAAGTCAACGATCTGCTGAAAACGGTCTACCCGCAGCTCAACGAGGAGATGAACGCCTACGAGGCAGTGGAGATTTTTCCGGGCGGCTGCGTGGTCCGCCTCAACGCCACGGAAAAGCACCTGCGGCCGGGCAACACGGTCTCAGGCCCGTCCCTGTTCACGCTGGCGGACATCGGAGGCTATGTATGCGTGCTGACGCATGCCGGGCCGGATGCGCTGTCGGTCACGACCAACCTCAATATCAACTTCATGCGCAAGGCCGAAGCAGGGCCGATCGACGGCCGCTGCCGCATCCTCAAGCTGGGCAGGAGCCTGATGGTGTTCGACATCGAGATGGTGGCCGGGCCCGACCGCGCGGTCGTCGCCCACGCGACCGGCACCTACTCGATCCCGCCCAAGCCGAGGCATTAGCGCGAGCGCGCTGCGGCCAGTCAGAAAATAGCGAATCCGGGAACGGGGGGCGCCTCCCTTTGCGCCACCAGGGTGGTCGTGGCGGCTCCCAGCACGAGCGAGATGAACAGGGCGGCGATGATGGGGAGGTGATGCATGGCGCGGACCATATCCGCCACCCCCGTGGGCGTCGAACGCCGAAACTCCGCTATCAACGTGCAGTTGGCAACGTGATTAACAGTTTGCAAGCGATGGGAATGAAAGCGGACTAACAGGGGCATGAAGGATAGCGGTAAAATAATACCACTGTACTAATATGCTGGAATCATTAGAAGAAATATCGGATTACCCCAGCGCGAGGCAGTTGACTGGCGAGCCCCCCTCCCCTATAAGCACGACCGGAACCGCGGCCCCTTTGGGTCGCCGTTTCTTTTTTGGGCGCATGCCTGGCATCCGTCCAATCCAAGCAACAAGAAACGCCTTCTCCGGAAGGTCACGAACGGAAGAGAGACAATGAAAACCTTCTCGCAGAAGCCTGCCGAGGTGGTGAAGAAGTGGGTGCTCATCGACGGCGAAGGCCTCGTCGTCGGTCGTCTGGCGACCATCGTCGCCAACCGCCTGCGCGGCAAGCACAAGCCTACCTTCACCCCGCATGTCGATGACGGCGACAACGTCATCATCATCAACGCCGACAAGGTGAGGTTCACCGGCCGGAAGTACGAGGACAAGGTGTATTACTGGCACACCGGCCACCCGGGCGGCATCAAGGAGCGCACCGCGCGCCAGCTGCTGGAGGGACGGTTCCCGGAGCGCGTGGTCGAGAAGGCGGTTGAGCGGATGATCCCGCGCGGGCCGCTGGGGCGCCGCCAGATGAAGAATTTGCGCGTCTATGCGGGCGCCGAGCATCCGCATGAGGCGCAGCAGCCGGTCACGCTCGACGTCGCCGGTATGAACAGCAAGAACAAGAGGGCCTCGTAATGGCTGACCTTTCTTCCCTCGCCGATCTGGGTACGGTCGCGCAGTCCGAGCAGCCGGCGGCGCCCGCCTACGTGCAGAAGCTGGACAAGCACGGCCGCGCCTATGCCACCGGCAAGCGCAAGGACGCCATCGCCCGCGTCTGGATCAAGCCGGGCTCCGGCAAGATCGTCGTGAACGACCGCGAGTTCGCCGTCTATTTCGCCCGCCCGGTGCTGCAGATGGTGCTGCAGCAGCCGATCGTAGCGGCCAACCGCAACGGCCAGTACGATGTGATCGTCAAGGTCGCCGGCGGCGGCCTCTCCGGCCAGGCCGGCGCGGTGCGTCATGGCATCTCCAAGGCGCTCACCCATTATGAGCCCGAGCTGCGCGGCGTGCTCAAGAAGGGTGGCTTCCTGACCCGCGACAGCCGCGTGGTCGAGCGAAAGAAGTACGGCAAGGCGAAGGCCCGCCGCTCGTTCCAGTTCTCCAAGCGCTAAGCGCCGGGACATCTCGAACAGACGGAAGAGCGGGCCTTCGGGCCCGCTTTTTTGTTGCCTGGACGTCACATAGGACAATAGCTTCCGCCTCGAAGGAGCGCGAAATGCCATCAAGGACGATCGATTACGCCTTCCTGAGCGGCCCGAGCCTCGGCGCCGCGACAGATCCGACCTATGCGGGCGCGCTGTCGTTCATGCGGCGGCGGTTCTCGAAGAAGGTGGCCGGGGCGGACGCGGTGGTGTGGGGCATCCCCTTCGACGCGGCGGTGTCGAACCGGCCGGGCGCCAGGTTCGGGCCGCAGGCGATCAGGCGGGCGTCCGCGATCTTCGACAACGATCCGCAATATCCCTTCAACGCCGACCTGTTCGCGAAGCTGCGGGTCATCGATTACGGCGACTGCCTGCTCGACTACGGCAACCACCAGAAGACGCCGGCGGCAATCGAGAAGGAAGCCGGCAAGCTGCTGCGGTCTGGCGCCTTCCTGCTGTCGCTGGGCGGCGACCATTTCGTCACCTGGCCGCTGCTCAAGGCGCATGCGGCGCTGCATGGCCCGCTGGCGCTGGTCCAGTTCGACGCGCATCAGGACACCTGGTTCGACGACGGCAAGCGGATCGACCACGGCTCCTTCGTGGCGCGGGCGGTGCGCGACGGCGTGATCGACGCCGAGCGGTCGATCCAGATCGGCATCCGCACGCACGCGCCGGAGGATTTCGGCATCAAGATCCTCTACGGGCACGAGGTCGAGGAGACGAGGGCGGCCGACATCGCAAACGCGATCATCGAGCGGACGGCGGGCAGGAAGGCCTACGTCACCTTCGACATAGACTGCCTCGACCCGGCCTTCGCGCCCGGCACCGGAACGCCCGTGGCGGGCGGTCCGTCGACCGCCAAGATCCTCTCGGTGCTGCGCCAGCTCGGCCAGCTCGACATGATAGGCGCCGACGTGGTGGAGGTTTCCCCGCCCTACGACCATGCGGACGTGACAGCCATCGCCGGCGCCACGGTCGCCATGCACTATCTCGGGCTGCTGGCGGAACGGCGACGATAAAGCTTCGATTCAACGACTTGCCGAACCGATTCCGATCCACGAGATAAGGGCCTGAAAACACAGGCCGTCCAGGATACACCAACATGAAACCGAAAATCTTCATCGACGGCGAACACGGCACGACGGGGCTGCAGATCAGGCAGCGGCTCGAAAAGCGCGACGATCTCGACGTGCTCTCCATTCCGGCCGCGGAGCGGCGCAACAATGCGTTTCGCGCCGAGCGGCTGCACGAGGCCGATATCGCGATCCTCTGCCTTCCAGACGACGGCGCGCGTGAGGCGGTCGCGATGGTGGCCGATTCCAACTCGACGCGGCTGATCGACACTTCGACCGCCAACCGGGTCAATCCCGACTGGGTGTACGGCTTCGCGGAGCTGACCGCCGGCCATGCGGAACGGATTGCCGCCGCGCGCTTCGTGGCCAATCCGGGATGCTATCCGACCGGCGCGATCGGGCTGGTGCGGCCGCTGCGCGACGCCGGCGTGCTTCCGGCGGACTATCCGGTCACGGTCAACGCGGTCTCCGGCTATACCGGCGGCGGCAAGCAGATGATCGCGCAGATGGAGGACCCGACCAACCCAGACCACATCACGGCGCCGCACTTCCTCTATGGGCTCACGCTGGCGCACAAGCACGTGCCGGAACTCATGCTGCACGGGCTGCTGGAGCGGCGGCCGATCTTCTCGCCAAGCGTCGGCCGCTATGCCCAGGGCATGATCGTCCAGGTGCCGCTGTTCCTGGCCGACCTCAACGGCGGCCCGTCGATGGGCGACCTGCATGCGGCGCTGGCTGCGCACTATGCCGGGCAGGAGGCGGTTGAGGTCGTGCCGCTCGAGGAGAGCGCGAAGCTCGCGCGCATCGACCCGACCGAGCTCAACGGCACGAACCTGATGAAGCTCTTCGTATTCGGCACGGAGGACGGCGGCGAGGTCAACCTCGTCGCGCTGCTCGACAATCTCGGCAAGGGGGCGTCGGGCGCGGCGGTGCAGAACATGGACCTGATGCTTGGCGGCCGGGCTGCCTGAGCCTCGGCCGGCTTCGCCCTGCGGGCCGTCATCGCAACCCGGTCCGCCGACGAGATCGGCGGGCAGGTGCAGCGCGCGGCTCAAGCCGTAGAGGCCCGCTCCATCGGGTATGCCCCTTTGGTACCGCGCCAGTGCGCGGCGGCGAAGCCTAGCACAATCATGGCAAAGCCGTGGTGCAGCAGCGCCCAGTCGAAGGGCACCACCAGCACCAGCGCGATGATGCCAAAAGCTGCCTGGACAACGACGAGGCCCAGCAGCACGGCGGCGCGACGGGCGTGCGCCGAGCCCGGTTCGGCGCGGCGAGCCGCGATCATGTGCCAGATGGCGGCGGCGAGCAGCGCGTAGGCGCCGAGCCGGTGGATGAACTGTACCGTCTTGGGGTTCTCGAAAAGGTTGATCCAGGCCGGCGTCATCGTGAACAGCTGGTCAGGCCAGATGCGGCCATCCATCAGCGGCCAGGTGTTGTAGGTCATGCCTGCGTCGAGGCCGGCAACGAGGGCACCGAGATAGATCTGGAACAGCACGAAGACCACCATCCACCCAGCGAAGCGGCGGGTCGACGACGATGCCGGCCTCTCCGCAGTTGGGGCCAGCCCGCGGGCAAGGGCTACCGCCGCTACGAAGATCAGGCAGGCCATGACGAGATGGACGGCAAGCCGGTACTGGCTGACCGAGACGCGCTCGGAAAGGCCGGACGCCACCATCCACCAGCCGATTGCGCCCTGCAGACCGCCCAAGGCGAGCAGCCCGAGCAGCTTGGGCTTGAGATGCCGCTCCAGCCGGCCGGTCACCCAGAAGAAGGCGAGCGGGATGGCGACGACGAAGCCGACGCCGCGCGCCAGAAACCGATGCGCCCATTCCCACCAGAAAATGGTCTTGAACTCGTCGAGCGACATGCCCCGGTTGATCTGCTGGTATTGCGGGATCTGCCGGTATTTCTCGAGTTCCTCCTCCCACTGCGCCTGGTTGAGCGGAGGGATGACACCGTGAATCGGCTTCCATTCGGTGATCGAGAGACCGGAATCGGTGAGCCGCGTGGCGCCGCCGACCAGGAAGATCGCAAGCAGCATCGCGATCACGACGTAAAGCCACCAGCGCACCTGGGCGCGATGACGCTCCGCGCGCGCCGTCACACCGGTCGCATCGGCGATGGAGGGAGCAATCGTCATAGTCCGGCATCTTCCTCAAGGATGAGCGATAGGTGAAGCAAAGGCCGGAAGCTGGCAAGGCTTGGTCGCGCGACACGGGGTCGCGCGGGCGGAAGCGTTCAGGAGTTGCCGCAGGCAGCGGTCGAGCCTAATGAAGGCGCCATGCCCGCACGGCTTCGCACATTCATCGGATCAATCCTGCTGGTGGCGCTGGTGATCACCTACGCGCTCGTCGCCTCGGCCGTTGCCGTGGCCCGGCTCGGTGAGGCGAGCGCCTGGACGCAGCTTGCCTTCTTCCTCTTTTCAGGCCTGCTCTGGGTGCTTCCGGCGATGGCGATCGTGAGCTGGATGTCGAAGTCCGCGAAATCCCGACGCCGCTAGTTCAGTCAGCCACGAGACGTCCGGAATTGGCGAGCGGCGTCGTCACGCCCGAGAGCATCGTGCGCAGGTGCGCGACGCTCTGATAGCGGCCATTCACCGAGATGCGCGGCAAGGCATGCAGGTGGGCGGCATGCCCTGGATAAAGCACGCCATGACGCGTCGTGACGGCGGTTTCGTAGCCGGCGGCCCCGGCCAGCGCGATCTCGCGCTCGCCGACCGCGCTCGCATACCCGTAGGGATAGGCCATGTGGCGCGGCTTCCGGCCGGTCTCCAGCTCGATAATGCGGGCGGCATCGACGATTTCGTACCAGGCCTTCTCGTCGCCTAGCCGGCGCAGATTGCGGTGGTTGACCGTATGGGCGCCGATCGTGACCAGCGGATGCCCCGAGATCCGGCGTATCTCGTCCCAGTCCATCAGCGTCTCGCGCGCCGGCCGTTCGTAGTCGATGCCGGCCACCCTTGCGAGATTGCGAAACACCGTACGCTGCTCTTCTTCCGGCAGGTCCTGGGTGAGGTAGTCGTGGATCTGCCGGTTCGCGGCGATCTTGCGCGCCGGCGTCGTGCAGTCGACGGCGACCCGCCCTTGCGGCGTGGCCATGTAGACCTCCTCGCGCGCGGTCACGATGTCCTCCAGTACGTCCCACCAAAGGTCGGATGTATGGTTGGTAAGCCCTGGCGACACGTAGATCGTCAGCGGGACGGCGTGTTTCTCGAGGATGGGCAGGGCTTCGACCAGGTTGTCGCGGTAGGCGTCATCCGCGGTGACGGTGGCGAAACGCGGCAGCTTGCGGCCAACCTTCAGGCGCTCGACCGCCTCATCCATGGTAACGAAGAGGTAGCCGAGCCGCTTCATCTCGACGATCGCGGCGTCGAGAAATTCAGGCGCGATGACGAGATGCCGGTTGATTCCGAGCGGCTTGCCGGCAGCGCGCGTCACCCTGTGCAGCATCAGGATGGCGCCGATGCCGCCCAGGCTCGACCTCAACAGCGGAGCAAGGCCGCTGAAGCGGGCCGCATGCAGCACCAGCTTGCGGACGACCTCGCCAGTGTCGAGCATTCATTCACCTTTGTGCCTTACACTCGAACGGCTGCTCGAGGTCCGATCGGCCGCAGACTATGCGACAAGGATTGAAGGATGGTTGACGCTGCGTCGCCGGCAGGCCGTCATCTTGCCGCGGCGAGGATTCTCGCCGGGACGCCGCCTGAGGCGGCCCTCGCCGTGTCCGTGGGGGCGTTCGATGCAGAGGCGTCGGAAAGATACCGCAACCTCTGCGAAGGAGCCATCTTCGGGGCGCATCAGAGCCCGCTCTATCTCTCGGCATGGGCCAAGGAGACCGGGGCCGAAATGGTCTCCATCACCATCGGTGAGCGCACCCGGCCGCAATTCATCCTGGTGCTGGAAATCGTCCGGCGCGGCGTTTTCCGCGTCGCAAGCTTTCCCGGCGGACGGCATGCCAACGGCAATTTCCCCGCGACGAGGCCGGGGCTTCTCCATACCGATTGCGGCGCGGCAGCGATCAGCGCCCTGCCCGCGGCGCTGCGGGCCGCGCGGCCGGATATCGACCTGCTGTCGCTGGAGCGCATCGAGCCGGCAAGGGACGGGGTCGAAAACCCACTCGTCGCCATTGCAACCGGGGTCAGCCCCAACGTATCGCTCGCGGTCGATCTGTCCGGCGGTTTCGAGGCCGTGCTGGGGCGCACGAGCGGGAAGCGCAAGATGAAGAAGCACCGCTCGCAGACGCGGAAATTCGCGAGCGCAGGCGGGCACCGGCTCATCCATGCGCAAACCGCTGCCGAGGTCGATGCGCTGCTTTCCGCCTTCTTCTCCATGAAGGGGGAGCGCTTCCGCAGCATGGGCATCCGCGACGTCTTCGCGAAGAAGGAGGTGCAGGCCTTCTTCCGCCGCCTCTACCATGAGGGGCTGAACGCCGCCTCCCCCCGGTTCGTGCTGCACGGGCTGGAGGTGGGCGGCACGCTTAGGGCCGTCACCGGCTGCAGCGTGCTGGGCAACCGCATGACATGCGACTTCAGTGCCATCCGGGAAGCCGGGATCGCCTCGGCGAGCCCCGGCGACTTCCTGTTCTTCGAGGACATCAGGCACGCCTGCGACGCCGGACTTGCCGTGTTCGACTTCTCCGTCGGGGACGAGCCCTACAAGCGGCTCTGGTGCGACATCGAAACCCGGCAACGGGACGTGTTCCTGCCGCTCTCCGGCAGGGGGCGCTCGCTGGCCTGGGTCCAGCAGAAGCTCGGCGTCGCCAAGGGCGCCTTGAAGAACAATCCGGCGGTCTGGGGCCTGGCGAAGAGGCTGCGGCGCGGCATTGCCGGAAGGCGCCCGGCAGAAATGGACGACGCGCGCCAGGTCTAGGCGGCCTTGTCGGGCGAGACCGGCGCCAGGCGCTCTCCCGGCGTCACGATGATCGGCTTGCGCAGCCCCCCGCGCGCAATCTGCGAAGCCGCCTCGGCGATCTCCTCGGATGGCTCGATGGCCGAGACCAGCACCGTGGTGTCATCGGAAACCAGGCGGCGGATGCCGTCGGCACCGGCCGGCCCACATTCCACGATGACGATGTCATAGGCCGTCGTCAGCGATTCCAGGATGATCGGCAGCCGCTCGGCCGCGCGCATGGCGCGGGCGGGATCGGCCGTGCCGCCCGGAATGACATGGCAGGACGAGTACAAATCCGCGTGGATGACCTCGGAAAACTGGGCTCCAGACACAAGCAGGTTGGTGATGCCGGCGTGGCGCGCGGTTTCGAGCATGGCCCGCGAAGCAGCACCCGCGGCGGTCAGGTCAAGCAGGACGACCCGCAGGCCGGCGTCGGCGATCTCGCGCGCCACGAGGACGGCCGCGGCAGCGCCCTCGTCTCCCTCCGGCGATACAAAGACGGCGCGCGCCGCGCCGCCCGCAATCAGGCTCTCGGCGGCACGTTCGATGTCGACCTCGCCAATCGTGCGGCGCAGAGGAGCGCTCTGCGGCTCGGCCCCCGGCGATTGCCGGGGCTGAGCCGGCGGCAGCGGCAGTTCCGCCTCCCCAACCGCGGGACCACGTAGGGATTCGACGAGCGATTCGTCGCGGACGGGAGCCGGCATGGCAACGTCCTCGACGGGCTCCAGACGCGTGTAGGACGACGGCCGCATCGCGCGACCGCTGAAGAGCTCGCCGACAAGCGTCACGATAGCCATGACGAGCAGCGAGGCGACAAACGCCGCGCCGGTGATCGGCAGTATCTTCGGGAAATAGGGCTCGGCCGGGACCGTGGCGCGTGAGAAGATGCGCGCATCGGCCGGTAGATAGTTACGGTCCTGCCGGGACGTGGCCTCACGGTAGCGCGTCAGATAGGATTCCAGCAGTTCGCGCTGGGCGGTTGCCTCCCGCTCCAGCGCGCGCAGTTCCACCGACTCCTCGCCGACACGGGCGGATTCCGCCTTGAGGCGGTTCACTTCCGCGACGAGACTGTCTTCGCGCGCCTTGGCCGTGCGTGCCTCGCTTTCCAGACTGGCCTGCACCTTCTGCACCTCGGCGCGGATCTGCCGCTCGAGATCCGCCAGTTGCGAATTCAGCGCCCGCACACGCGGGTGGTTGGGAAGCAGCGTCGTGGACAGGTCGGCTATTTCGCTGCGCAACTGCACTTCCCGCTCGCGTAGACGCTCGATCAGGCCCGAAGCGAGCACCTCGGGGATCGCGTCGAGCGCCGCCCCGCCCTGCAAGGCGGCACGCACTGACTGCGCCTTGGCTTCGGCGGCAGCCCTGTTGGCGCGCACGCGCGACAGCTCGCTGGACAGTTCCGAAAGCTGCTGGGTGGCAAGCTCCGAATTGTTCCCGCCCACGAGCAGGTCGGACTTGCCGCGATACTCGGCGACACGGGCTTCCGCCTGCTTCACCTTTTCCCGCAGGTCGGCGATTTCGGGCTCCAGCCACTGCGTGGCATCGGCGTTCGACTGCAGCTTGGCCGCTTGCTGCACGCCGATATAGGCGTCGGCAAGCGCATTGGGCACGGCCGCGGCCAACCCCGGATCCTGCGAGGAGAATTCGATCACGATGACCCGCGACCGCTCGACCCGATAGACCTCGAGCTTCTGGCGAAAGGCCCGCAGCGTCCGCTCCTCGCGGGGCAGCGCGCTAAGGTCGCTCTGCAGGCCGGCGAGGACCAGGGCACGACCAACGAGGGTGGGTTCGGCGTCGAACTCGTCTCGGCTGGCGAGATCCAGTTCGCGAGCGACCTTCTTCAGTATGTCGGTGGAGGTGATCACCTCGACCTGGCTGGTAACACCCTCCTCGTCGAGGATCGGATCGATACGAACGCCGTTGCGGTCGGCGCGGGTGATCTCGGATTCGCGCGTTTCGATGAGAATCCGCGTCTCGCCCATGTATCTCGGCTTCACGAGCCAGGCCGCGACGAAGGCCAGTGCAGTGATGGCCAGCGCCACCACGACGATGCGGCGCCAGTCGCGGGCGATGCTCGCGAAGAGCCTCCCGAGATCGACGTCCACGTCGCTTGCGGCCGCCTGATTGCCGGTCATTGCTGCCACTCCGAGTCCCGAATGCAGGACGGAAAGTAAACGATCATGGTAACCGGCAGGTTAAGGGCGGCGCGGGCATCCCTTGAGGAGCGACCGCTTTACCGGGCATTAACCCTAACGGGACGATAACGAGGAGGATCAAGCGCCGGTGCTCCGGTGGCGAGCCGAGGTTGTAACGCAGTGATGCAGAGCCGTGTCCTTATTTCGACCGCGCTGGCAGCGGTGTTCGCGCTGAGCGGGTGTTCGGGCTACCGTCCTGCCCCTCCGGCCTTCCACCAGGCGACGATGCGCCCCTACGTGCTCGACGCCGGCGACAACCTGCGCATTACCGTGTTCGAGCAGGAAGGCCTGACGAACACCTATGCGGTCGACCAGGCCGGCTACGTCTCCTTTCCGCTGGTGGGGGCCGTCCCGGCGCGCGGACGCACAACCGCCCAACTCGAGGGCGACATCGCCGCGGGCCTACGCAACGGTTACATCCGGGATCCGGACGTTTCGGTGGAGGTGGAGCGCTACCGGCCCATCTTCATCATGGGCGAAGTGGGCGCGGCGGGGCAGTATTCCTATGTCCCGGGCATGACCGTGCAGAAGGCTATAGCTGCAGCCGGCGGCTTCACGCCGCGCGCGCAGCAATCGAATGTGGACGTGACCCGCAGCATCAACGGCAAGGTGCTGACCGGCCGGGTCGTCACCTCCGATCCGCTGCTGCCCGGGGACACGATCTACGTTCGCGAGCGGCTGTTCTGAGGGATCGACCGCGCGATGAAGGTGGTGGAACGCGACAGGCGAGCGGATCGGACACCCATTGAAGCGGAAATTGCGCATCGTCCACTGCTTTCGCTCGCCGGTCGGGGGCATATTCCGTCATGTGCGCGACCTGGTCGATGCGCAGGTGGCGGCAGGCCACGAGGTCGGCATCGTATGCGACTCCACGACGGGCGGCGAATTCGAACTGCACCGGATGGCGGAGCTCGAGAGCAAGCTGGCGCTGGGGCTGCGGCGGACGGCGATGCAGCGGCATATCGGCCCCGGCGACGTCGCTGCGGCATGGCGCACCTACCGGTTGATAAAGGAATTGAAACCGAACGTGCTGCACGGGCACGGCGCCAAGGGCGGCGCCTATTCGCGGCTGTTCGGTACGCTGTTTCGGGCATCCAGGTCTCGCGTAGCCCGAATCTACACACCGCACGGCGGCAGCCTCCACTATGACGAGGCCTCCGCGACGGGGCGGGTGATCTTTGTCCTGGAGCGGATGCTGGGACGCGTCACAGATCAGTTGCTGTTCGTCTCCGACTACGAGTTGCAGACCTACATCCGCAAGGTGGGCGTGCCGCGACCGCCTTACAGGCTTGTCTACAACGGGCTGCGGGCGGACGAATTCAGGCCCGTGGCGACAAGTCCCGAAGCCGCCGATTTCCTGTATATCGGCATGATGCGGGACCTGAAGGGTCCTGACCTCTTCATAGAAGCGCTGAACGAGGCCGCTGCACGGACCGGCCGGCGGCTTACGGCGGCTATGGTCGGAGACGGCGCGGATCTGCCCCGCTACAAGGATCAGGCGAAACGTGCGTCGGAGCGCATCGATGTCGCATTCCACCCCGCGGTGCCGGCACGCGAGGCGTTGGGACGGGGACGCGTAATGGTCGTGCCATCGCGCGCAGAAGCGATGCCCTACATCGTACTTGAGGCGCTCGCCGCAGGGCGTCCTCTAATCGCGACCGCGGTTGGCGGAATCCCGGAAATCCTCGGCCGCGATTGCATTGCCCTGGCCGAGCCGACGGCAAAGAGCCTCGCCGAACTGATGATCGGGGTGATGCTGGATCCCGACGCACTGCGCGCGGCGATGCCGGCGCAAGCGGATCTCGTCGCCCGCTTCAGTTCCGAAGTGATGGCAAAGCGCATCGAGGCCGCCTACCAGCAGGCTCTCGGCTCACAGTGACGCCTTCAGTTCGATATTTCACGGCGAACGCAAGGGATTCTTAGTCATCCCCGGCTAGGCTCGGCGCCATTGCGCTGGTTTGCGCGCGTCCGAGTGCCCCAATGCGTAACGTCGAGCCCGCCTATCCCTACTCGCCGGATGCCGTGCGCGGCTTCACCGAAGCGGCGGCGCATGAAGGCTCGGAGCTGAACAAGGTCGCGCAGCAGGTTGCGGCGCAGTACCGGCGGGACACCATGTCTCCAGTGATGGTGAGCGGCTACCTGCGGCTGATCGAGTTCGTGTTGCTCGCAGGTTGCGGCGCCTTCCTGTATGTCTTCCACGTCGGGTTCGACAGCCACATGACATGGCAATACCCGGCGATCATCGTCGGGGGCTCCCTGCTCGCGGTGATCCTGCTGGAACTCACCGATTCCTACCAGATGGCCACGCTACGCAATCCACTGGCGCACCTGGGAACGCTTGTTGTGGTCTGGGCCGGAACGTTCGCGCTCATGGCGCTCGCCGGCTTCTTCCTCAAGATTTCGGCCGACTTCTCCCGCCTGTGGTTCGGCGGCTGGTTCGCAAGCGGCCTAGTTGCATTCCTTGCATTGCGCCTCGTGATCGCCCGGCTTGTACGGCGCTGGGCGCGTAACGGGGTGATGGAACGCCGCGCCATCATCGTCGGCGGAGGCAAGGGCGCGGAAGCGCTCATCCGTTCGATCGAACAGCAGCCATTCAACGACATTCGCATCTGCGGCATATTCGACGACCGCGACGACAGGCGTTCGCCCCCGGTCGTGGCCGGCTATCCGAAGCTGGGCACGATCGCGGAATTGACGGCCTTCGCCCGCATCGCGCGCATCGACATGCTGATCGTCTCCCTGCCGATCTCCGCGGAGAAGCGCGTGCTTTCGATGCTCAAGAAGCTGTGGGTGCTGCCGGTAGACATCCGGCTGTCGGCCCATTCCGCCGAACTTCAGTTCCGGCCGCGCTCGTATTCATATATCGGCTCCGTGCCGATGCTGGACATATTCGACAAGCCGATCAACGACTGGGACTCGGTGACCAAGCGCACTTTCGACATTGTCTTCAGTCTTCTGGGCATCGTCGTCTTCTCGCCCGTCATGCTGGCCACCGCCGTCGCCATCAAGCTCGACAGCCGGGGACCGGTCCTGTTCAAGCAGAAGCGGCACGGGTTCAACAACGAGGTCGTGGAGGTCTACAAGTTCCGCTCCATGTATGCCGACCAGTCGGACCCGACGGCTAGAAAGACCGTGACGAAGAACGATCCGCGCGTCACCCGCGTCGGCCGCTTCATCCGCAAGACCTCGATCGACGAACTGCCGCAATTCTTCAATTCGCTCATGGGCTCGCTTTCGCTGGTCGGGCCCAGGCCGCATGCGGTGGCCGCACAATCCCACAATCTCCTCTATACGGAGGTGGTCGACGGCTACTTTGCCCGCCACAAGGTCAAGCCCGGCGTGACCGGCTGGGCGCAGATCAACGGCTGGCGCGGCGAGATGGACACTGACGAGAAGATACGCAGGCGTACCGAGCTCGACCTCTACTACATCGAGAACTGGTCGCTCTGGCTCGACCTCAAGATCCTGCTGCTGACGCCGATCCGCCTGCTCAACACGGAAAACGCCTATTGACGGCGCTATCCCAGCACATAGAGCGCGCGGCGCTGCCCCGGGCGGCGGTCAACGCAAAGCTGATCGCCCTGATCACCTCGGCAGCGGTGGCGTTCGCCGTGTTCCTGACCGGGTTCGTGGTGCGAGAACCTGCGCCCTACGAACTCTTCATGGCGGTGCTGATGCCCACCTGGGCGCTGTTCGGCCTGAAGGTTTCCCGCACCATCGTGCCCATGGCGGCATTGCTCATCCTCTTCGTCATCGGCGGCATGAT
>JAEYRU010000041.1 GCA_023435335.1 Pseudomonadota bacterium
TGCGGCGGCAGATCGTCCCGCAGCGCTGTCATTCCCTTGACGTGGGCCTCGTAAATGATCGTTTCCGCCCAGGGCACCTGCGGGCGGATGTCGTTTCCCCAGGTGACAGCGGGGTCGACCACAACGCATTTCGGCATCACGAAAGCCGAGTCCCGCCGGTCGAAGGAGAGGTCCTCGCGGTGATGGCCCACGCGGTACCCGAATACAGCGTCGTGCCACTTTATCTCGCCGCGAAGCTCAAGCGCGTAAGGGTCGAGCAGAAGCTTGTTGGGATTGAAGCGGTGGCCGGCCTCCGGCGCGTAGGGCCCATGAACGCGGTAGCCGTAGAGTTCCCCCGGCCGCACGTCCGGCAGGTAGCCGTGCCACACCTCGTGCGTGTATTCGGGAAGCGCAATGCGCTCCAGTTCCCTGCGCCCGCTTCGGTCGAAAAGGCACAGTTCGACCTTGGTGGCATGTGCGGAGAACAACGCGAAATTCACGCCCGACCCATCCCAATGCGCGCCGAGCGGGATAGGAGAACCGGGCAAGACCTGCTGTCTGGCCTTGGGCATGGGGCCTCTTGCTGCTGAGAAGTTATTCCGAGCCGGAATGGAGCTTTCACTAGATGGGACGGAACGGATCACCCTCCCCGCCGGCTTCTTAACCTTCCATTGGCACCAAGGTTCCGGGCGGCCGGTGAAATCAGGCTGCCACGATGCCCGGGGGCCTGGACACGATATCGAGCAACCCGGTCAGGGGGATTGCCACCCACGCCGGTCGGTTCGCCAGTTCGTAGACGACCTCGTAGGCGGCTTTCTGCACTGTGAACATGTCCAGGAGCGCTTCCGCGAACTCCGGATCGTCCGGCCAAGTCGGGCACCCTGCGATTCGCTCGCGGTATGCAGAAAGGAACTGCGCGGCGTTGAGCTCCCGCCACTTCGCCACGCGTTGCCCCGCCGCCTCCCCTGTCAGCGCGCCAGTACGCGTCCCATGCTCCATCACCGTCGCCGCTGCATAGTCCAATGACCGCAACATGCCGGCCACGTCGCGAAGAGGCGAGGACTTGCCCCGGCGTTGATCGATGGTCCGCCGCGGCTCGCCTTCGAAATCGATGATCACCAGATCGTCGCGGGCCACGAGCACCTGCCCGAGATGATAGTCGCCATGTATGCGGGAACGCGCCCCGCTGGGCTGCATTTGCGTTACGCGGTGCACGCGTGCGACGAGCGCCTCGCGCGCGGCGAGAACGGCCATCCCCGCATCCTTCGCCGATTGCGGCAGACCGGGTAGTGCCGACTCGAGGCGCTCGAACATGATCGCGAGATCAGCTGCGGCCTCCGCCGCCCAGTCGGCGATGTCCGCGGCCGTCACGGGCTCGATCGCAAAATCCGTCTCGTCGGTCGGTCCCGCGAGCGCGTAGTGTAATTCGGCCGTGCGCCGGCCGAGCAACTCGCCAATGGCGAGCGGGAAGAAGAAGTTCGTCCCCCCGTCTGCCGCTCCGCCCGACATCTCGGCCTGGATCTCCAGTTCCTCCAGGTCACGCTGCAAAGCATCGGTAACGACGCCCCACGCATCGCCCTGGTTGGCAACGTATGCGAACGCGGCGGCAAGTACCGTAGTATCGCTATTGTCCGCGGGCCGATGCTCGATGCACCCCAGGAAGGCGGGGGTATTGGAGAAGCCCTGCTGCGTGAGGAAGCGGGCCATCTCCACTTCCGGCTGTTCGCCGCTCCGGAGCCGGCGGTAGATCTTGAGGACGAGCTTGTCGCTGAAGGCTACCGACAGGTTGCTCTGCTCCACCCCGATCGGCCGCGGCTCACCGGGGTCGGCGATCTCTTGGAGTAGCCGGCCGCCCCCCAGCACAATGCGCCCAGCCGGCGAATCCAGCGTGGTTCCCTCGCGCATCCCTTCAAGCAGCCGCCGGGCTAGTTCCTCGTCGAACACGCCGTCGATCAGAGCTCCGACACGCGGGCCGTGCCGGAGTTTGGCGATCGTGTAGGAGAGCTTGGGAGCGCCGAAAGCCAGATTTTCCTCACCCCATCGGGCCGAAAGCGGCAGGAAATAGCGGTGCGCGGCACCGTCGAAGTCTACCTTCACCTCGGCCAGCACATGTCGTCCGTCGTCGAACTCGCCGAGTTCCACGATCTCGGTTCTCACTATCCTTCGATCCTTGGCCGCAAACCAACGCTGCAGCGGCAGGTACTTGGGCAGCACTTCCTCCTCGATCTGCCGTTTTTCGCGGCCGGTCAGGACGCTTGGCAGCCGCCCCCCACTTGTCGTCAGCGTCACGAACTCGGGCAGGATTTCCGGCATTGGCTGATGCCACGACGGCGCTTCCGCCTCGTCGGCCAGCAGGAACCAGTAGAAGCCGTAGGCCGGCAAGGTGATGAGGTAAGGCAGGTCTCCGACCGGCGGGAAGGCCGAGCGCCCGGTCAGCTCGATCGGCACCGCGCCGCGCCAGGGCGAGAGATCGACCTCGACCGCCTGGGCGGAGCGCGAAAGGTTCGCCACGCACAGGATGCGGTCGTTTTCGTACTCGCGCACATAGGCCAGTACGCGCCGGTTGAGCGGATAGAGCAGTCGCAGCGTGCCGCGGCCGAAAGCCGGGTGTTGCTTGCGCACGGCGACCACGCGCCGCATCCAGTTGAGCAGCGACGAGGGGTCATGCTGCTGGCTCTCCACGTTCACCGCCTGATAGCCGTAGATCGGGTCCTGAATAACGGGCAGGAACAGCTGTTGCGGATTGGCCCGCGAAAAGCCGGCATTGCGGTCGAGCGACCACTGCATCGGCGTGCGCACGCCGTCGCGGTCGCCGAGATAGTAGTTGTCCCCCATGCCTAGTTCGTCGCCGTAATAGAGAATCGGCGTTCCCGGCATGGACAGGAGCAGCAGGTTCATCAACTCGATCTTGCGCCGGTCGTTCTGCATCAGAGGCGCCAGCCGGCGGCGTATGCCAAGGTTGATGCGCGCGCGCGTGTCCTCCGCATAGGTGCGCCACAGGTAATCGCGCTCCACATCGGTGACCATCTCGAGCGTCAGCTCGTCATGGTTGCGCAGGAATATCCCCCACTGGCAGCCCTCGGGGATGTCGGGCGTCTGGCGGATGATGTCCGTGATCGGATGCCGGTCTTCCTGCGCCAGCGCCATGTACATCCGCGGGATCAGCGGGAAGTGGAAGCCCATGTGGCATTCGTCGCCCTCGCCGAAATAGGGGCGCGTATCCTCCGGCCACTGGTTGGCTTCGGCAAGCAGCATACGGTCGGGATAGTGGGCGTCCAGCTCCGCCCTGATCTGCTTTAGTATCTCGTGCGTCTCGGGCAGGTTTTCGTTGTTGGTGCCCTCGCGCTCGATCAGGTAGGGGATGGCGTCGAGCCGCAGCCCGTCCACGCCCATCTCGAGCCAGTAGTGCATGACCTTCAACACTTCCCGCAGCACGCGCGGGTTGTCGAAATTGAGGTCCGGCTGGTGCGAATAGAAGCGGTGCCAGTAGTAGGCGCCTGCGACCGGGTCCCAGGCCCAGTTCGATTTCTCCGTGTCGGTGAAGATGATCCGCGTCTCGGGAAACTTCGCGTCGGTGTCGCTCCACACATACATGTCGCGCGCCGCCGAACCGGGTTTCGCCTCCCGCGCCCGCTGAAACCAGGGATGCTGGTCGGACGTGTGATTGATGACGAGTTCGGTGATGACCCGCAGCCCGCGCCGGTGAGCTTCGGTCACGAACGCCTTGAAATCGGCCATCTTCCCGTATGTCGGATTGATCGCCTTGTAGTCGGCTATGTCGTATCCGTCGTCCCGGAGCGGCGACGGATAGAACGGCAGCAGCCAGATCGCCGTGACGCCCAGCTCCTGGATGTAGTCAAGCCGTTGCATGAGGCCCGCGAAGTCGCCCACGCCGTCGTCATTGGAATCCTGGAACGCCTTGACGTGCAACTGGTAGATGACCGCGTCCTTGTACCAATCGGCCTGGGAGCGATCGATAACGGCGAATGCCGCCTTGCCGCGCTGGTGCATCGTCATGGCAGGCTCCTCGGCGGGAGCAGGCGCCAGATCCCGTAGGGGTTCTCATGCGGGTCGAGTCGCAGCCAATGGGTCTTGCCGTGCCAGGTGAAATGGTTGCCGCGGACCAGATCCTGGACTTCGATCGACCCATCGTCGGGGATGCCGAACTCCCAGAGTGGCACCTCGAAATGCGTCTCCTGCGCATTGTGGGGATCGAGGTTCACATGGAAGAGGATGAAGCTGTCGTTCTCCTCGTCCATCTTGCCGTAGTAGAGGACGTTCGGGTTGGTGGCGTTGTAGAATGCGAGCGAAGTGAACGAGCGCAGGGCTGCATGTTCGCGCCGCAGGCGGTTTATGAGCTTGATGTCGTCACGGATGTTGCCCCAGGCATCCATGTTCCACTGCCTGAGCTGGTACTTCTCGGAATCGAGATACTCCTCCTTGCCGGCAACGGCCGCCGCCTCGCAAATCTCGAAGCCGTTATAGATTCCATAGTTGCCTGCGAGCGTGGCGGCGAGCACCAGCCTTGTGCGGAAGCCGGGCCGTCCGCTGGTCTGCAGGTAGAAGGGATTGATGTCCGGCGTATTGGCAAAGAAGTTGGGCCGCATGTAGTGGCGGCACTCGTCCTGTGTCAGTTCAGTCAGGTACTCCTCGATCTCCGCCTTCTCGTTGCGCCACGTGAAGTACGAATAGGACTGGTTGAAGCCCACCTTGGCGAGTCGTTTCATGACCTTCGGCCGCGTGAAGGCCTCCGCCAGGAAGATGACCTCCGGGTGCCGCGCGCGGACCTCGCCGATCATCCACTCCCAGAACGGAAACGGCTTGGTGTGCGGATTGTCGACGCGGAAGATCCTGACGCCCTTGTCCACCCAGAACAGCACGATGTCGCGCAGCGCGATCCACAGGCCCGGTATGGCGTCGCGGTAGAAATGGACGTTGACGATGTCCTCGTATTTCTTCGGCGGATTCTCCGCAAACTTGATCGTGCCGTCGGGACGCCAGTCGAACCACTCGGGATGTTCCCTGATCCAGGGGTGGTCGGGAGAACACTGGATGGCGAAGTCGAGGGCAATTTCGAGACCATGGTCCTCGGCTGCTTTCACCAGTCGCTCGAAATCCGCGAACGTGCCCAGCTCGGGATGGATCGCGTCATGACCCCCTTCCCGCGCTCCAATCGCGTAGGGGCTGCCGGGATCGTCAGGACCGGGGGTCAGGCTGTTGTTGCGGCCTTTGCGATTTGTCCTGCCGATTGGATGGATCGGTAGCAGGTAGAGTACGTCGAAGCCTAGGTCGCGCACATAGGGCAACCGGGCGATCACGTCGTCGAACGTACCATGCACGCCGGGTTTGCCCTGCGAGCGCGGCATAAGTTCGTACCAGGCGCTGAAGGCGGCCCGTTCACGATCCACGAAGACGTCGAGCACGCGCTCGTACTGGCTGAGGTTGGTGCGGGGACCTCCCCATCTCATCAAGGCAAGCGTTTCCTCGGAGCCGAGGAGCTCCAGGCGCTCGTCCTCGTCCGCGCTTTCGATGCGGTCACGTAGGTCCGCCAGCGCGGCCGTCCACCTGCCCCCGCCTTGCGATTGGGCCGAAGCCGCCGCGCCGACGAGGCGTCGCCCTTCCTCGATCTCAAGTGAAACGGTAAGGCCCGCCGCCAGCTTCTTATCCAGTTCCTTTCGCCACGTCGCAAACAGGTCGCGCCACGCAATCAGAGTGAACTGATGCATGCCGATCTCGCGGAAGACATTGCGTGCCTGCCAGCGATCGTTCTCCACGAAGGACATGGGGACTTCGTGCCATTCCCCATCGCGGTCCTTTCGCCACAGCAATGCCGCCTCGATGGCATCATGTCCGTCGCAGAAGATGTCCGCCTCGACCGTAAACGGCTCACCGGCAACGGCTTTCACCGCGAAGCGCCCGCCGTCGATCTCGGGGCTTACGGACTCTATGGCCACGCGGTCGCGCGCCAGGGCCTTGAGCCGCGCGAAGTCCGGTTCGGCTGGTTCGCCGGTCCGCGGGTCCTGTGTGCTAGTACGGACCGCCCTCACCGACGATCCCGCGCAAACACGCTGCGGCCTCCGCTGTGATACCTTGGCTTGGGCAGTACCCCTCCGTTCGAAGACGGCATGAAGCTTCTCCGTTCGAGGGCTGAACTCCAAACAGATCGCAAAGGTTCCCTGCGGCGCGGCACCACAACCTCCCGGCATCGGCCCCGCGATGCACGCACGCATGGAGGAGTTTTCTTGCCAGGATGGGGAACTTTTGCGGGGCTCGCCGCTTAGAGCGCTAAGCGTCAGTGCGATGTTCGCCCTCCTTGTCCGGCCCGGGCGACAGCGACATGAGGAGGCGCGCCAGGGAGGAGTTCCATGATCATTGAGACCAACCGGAGCACGGCATCAGACTCGATCGAGTTGCCCGGCGCCGCGGCCCTGCTGCGGCGGCGCGGGCGAAGCAATCTGGTTCGACCGCGCGAAGCCGCCGCAGAAGCTGGCCCGTCGCGCCTGTCACCGGCCGCCGATGCCGTAACGGCCTCGCGCCCGGCGTCGAAGACCAAGGTCGATTGCGGCGAGTTGTTTCGCTCCTGGGCCTTCCCGGCCGATTGAGCATTCCGCCAGGGCGCGGCGGGGGCGCTGACTAAGGCACTCGTTGGCAGGGCCAGCCGCGCCATTCCTTTAGGGCGCCCGGCTGTATACCGATGCGACCTCCCGCCATCCGCCCGATTGCGCAATACCAGGCCATCCCACGAATCCCCTTTCCGGACCTCCGGCTTTCCGCCCGGGAAAGTCATGGGGATTGCTCTTGCGCGCCTTTGAAGCTATTGGGTGAACGAAGCTGCGGAACACAGCCTGTATACAGGCGTGGCCCGGCGGG
>JAEYRU010000247.1 GCA_023435335.1 Pseudomonadota bacterium
CCATCGTCGGCGGCGTGGTGATCCAGTATCCGCTCGGATACCTGTCCGACCGGTGGGACAGGCGCGTGGTGCTGCTGATCACGGCGGGTTTCGCGATGATGGCGGCGCTCGCGCTCTGGTATTTCGCGGGCAGCGACCCGCTGACCAATTTCGCGCTGGTCTTCGTGTTCGGCTCCTTCGCCATGCCGCTCTATTCGCTGTCGGCGGCGCACGCCAACGACCATGCGGGCAAGAACGAATTCGTGCTGCTCAATGCCGGCCTGATGATGTTCTATTCGTTCGGGGCCGTGTTCGGCCCGTTCGCGGCGTCCTACGTGATGGCGCTGTTCGGGCCGCACGCGCTCTTCCAGTTCTCGGCGGCCGTCTATGCCGGCCTCATCATCGTCATCCTCTATCGCATGACGGCGCGGCCGCCGGTGCCGCAGAGCCAGCGCGGCCGCTTCTCCGCACTGCTGCGCACGTCATTGCTGTTCGGCAAGCTGGCGGGGCGCGGGGCGGGCGAGAAGGACGCCAAGAGTCGCAAGTAAACGCTTCAACAAGCGGGAAAATGACACTACAGAAGCCGAATGCAGCTGATCACCAAGCAGAGTGAACTGGACGCGGCAATCGCCGCAATCCGCAAGTCCGATTTCGTAACCGTCGATACAGAGTTCATCCG
Organism: Pseudomonadota bacterium; assembly: GCA_023435335.1. Lineage (GTDB taxonomy): Bacteria > Pseudomonadota > Alphaproteobacteria > Rhizobiales > Rhizobiaceae > RCIO01. Next base: position 659 of record JAEYRU010000247.1, read on the forward strand.
GGAGACGACCTTCTGGCCGGAGCTCTGCCTGATCCAGATGGCGACGCCGGATACCACCGCGCTGGTGGACCCGCTGGCGCCCGGGATCGAACTCGCTCCGTTCTTCGAATTGATGGGCGACGAGCGCATACTCAAGGTGTTCCACGCGGCCCGGCAGGACATCGAGATCGTCTTCCATCGCGGCGGGCTCATTCCGCACCCGGTGTTCGACACGCAGGTGGCGGCGATGGTGTGCGGCTTCGGGGAGAGCGTGTCCTACGAGCAGCTGGTGCAGAAGGTCTCGGGGGGGCGCATCGACAAGTCGTCGCGCTTCACCGACTGGCGGCGGCGGCCGCTCACCGACAAGCAGCTCGAATATGCGCTGGCCGACGTAACCCACCTGATCGACGTCTATTACCACCTGGTCGCCGAACTGGAGCGGGAGAACCGCGCGCACTGGCTGAACGAGGAGATGGAAGTGCTGACCTCGCGCAGGACCTACGACCAGCATCCGGACGAGGCCTGGAGGCGGTTGAAGGTGCGCGCGCGCAAGCCGCTGGAACTCGCCATCGTGCAGCAGGTGGCGGCGTGGCGCGAACGCGAGGCACGCGAACGCAACGTGCCGCGCGGCCGCGTGCTCAAGGACGACGCCATCTTCGAGATAGCCCAGCAGGCGCCGGCCGACGCGGAGGCGTTGGGACGCCTGCGCACGACGCCCAAGGGCTGGGAGCGCTCCTCCAGCGCGCAGGGCCTGCTGGCGGCGGTGCAGCGGGCGCTCGACATTCCCAGGGAGGAGTTGCCGCGCCTGCCGAAATTCGCGCAGCCGGCGGAAGGCTCGAGCGCGGCGGCCGAACTGCTCAAAGTGCTGCTGCGCATGGTGGCCGAGAGCGAGGGCGTGGCGACCAAGGTGCTCGCCTCCAGCGACGACCTCGACCGCATCGCGGCCGACGGCGAAGCGGCGGACGTGCCGGCGCTGCACGGATGGCGGCGCGAGGTCTTCGGCGAGAAGGCGCTCGCCCTCGTGCGCGGGGAGATCGCCTTGAAGTTCAACCAGCGCAGGATCAGCGTGTTCGACGTCTGAGCCGGCGCTCGCGAGGGGCGCAGCCGGATAGCCCTCGCCCGGTCAAGAATCAGGGGCGATCCGCGCGGCAGATCTCGTAGCGCCATTGATTCCCATCAATGCGCCTGCCTGCCCGAGCGGCTTTGCTGCCGGCTCGGAGGATCTGGCAGTGGTTTCGCGCAGGACATTCATCGGGCTGGGGATCGCAGCCGGCGCCGCGGCAATTGCCGGGGGCGCCGTGGGTTCGGCCTATTCGCGCGCGATCTCGGCAGAACGGGCGCGCGTCTCCGCAAGCAGTTCGACCGTCCAGACGCGTTTCGGCATCATGGAGTACGCCGTTGCCGGTGAGGGGCGGCCCGTCCTGATGGTCCATGGCACGGGCGGAGGATTCGACCAGGGGCTGCTGTTCGCGCAACGGTTGCCCCCCATGGGCTACCAGGTGGTCTCCCCGTCGCGCTTCGGCTATCTGCGCAGCGACTTCCCCGCCGATCCGAGTTCGGCCAACCAGGCCGACGCCTTCGCCGACCTTCTCGATGCGCTCGGTATCGAGAAGCTGCCGGTGGCGGGCGGATCGGCGGGCGCGCTGTCGGCGGTCGAATTCGCGATCCGCCACCCTGACCGCTGCAGCGCGCTGATCGCCATCGTTCCGGCAACGTACTCGCCGGACCGGCCGAGCCTGCAACCGATGACGGCGACGCAGGAGCGCGTGCTGTTCACGCTGCTCGGATCCGATTTCCTTTTCTGGTCGGCGCTTAGGGTCATGCCGGACGTGATGATCGGAACCATGCTGGCCACCGACCCGGCACTGGTCGCCGCCGCCCCGCCGGCAGAAAGGGCCCGGGCAGAACGGATCATGCGCGAAATCCTGCCGGTCAGCCGGCGGACGCGCGGGTTGATGAACGACGCGCGGCTGTCGGCCAATCCGGCGGAGCAGGAGATCGGCAGGATCACGGCGCCCGCGCTGGCTATCTCGCTGGAGGACGACCGCTTCGGCACGCTGGACGGCGCGCGCCATCTCGTTGCCGGGATCGCCGATGCGCGGCTCGTGACATGGCCGACCGGCGGCCATGTCTGGGTCGGGCATGACGACGACC
>JAEYRU010000304.1 GCA_023435335.1 Pseudomonadota bacterium
CGCCGCCAGAACGGCGACGCCGAGAATGATAACACGCGATGTATTCATGTCCGGACCTCGTACTCGGCGAACCGATTGCCACCCCCGGACAATTGACGGGCAATCGTCAAATTACGGTTAATGGAACGCTTACAATCGTGCTTAATTTAAAGTTGACGAAAATACCGTTCGTTGCGCCGCCGATCCAACGCGCAGAATCGGGCCGCAGCCCGGGGATATTTCAGTGAGCTGCGAAGCGCTCCAGCACCCACTGCATGAGGGCTGTCTCGGGATAGGCAACGAGACCCGCGATTCCAAGCGCGATACCGTAGGGAATTCCCGCCTTTTCGTCGGCGAAGTGGCGCAGGAACATGTTGCGGCCCGCGAACAGCGACGTGGGCGACTTGCGGAAAGCGAGGATCGCGATCGTGAGCACGCCGCCGAGCATAGCGCCCAGCACGAGATAATTGACCAACACGATCCCGAATCCCATCCACACTGCGGTGGCGGCGAGCAGCTTGGCGTCACCGCCGCCCATGCCGCCGACGGCGAAAAGGCCGAAGGTCACCGCGAGCACCAGCGCGCCCGCCGCGAAATGCATACCGTAGGTCGCCCAGTCCATGCCGGTGAGCGGCGCCAGCACTGCGAAAGCGCCGACAAGGATTACCGCCACTCGATTGGCGATTGTCATCGAAACCATGTCGGAGATGGCCGCGAACAGCATGCAGAAAGGAAAAACCACGAGAATCGCAGCTTCGAGCATGACGAGGATCCATGACGCGTCTTGGTTTCGGGAACTGAACGCTATGCGCTGCGCCGTTAAACAAAGGTAAGCAGTGCTAGCTCGTGCCGGGCGGGCGCAACTGCGCGGCACGCGGCAATAGCCTGCTGGTAAGCGGTAGCGATTGCGATGGCGTTAACGGACATGGTTAGCCGCGGGTTAACGGCAGCGGCCATCTTGCGCGTGATCACGATCCGCCCTCGCTTATGCAGCGCGCGCACTTAACGCTTGGTTCACCAATCTCATTCATGTTGCGAAAGGGTTTGAGCGGAGAGCAGCATGTCGCGTTCGGGACGCATACGGATCAAGCAGACCACACGCGCCTGCCTTGTCGCGTCGACCATGCTTCTGGCGGGCGCAGAGGCGATCGCCGCTTCGGGCATAGACGTCATGATGAACCAGGCCAAGATCGTGAAACTCGCACGCCCCGCGGACACGATCGTCATCGGCAATCCGCTGATTGCGGATGCCTCGGTGCAGGATTCGACGACCATCGTACTCACCGGCAGGGGATTTGGCGTCACCAATCTCGTGGTGCTCGACGCCGAGGGCAATCCGATCGTCGACGAGCAGGTGACCGTATCGCGCGACAATCCCAGTTCGGTGCGCGTCTACCGTCGTGCCTCCGTGCAGACCTTGTCCTGTACGCCCTACTGCGAGAGCTCGTTCAAGAGCGAGGCGGAACGCACCTCCGAGATGGAGATGAGCGCCGGCCAATAGGCGATCGCGGCCCCCCTGCTTGGCTAACAGGCGGTTAGCGAAACCGTCTCAATTCGTCCGACCGCAAGAACGGGAATTCAATCCCTGCAGATTATTGTCGGCTGATACGAACCGCATTGGGGCGGTCAGGGGCGTAGAATGCGAAACGACGGCAAACCGGCCGCGAAAGGCTGGCAGCGCATCATTCCGTTTTCCCGCTTTCGCCGGGATCGGCGCGGCAGCGTGGCCATCGAGTTCACGATGCTGGCCATTCCGTTCGCGCTGCTCATCTTCGCAATTCTTGAAAGCAGCATCTCGTTCGCTGCCCAGCAGGTTCTTGCCAACGCGACCGACGATATCGCGCGGCAATTGCGCACCGGACAGTTGAGGCCGGCGGACGTCACCAAGAATGCGCTGAAGGCCGACATCTGCGGCCGCATCAGCGTCCTGGCCGGCAACGACTGCCTGACCAATCTCGAAGTCGACCTCCGTTCCTTCCCGACCTTTGCCGACGCGGCGAAACTGAGGATCAAGTTCACCACAGGCGGCGACATCGATACCACGGACTTCGCCGTCGCGCCGGGTCCGTCGATGTCGAAGAACGTGCTGCGGGTATTCTACCGTTGGCCTGTGATGACCGACCTGATGCGGAAGTCGATGTCCAATCTCGCGGGCGGCAAGACCCTGCATTTCGCCACCTCCACCTGGCAGAACGAGCCCTTCGATGACTGAGAAGACCATCGCGGACGAGCGGAGGAGCCTGCACATGGCGGCGACCGACATCGCAAGGTCGGCGGTTCTTCGGCTGCGGACGGCACTGTCCCACTTCGCCGGCGAGCAGCGAGGCGTGGCGGCGATCGAGTTCGCCTTCATCGCGCCGGTGCTGCTGTCGCTCTATTTCGTCACCATGGAAGTATCGCAGGCGATCGAGGTCAACAAGAAGATCGGCCGCGTGGGCAGCATGGTGGCCGACCTCGTGACACAACAGCAGCAGGAGACCAATACGACAGAGCTGGACGCCATCCTCAGGATCGGCGAGTCCATCCTGCAACCCTACAACCGGTCTACCTCCACGATTACGATCACCGCGATCCAGATCACGGACGAGGAAGCGCCGAAAGTTCTGGTCGCCTGGTCGCGCAAGCTGCAGAACGGAGCCGCCGGGGCGGGGCCGGTCAAGGGCTCGACCACCACGGTCCCGGAGAAGCTGAAGATCCGCAACACGTTCCTGGTGCGGGTCGAGAGCGCCCTGGCCTACCGGCCGGTCATCACCTGGACGGTCGACCAGAAGCAGTCGCTGGGACTGGCCGCTGCCTTCGACGGGATTGCGATGGACGAGACCTATTATCTGCGCCCGCGCATGAGCACCAAGATCGACTGCAACAGCTGCTGAACGGCTGCTCTCTTCCAAATTGCCAACAGCCTGTTTGACGCCTATGTCTGCGCGATGGCCCGGGCTTTCATCTTCGTCCTCGATTCCTTCGGCATAGGCGGCGCGCCAGACGCAGATCGCTTCGGCGACGCGGGTTCCGATACATATGGGCACATCCACGCGGCATGCGCCAAAGGCGACGGGGACCGTGCCGGGTTGCGCTCCGGGCCGATCGAACTGCCACACATGCGCCGGCTCGGACTCGACCACGCGGCTGCGCTGGCGACCGGAACCGCTGTTTCGCCCGACATGCCCGAGCCTGAAGGGTTCTACGGCGCTGCAAGCGAGGTTTCGAGCGGCAAGGACACGCCTTCCGGGCACTGGGAGATCTCCGGCGTCCCCGTGACCTTCGACTGGGGCTATTTTCCCGACACAGTACCGGCCTTCCCGCGCGAGCTGACCGACGCGCTTGTCCAGGAAGCGGGGCTGCCGGGCATCCTCGGCAACTGTCACGCATCCGGTACAGAGATTATCGAACGGCTCGGCGAAGAACACCTCGCGACCGACAAGCCGATCGTCTACACGTCAGCGGATTCGGTTATCCAGATCGCAGCGCATGAAGGCGCTTTCGGCCTCCAGCGCCTCTACGATGTCTGCAAGGTCGCGCGGCGGCTCGCCGATCCCTACAACATAGGCCGCGTGATCGCCCGGCCCTTCGTCGGCGAGAGCAGGACGGACTTCGTGCGAACGGCCAACCGCAAGGACTATTCCGTGCCTCCGCCGGAGCCCACGCTGCTGGACCGGGTCGTCGCGTCCGGCGGTCGGATGATCGCAGTGGGAAAGATCGGCGACATCTTCGCGCACCGCGGCGTTTCAGAGGTGCGCAAGGCGCCCGACAATATGGCCATGTTCGACGCCGCCCTGGGCTCGATGGACGATGCGCGGGACGGCGACCTCGTCTTCGCCAACTTCGTCGACTTCGACTCGCTCTTTGGCCACCGACGCGACGTGCCGGGCTATGCGGCCGCGCTGGAAGCCTTCGACCGGCGGCTGCCGGAAGCCCTGACGAGGCTGAGACCAGGCGACTTGTTCATCTTGACGGCGGACCACGGCAACGACCCCACCTGGCGCGGCACGGATCATACACGCGAACGCGTGCCGGTTATCGGTACAGGACCGACGCTTCGCGCCGGAAGCATCGGCGTGCGGCCGACTTTCGCCGATATCGGCGAGACCGTGGCCCAACATCTGGGGCTGGCGCCAGGGCCGCACGGCACTTCCTTCCTCGCAACCATTGGTGGCAATGCCTGAGCTTCCCGAGGTCGAGACGGTCCGGCGGGGGCTTCAGCCGGCGATGGAAGGCGCACTGATCGAAACGGTCGAGCAGCGGCGGCCGGACCTGCGTTTCCCCTTTCCGGCGAACTTCAGCGCAAGCCTGGAAGGGCGTAAAATCCGGGCCATAAGCCGCCGAGCGAAGTATCTCATCTTCCATCTCGACCGGGATCCAGTGCTGATCTGCCATCTGGGGATGTCCGGCTCTTTCCGGATCGAGACCGGAGATGAGGCCGCTACGCCCGGATCCTTCCACCGCGAGCGCTCCAAGGCGGCGGCGCACGATCATGTCGCCTTCCATCTGCGGGCGCGGGACGGATCCCGCGTCGACGTGATCTTCAACGATCCGCGCCGCTTCGGCTTCATGCTTTTTGCCGAGGAAGCGCGGCTGGAACAGCATCCGCTGCTTGCCGGGCTCGGGGTGGAGCCGACCGGCAACGTGCTCGACGGCGCGCTCATCAACCGGCTCTTCGCGGGCAAGAGGGCACCGCTCAAGGCCGCCCTGGGCGACCAGCGGCTGATTGCGGGGCTGGGCAACATATATGTCTGCGAGGCGCTGTGGCGGGCCCGTCTATCGCCCAAGCGCGAGGCGGGTTCGATCGTTTCAGCACGCCAGCCCACCACCCGGCGAACCGATGCGCTGGCCGAGGCGATCCGCTCGGTGATAACCGAGGCCATTGCGGCCGGCGGCTCGTCGCTGCGCGACTATGTGCACGCCGATGGGTCGCTCGGCTATTTCCAGCATTCCTTCGACGCCTATGACCGGGAGGGTGAGCCATGCCGCCGCCCTGGCTGCAGCGGCACGATCACTCGCATCGTGCAGTCGGGACGGTCCACTTTCTATTGCCGCACGTGCCAGCGCTAGGCTAAGCCACCCGCGAACCTAGCTGGAGGACAGTCACATGGCCTACGAAACCATTCTCGTTGAAACGCGCGGCAAGGTCGGGCTGGTGACCCTCAACCGCCCGAAGGCGCTCAACGCGCTCAACACCACGGTGTTGCGGGAAGTGGTTCAGGCGCTGAACGCATTTGAGGCCGACCGAAGTGTTGGGGCGATCGTGATCACTGGCTCGGAGAAGGCCTTCGCGGCCGGGGCCGATATCAAGGAGATGCAGCACAAGTCCTATGTCGACGCATTCCTCGAGGACTTCTTCGCCGGCTGGGAAGAGGCCACGCGCATCCGCAAGCCAATCGTCGCGGCTGTGGCCGGGTACGCCCTGGGCGGCGGCTGCGAACTCGCCATGATGTGCGACTTTATCATCGCCGCCGACAACGCCAAGTTCGGTCAGCCGGAGATCACGCTGGGCGTCATGCCCGGCATGGGTGGCTCGCAGCGGCTTGCCCGCTTCGTCGGCAAGTCCAAGGCGATGGACATGTGCCTGACCGGGCGCATGATGGATGCGGCTGAGGCGGAGCGCGCCGGCCTCGCGTCCCGTGTTGTTCCGGTTGCATCGCTTCTGGAGGAGGCGCTGACGGCTGCCGAAAAGATCGCCGGCTTCTCAATGCCTGCGGTGATGATGACCAAGGAAGCCGTTAACAGGGCCTATGAGACGACACTGTCGGAGGGGCTGCGCTACGAGCGGCGGATATTTCATTCGATGTTCGCGCTCGACGATCAAAAGGAGGGCATGACCGCCTTTGTCGAGAAGCGGGCCCCCAATTTCCGCAACCGCTGAAAAGGGCCTCAAGCGACGTTGACGCGTCCGGAAAGCTGAACTATAAGCCCGCCACGCGAGAGGCGGCCGGCAGGCTGCCCGTTTGTTTTTAGGCCATTCGCTAGTCAAACGACCCGCGGGCCGACCCAGAGAGATAGAGAGGCACAATGGCCAATACGTCCTCGGCCAAAAAGGCAACGCGGAAGATCGCCCGCCGCACCGCCGTAAACAAGAACCGCCGCTCCCGCATGCGCACCTTTGTGCGCAAGGTGGAGGAAGCGCTGGAGTCGGGCGACAAGGCAGCAGCCGAGGCCGCTTTCAAGGCCGCCCAGCCCGAGTTGATGCGCGCCGCCACGAAGGGCGTCCTGCACAAGAACACCGCTTCGCGGAAAGTTTCGCGGCTAGCGCACCGGGTGAAGTCCCTGACCACCTGACGGTCGCTTTCTGCCGTTAGGGAAAGTTACCCGGCGCAAGGCGCCGGGTTTTCCTTTTTTGACCCAATGACTTGTGGTGGACGCTGGACCTCGCGGCCGGCAGGTCCCACTTTGCTTTGCCGGCATCGACTTGGCGGGCATCTCCTGCTCAGCTTGTTCTTGACAATCGCATGACACCTTGCGGCGAAGCCTTTTCCCCATGAAATCAAGCTCTTATGCGAGCTTTACGATCGTCCGACCGTGAGGGCCGGAAAGGCATCCCAGAGCACGAGTGTCAACCCGGTTTTTTTGCATTTTTTATTTTCAGGACGCGCCTGCGGGAAGGGTTTGATTCTCAACGGATTACGGTGGAGACCGTTCTTCATTTTGCGCCAAAGCACCTTTTAAAGCGCTGCGATCGATAAGAATCCTTAACTACGGCCTTGCCCTGTCCACATCATTTTCGGTAGTCTCAAACCTATCGAGAGGGCTGGCCGGGGGCCATGCCAATCAGCCAAGAAGGCGCTGCGTTGTTGGCGCGGACCAGTTCCGCGGGCGTTCGTCTTATGTCCCCTCGATGAGTGAAAATATGGGTTTTGCGTTCCGTATCTGCGGAGCGATCGTTTCGGCAGTCTTGCCGGAGCGACCTCGCGTGCGCCGATCCGGAAGGATGTTTTTTGGGCGGGGGCAGTGCGGCCAAGACAGCCCCCCACGATGAAGCGCCGGCGAGGGCGGGAGGAGGTGAAGGACGGAATCTGACTTGCAGTTTACGGGGACGGGACCTCGCTCGGCATTCGTTCGGACGCTTGCGCGGTCGCGGAAAGGCAAGAACAAAAAGGAATCCATTATGCAGAGCGGCGTTGAGCGGGAGGACTGGGCGGGTCCCACAATTTCCACAATAAGAATACCAGAGGAGGGGAATGGCATGGCAGACTCCGAGGGGCCGGAGCAGAATTTTGAACGTGTGAAGGCGCAACTGAAGGCGCGCCTCGGCAGCGAGGTCTATTCGAGCTGGTTCGGCCGCATGAAAGTGGCGGAAGCCTCAAAGGGGGTAGTGAGGCTTTCCGTACCTACTGCATTCTTGCGGTCCTGGATCAACGGGCATTACACCGACCTCATCGCGGAACTGTGGAAGCAGGGCGACCCGAGCCTGCTGAAGCTCGAGATCATCGTACGCAGCACGACCCGGCAGTCGCGGACGCCGATCGAGGAGGATCCGGTGCAGGCGCGCAAGAGCGTGCGTGTATCCCAATCTGCACTCGGTTCCGGTCCGATCGGCACCGCGAAGCCGGAGCGCGTTCCGGCCAACCGCAACGCTCCGGAACACGACGCGCGCGGCCAGGTGCTTGGTTCGCCGCTTGACGCTCGCTACGGCTTTGCCTCCTTCGTGGAAGGCCCGCCCAACCGCGTGGCCTTCGCCGCCGCGAGGGCGGTGGCCGAACAGGCATCTAATGCGGTGCGTTTCAATCCGCTGTTCCTGCATGCGAGCGTCGGGCTGGGCAAGACGCACCTCCTGCAGGCAATCGCGCTCGAAGCGCTGAAGATCAAGCCGGAGTCGCGGGTGGTCTACCTGACCGCCGAATACTTCATGTGGCGTTTCGCCACCGCGATCCGCGACAACAATGCACTGACGCTGAAGGAGCAGTTGCGCGATATCGACCTCCTCATCATCGATGACATGCAGTTTCTGCAGGGCAAATCGATCCAGCATGAATTCTGCCATCTCATCAACATGCTGCTCGACAGTGCGCGGCAGGTGGTCGTAGCGGCGGATCGCCCACCGGCAGAGCTTGAATCGCTCGAGCCCAGGGTACGCTCCCGGCTGAATGGCGGCGTGGCGCTGGAAATGGGGCCGCCGGACTATGCGATGCGGCTGACGATCCTCAAGCAAAGACTGGCGGCCGCCATGGCCGAGGACCAGACGCTGGCCATCCCTGAGCATATCCTCGAGCACATCGCGCAGGGAGTCACCGGCAGCGGGCGGGAACTGGAGGGGGCGTTCAACCAGCTCCTGTTCCGGCACTCGTTCGAGCCGCAGATCACGCTGGAACGGGTCGACGAGATCCTCGGTCACATCTGCCGCGCCGGGGAGCCCAAACGGGTGCGCATCGAGGACATCCAGCGAGTTGTGGCGCGCCACTACAACGTGTCGAAGACCGAACTCCTGTCCAACCGGCGCACACGCACCATCGTCAAGCCGCGGCAGGTAGCCATGTACCTGTCGAAGATCATGACGCCGCGCTCTCTGCCGGAGATTGGACGCCGTTTCGGGGGGCGCGACCACACGACAGTGCTGCACGCGGTGCGCAAGATCGAGGATCTTTCCGAGAATGACAACACGCTCGCGCAGGAGATCGAACTCCTGAAACGCCTGATCGGGGAACAGGCTAACTGAGCACGTGTCGGGGGATGCGGCAGGCCCGGCGCATTGGCGCCGGGCTTTTCCCCAGAACAAGTCCGGAGAGGGGTCCGGCCGCCACCGGCAGGCTTGCCTTTCGGTCTGTTTTCCTGTCAGTTTGGCACCGATTCAGGCCCGTTCCGGGCCGTGACGGGGATGGGTGCTCGCGGGGCGGCCGTTCCCTCCTTCCTGGCGAGACCTTCCTCTCATGCGTGTGATCCTCGAACGCTCAAATCTGCTCAAGTCTCTGAACCACGTGCACCGTGTGGTGGAGCGCCGGAACACCATTCCGATCCTCTCCAACGTGTTGCTTTCCGCCCAGGGAAGCAGCCTGGAGATGAAGGCGACGGATCTTGATCTCGAAATAACCGAGGCGACACCTGCCAGCATGGAGCAGGCAGGTGCCACAACGGTGCCGGCGCATCTGCTATACGACATCGTGCGCAAGCTTCCGGAAGGCGCGGAAGTGATGCTCAAGACCGACGAGTCCGGCAACTCGATGTCGGTGGTCTCGGGCCGCTCGAACTTCAAGCTGCAGTGCCTTCCGCAGTCCGATTTCCCCGAGCTGACGGCGGGATCGTTCTCGCACATCTTCCGGCTGGATTCGCAGGCGCTCAAGGCGCTGATCGAGAAGACCCAGTTCGCCATCTCGACGGAAGAAACGCGCTACTACCTCAATGGCATCTACCTGCATGCGCATGAGAGCGGGGGCCAGCTCAGGCTGCGCGCGGTCGCGACCGACGGGCACCGGCTCGCACGCGCCGAGATCGAGGCGCCGGCCGGCTCCGAAGGCATGCCGGGCATCATCATCCCGCGCAAGACCGTGAGTGAGTTGCAGAAGCTGGTGGATGACCCCGACGTGGCCGTTACGGTCGAACTGTCGGAAACGAAGATCCGCTTTACCATCGGCAGCGTCGTCCTCACGTCGAAACTGATCGATGGCACCTTCCCGGACTACGAGCGGGTCATCCCGACCGGCAACGACAAGAAGCTGATCATAGACCGGCAGAGCTTTGCGCAGGCGGTCGACCGCGTGTCGACCATATCGTCGGAACGCGGGAGGGCGGTGAAGCTCGCCATTGCCGACGGGCAGGTCACGCTCACCGTGAACAACCCGGATTCGGGCAGCGCGACCGAGGAGATAGCAGCCGACTACGACGCCGACCCGATCGAGATCGGCTTCAACGCCAAGTACCTGCTCGACGTCGCCGCGCAGCTCTCCGGAAGCGAGGCGCGCTTCATGCTGTCGGACGCGGGATCGCCAACGCTCATCCGCGACAGCACCGACGAGAACACCCTTTACGTGCTCATGCCAATGCGCGTGTAGCGCAACGGCGATGTCCGGGAACCCAGGCGGGGCAGCGGCCGGCAGGCCCCCCCAGGTGCATCTGAGCCGGCTCAGGCTCACGGATTTCCGCAACTACGCTCGTCTGTCGCTCGACCTGCAGCCCGGCCCGGTCGTGTTCACGGGCGAGAACGGGGCCGGGAAGACAAACCTGCTCGAAGCGATATCCTTCCTGTCGCCCGGCCGGGGGCTGCGGCGGGCCACGCTGGCCGAGGTCGCCCGCGATGCCACCCCTGCGGGCTTTGCCGTGCATGCGCTGATAGAAGGCCCGTTCGGCGAATGCGAAATCGGCACCGGCACGGCTGGCCAACAAGGCGACGCCGAACCCGTACGCAGGGTGCGCATAAATGGCGCCGCCGCGCGTTCGGCCGACGAACTCACGGAGTGGTTGCGCATTATCTGGCTTACCCCCGCCATGGATGCGCTGTTCACCGGGCCGGCGGGTGACCGGCGGCGTTTTCTCGATCGGCTGGTGCTCGCGATCGACCCCGCGCACGGCCGCCGCGCCGCCGATTACGAAAAGGCGATGCGCGCGCGCAACCGGCTGCTTGCAGAGAACTCGCGCGACGACCGTTGGTTCGAGGCGATCGAGACGCAGATGGCCGAGACCGGCACCGCGATAGCGGCCGCCCGGGCCGAACTGGTGCGATTGCTAAGCGGCATGATCGGTAAGCTGCCGGGCGATAGCCCTTTTCCACGCTCCACCATCACGCTTTCGGGCACGATCGAGGAGCAGGTGGGACAGCGTCCGGCGGTCGATATCGAGGAGGGATTCCGCGAAGCGCTCGCCGACGGACGGTATCGCGACCGCGCTGCCGGACGCACCCTGGACGGGCCGCATCGGTCCGACCTGCTGGTCAGGCACGCGCCCAAGGACCAAGCCGCCGAGCTCTGCTCTACCGGCGAACAAAAGGCGCTGCTTATCGGCATCGTCCTGTCGCATGCGCGGCTTACCGGTGAGGTGGCAGGGTCGACGCCGGTGCTGCTGCTGGACGAGGTCGCTGCCCATCTCGACGCCGGGCGGCGCGCAGCACTGTTTTCCATCCTCGACGATCTCAACTGCCAGTACTTCATGACGGGTACGGAAGCCGCGCTGTTCGACAGCCTGGCGGGACGGGCGCAATTCCTCACCGTCTCGGCGGGCAAGGTGTCGGAAACGACTGGACCATGACAATCGCGGGCCGCGGGCCTATCCTGCCAACATGAACATCCAGCCCCCTCCTCTCTCGGACGACGAACTCGAGCGATATGCGCGTCATATCGTGCTGCCGGAGATCGGCGGCGCCGGTCAGCAGAAGCTCAAGCGCGCGCGGGTGCTGGTCGTCGGCGCGGGGGGGCTCGGTGCCCCTCTGCTCGCCTACCTGGCGGCCGCCGGCGTGGGCACGATCGGCATCGTGGATGACGATACGGTCTCGCTCTCCAACCTGCAGCGCCAGGTGATCCACGACAGCGCTGCGGTGGGCATCGCCAAGGTGGAGAGCGCACAAGCGGCCATCGCGCGCATCAACCCGCATGTGGCGGTGGAGACACATGCTCTCCGCCTCGACACAACGAACATCGGCCCACTCGTATCCCGATATGACATCGTCGCAGACGGCACCGACAATTTCGATACACGCTATGCCGTGGCGGATGCCTGCGAGCAGGCTCGCAGGCCCCTCGTGACGGCAGCGGTCGGCCGCTTCGACGGGACCCTCACGGTGCTCAAGCCGTTCGAAAGCGGACCGGACGGAGCGCCCTGTCCGAGCTACCGCGACCTGTTTCCCGAACCGCCCCCGCCCGGCCTGGTGCCCTCCTGCGCAGTAGCGGGGGTCATCGGCGCGCTGACCGGCGTGATGGGCACGCTCCAGGCGATGGAGGTCATAAAGCTCATTACCGGTATCGGCGACCCGCTGGTGGGCCGGCTCCTGATGTACGACGCGCTCGCAGCACGCTTCGATACGATCCGCTATGGCCGCTCCGACGATTGAGGGGGAAGTCGAGATCACGCCGCTGCCGGCGGGATTCGACGGCTGGCAGGAGTTGCTGGATCTTATCCAGGCGGCCTTCGCCTACATGGACGGGGTGATCGATCCGCCCTCCTCAGCGCAGCGGCTGTCCCCCGGAGTGCTGAAGAAGAAATGCGCGGCCGAGACTGTCTTCGTTGCCCGGTACGAAGGGCGGTTGGCCGGGTGCATATTCCTCGCCGACCGCGGAGCCCACGCCTATGTCGGAACGTTGGCGGTCGCACCCGCCCTGCAGGGCTGCGGCATCGGCAGGCTGCTGGTGGAAACGGCGGAGGCGGAAGCACGGCGGCAGGGCAAGCGCGCGATCGAACTGCAGACGCGCGTCGAGCTTGCCGGCAATCATGCCGCCTTCGCCCGCCTGGGTTTCCGCGAGACCGCGCGAACGGCTCATGAGGGTTTCTCCCGACCGACTTCGATAACCATGCAAAAGGAACTTGGCGCGTGAGCGTCACGCTCACCGAGGCCGAGCGCTTGATCGCTTCAGAAGCCGAAGGCGAAGGCGCTGCGCTGGCCATGCGCATCGTGGCGGAGGCCGGGCGGCTCCTCGGCGCGCCGCGCCTCATCCCGATCGCCTCGGCGCACATAGACGGAGCCCTATACCATGGCGATTCCGGCACGCTCTTCGCCGAACGCCTGGTGGCCGGTGGCGCCCGGGTGGCGGTGCGGGCGACGCTGAATGTCGGCGCTCTCGACCTGACCGGCTGCTCGCAGGTGCGCCTGGCCGAACCGCAACAGGGCATGGCGCGGCGCATGATGGAGGCCTACCGCGCGCTCGGCTGCGAGGCGAGCTGGACCTGCGCGCCCTACCAGGCCGGGCACCGCCCGGCCTTCGGCACTGACGTCGCGTGGGGCGAATCCAACGCGGTGGCCTTCTGCAACTCGGTGCTCGGGGCGCGAACCAACCGCTACGGCGACTTCCTGGACATCGCCTGCGCGATCAGCGGAAGAGCCCCCGACCATGGGCTCCACCGCCCTGAGAACCGCCGCGCGCGACTTGTGGTGGACCTGTCGGACATCGATCCCGTATTTCTCTCTTCCGAGACGGCCTGGCCAATTCTGGGCAGCCTCTACGGACGCCTTTCAGGCGATGCCGTCGGCATCCTAGCTGGTGTGCCTGCGCATCCCGGCGAGGACGCTCTCAAGGCGTTCGGCGCGGCCGCCGCGTCGTCCGGTGCCGTCGGGCTCTTCCACATCGCCGGAGTGACGCCGGAGGCGCCGGATCTCGCAGCCGCACTCGGCGGCGGCGAGGCGGAGGAGATCGTCCGCGTCACGCCTGCCCTGGTCGCGGACGCTCGCGGCCGACTTTCCACCGCCGAACGGCCGGACCGGATCGACGCCGTAGCGATCGGCAGCCCGCATCTGTCGCTGGACGAGTTCGCGACGCTCGAGCGCTTGCTGGCGGGGCGGAGGCTAGCCGTCCCGCTATACGCCTGCACGGGCAGGCACGTACTCGGGCCGCTTGAGCGAGAGGGGCGGCGCAAGGCGCTGGAAGCCTTGGGCGTCATCGTGGTCGGGGACACATGCGTCGTGGTGACACCTATCATGCGCGATCTGCCGCACGGCGTGGTGATGACCAATTCGGGCAAGTTCGCGCATTACGCACCAGGCAACACGGGCTACGCCGTGCTCTACGGCTCTCTGGCCGATTGCGTGGAGAGCGCCGTCATCGGCCGTCCGGCATTCTTGGATGCGCCTGCATGAGCGGACTGCGCGGCGAGGTCCTGGTGTCCGGCCGGGCAGGCGAAGGGCACGCGCTCGTGCTGACAGCACCGATCAGCTTCTGGGGTGGAGTCGATCCCGCCAGTGGGCGAATCGCCGACGTACGGCATCCGCAGCACGGTCACAACATCGCCAGCCGCACACTTTTCCTGCCCGGCACGATCGGATCGTCCTCGGCTTCGGCCGTGCTGATGGAACTCGTCCATCGCGGCATCGCGCCGGCAGCCCTGGTGCTGCACCAGCCCGACGCCATCCTTTTGCTGGGCCTGATCGTGGCAAAGGAGATGGGCTGGCAGACACCTGTGGCTGTCAGGCTGTCTCGCGAGCGGTTTGCGCCATTTCACGGAATGACGGTGAGGGTGGACACCGACGGAATGGTCCGGGGTGTAGGCACCTCGCCTTAGGATACGTGGTGCGCACCTCCACCTGCCCCGTCTCTGGTGCGTTCCTATTGCTGCTCGCCCGATGCGCTCCTGATCATGTCGGCGGCCTTCTCAGCGATCATGATGGTTGGGGCGTTGGTGTTTCCGCCGATGAGCGTCGGCATGATTGAGGCGTCGACAACGCGCAGTCCCTCAATGCCGCGGACACGTAATTGCGGGTCGACAACCGCCTGGTCATCCGTCCCCATGCGACAGGTCCCTACCGGATGATAGATCGTGTCCGCACGGAGGCGAATGTGGTGCATGAGGTCGTCATCGCTCTCGTCTCCGGCAAGATAGATTTGCCTGCCCCTGAAGCGCGCCAGCGCCGGGGCACCAAGGATCTCCCGGGTGAGCTTCGCGCCCTTCAGCAGCAGGTCGGCGTCGCGCTCGTCTGACAGGAAGCGCGGATCGATGCGCGGGGGCGACAGCGGATTGGCATCCCGCAGCCCCACCTCCCCGCGCGAGAACGGCCGTAGCACGCAGACATGGCAGGAGAACCCGTGCCCCATATGCAGCTTGCGCGAATGGTCGTCCACCATCGCGACGACGAAGTGGAGTTGCAGGTCCGGCCGGACCAGCGACGGGTCCGATTTCAGGAACGCGCCCGCTTCCGCATAGGGCGTGGTCAGCAAACCCGTCCCATCCCGGCGCCAGTCGCGAATCCCTTTCAATATCGCGAGCGCGCCTTTCGCACTCAGACCGATCATGTCGGCGTCGCCCGACTTCCACAGCATGATGAAGTCGAGATGGTCCTGCAGGTTGAGACCCACGCCCGGCAGTTCGTGACGCACCGCGATACCATGCCGCGTCAGCTCTCCCGGGCGCCCTATTCCAGACAGAAGCAGGAGTTGCGGCGAACCGAAGGCACCCGCTGAAAGGATGACCTCGCGCGTGGCGCCTATCTCGGACCGGCGGCGCCGCCGCGTATAACGCAAGCCAGTGGCCCGCCGTCCCTCGAACACGATCTCCGTCGCATGGGCGCCCGTCATCACCGTCAGATTGGGCCGCTGCATTACCGGATGAAGGTATGCCGCCGCCGCCGAGCATCGCTCGCCGCGCTGCACGCCGTGCCAGTATTGGGTTACCTGATAGAATCCGGCTCCTTCCTGCCCGGGTCCGTTGAAATCGTCGTTGAGCCTGATCTGGTTCTCTGTGCAGGCTTCGAGGAAGGCGCGCGTCACCGGCCGCGGCGACTGCTGCTCGCCGACCTGGAGCGGACCGTCCCCTCCATGCAGATCGTCAGCGCCCCGCTGGTTGCCCTCGGCCCGGCGGAAGAAGGGGAGGACATCCTCCCAGGACCATCCGTCGCAACCCTGCGCGGCCCAGTCGTCGTAGTCCGACGGATGGCCGCGAACGTAGAGCATCGCGTTTATGGTGCTCGATCCGCCCAGGCCGCGGCCCCGCGGCTGATATCCGCGCCGGCCGCCGAGCCCCGGTTGCGGTTCGGTCACGAAGGACCAGTTGCCGCCGGACCTCGGTCTTCCCGAAAGGATGGCGGCCGCCCCGGCGGGCATGCGCACCAGCGGCGAACGGCCCTCGCCGCCCGCCTCCAGCAGACAGACGCTGACGGCGGGATCCTCCGACAGGCGCGCCGCCAGCACCGCCCCCGCCGAGCCGCCACCGGCGATCACATAGTCGAACTGCGTCACGGTTCCCTCCCGACGAACGCTCCTCCTAGGCGGAGGGAAGCCGGATTCCGGTCCGATGTCCAGCACCTGCCGCCCGGGCGGACGGAACCAGTAGCGGACCTAATTGCGGCCCTCGAAGACGCTCGGGACATGCACAGGCCAGCGGCGCGGCAGCACCGCTATCAGGTCGAAACGAACGGAAAGGCGGGCGTAGTCGCGTTGCCGCGCCAGCCACAGGTCGGCCGCCGCCTCGATGCGGCGGGCAGACTGGAAACCGACCGCGTCCATCGCCTCGAGCAACGTCGGTCGCACCTTCACCTCGACGATGAGCACCAGGTCGCCACGCCTTGCGATGAGGTCGATCTCGCCCAGCGGCGTGCGGTGGCGCCGCGCGACGATGCGGAAGCCCTTCGCCATCAAAGCGACGGCGGCCAGCCATTCGCCGCGGTGCCCGCGGCGATAGTTGCGAAAGCGCGCGCGGTACGGATCAGCCGCCATCGCCCTTCAACTCCAGCAGCCGGCGGTAAAGGTTGGGCTTCCTGCCTCCCGTCATGCGGGCCGCCTCCGCGGCGGCCTTCGAGGCTCCCATCTCGTCGGCCAGCGAGAGGAGAAGCCGGTCGACCTCGGCTTCGCTCGGCACCTCGGCGAGGATCGGCGGAGCGACGCAGACGACAACCTCGCCCTTCGGAGCACCTGTCTGCGCATAGTGATCGGCAAGCCGGAACAAGCTGCCGGTGCGGAATTCCTCAAACGTCTTGGTGAGTTCGCGGCAGACCGCAGCCGGCCGGTCGCCCAGGACCTCGGCCATGGCCCCAAGCGCATCCGCCACCCGATGCGGGGACTCGAAGAAGATGAGGGTGCCCGGCACCGCCTTCAGTTCATCCAGCCGCGCACGCCGCTGCCCGGCCTTCACCGGCAGGAAACCGGCGAAGAAGAAGGCGTCATTCGGAAGCCCTGACGCCGTCAAGGCCGCCAGCGCGGCAGAGGGTCCGGGGACGGGCACCACCTTCACGCCCGCCTCGCGTGCGGCCTCGACAAGCCTGTATCCCGGATCCGAGACGAGGGGCGTTCCCGCGTCCGAGACGAGCGCCACGCTGCGCCCCTGCTGCAACGCTTCGATAAGCCGCGGACCCGTCACGGCTGCATTGTGCTCGTGGTAGGCGACGGGCTTCTGGCGAATCCCGTACCGGTCGAGCAATACGCGGGTAATGCGCGTGTCCTCGCAGGCGAGCACGTCCGCCGCCGCCATCGTCTCCAGCGCCCTCAGTGTCACGTCGCCCAGGTTGCCTATCGGCGTCGCAACGAGATAGAGCGCCGGCGCAAGCGGACGCGCCGGCATCTCGGTCTGGCCGACCACAAAGCCGCGGCGATCCTGTTCCCCCGCCATGCCGGTCCTTCTTGCTGCTGCCTGCGCCGGCTTGCCGACTGTCCATCGGCAGGCAACGGCCAGGCTCCCAAGGCAGCTTGTATATGTCACCGCATCTTATTGGAATTCCCGACATTGCGGTTGCGAGATGCCCGGCCTCTTCGCCGCAAGGACACCACGGCTTGACTTCCCCGCCAAGCGAGCCAACATACGAGGCATGGCTTACAAGGCTCACATTCGCACGATCCTTTTCAGGGAGTGTCCCATCGCGGGACGCTGACCCCCGGTCCGGCCGCGTTGCGCCCCCGGACCGCGGGGCAAGGCGTTGCGAGCCATCTCAGGCAATCCGTTAGCCGCCGCAGCGTTTCAGGCGCAGACTCCAGAACGACAGCAACTGTCTTGCGTGCCGCGCCGCCGAGCGCCGGCAGCGCGTTATCGATGGATTCACGAAATGAGACATGCGAATGAACGGCGGCGCCGGCCCCCAATCATCATCGGCGACCGGGACTACGAACGCTTATCCCGCCTCGCCTCCGCGGCTCCCGCCTCCCTCGCGGACGCAGCTGAGGAACTGCTCGGCGAGTTGGACCGCGCGAAAGTCAGGCCGCAGGCGGCCCTCCCTTCCGATGTGGTGCGCATCGGCTCGCAGGTCACCTTCCGTCCCGCTGCGGGCGAGGCCCGCACCGTGCGGCTGGTATTCCCAGGGCAGGCCGACATCGCGGAGGGACGCATCTCGGTGCTCACGCCGATCGGGGCCGCGCTCATCGGCCTGACCGAAGGGCAATCAATGAGCTGGGACGACCGCTCGGGGCGTCGCCACGACCTGACGGTCCTGTCGGTCAGCGATCCCGACGCGCCGGAAACTGCCATGCCGCAGGCGGCCGGAGCACCGGCGTGAACCGTCCGCCGGCGAAACACAGGCTGATTCTCACCTCCGGATGTCTCCAGGCAGGCACCTGACCCCTGGGCCGCATGATGCGGTTCAGGGGTGGGGCCTGAACGCGACATTTAGAGCGGCCCGCGGCCGCCGGGAGATGAGCAATGAGCTATGCCTTGCAATGCCGATTGACGACGAAGGACTACGCGATACTGGAGACGATGCTTGAACGCTGCGCCGAGCCGAATGGGCCCTATGCCTCGCTGCTCAGGCGCAAGCTCTCCGGCGCCGGGATCTGGTTGAACGCCGACATCCCGCCGGATGCCGTTACCATCAACACCCGCGTCACCTTTCGCGCAAATGACGGACAGGCGCAGACGCGCATCGTCGCACAGGCGCCGATCCACGGCCTCGTCGGCCTGCTGTTGCCGGTGACGACCTTGCGCGGGCTGGCGCTGCTCGGACTCTCGAAGGGCGAGAGCATCACATTCGACGAGGGGGACGGGACAGATACGGTCCTGACCGTGACCAAGGTCGCCTACCAGCCGGAAGCGGCGCAACGCGAGGCGCTGCGCCAGCGCGTTCCGCAGGGGCCCCGGCTGGTCTATAGCGCCGCGGAACCGGCGTACGGGCCGATGCGTGCTCTCGACGAGGATCCTGGCCCCTCCGCGGCGTGAACGCGTCAGGCGGCGAGGTCCGCAACGACCGCGTCGAGCACGACCATGCCCGACGGCGTAGCGCGCAGGCGCGAATTGCCGATAGGCTCGATCAGCCGCTCTTCCTGCAGGCGGCTGATCCGGCGCGACGAGAGCGGACGGCCGGCCAGAGCCTCGTAGCGGCTGAGATCGATACCTTCGGTTAGGCGCAGGCCCATAAGCAGGAACTCGTCCGCTTCCTGTTCGCGGGTCAGCGTCTCGCCGCCGACCAGGCCATGGCCCTTCGCCTCTACAAGGTTGAGCCAGATCTCCGGGGTGCGCTCGGTGAAAGTGACGATGCGGCGGCCATCCTCGATGAAGCGGCCATGGGCTCCAGGCCCTACGCCGACATATTCGCCGTAGCGCCAGTAGACGAGGTTGTGGCGGCTCTCGGCCCCCGGTTTTGCGTGGTTGGAAATCTCGTAGGCGGGCAAGCCCCGTTGTGCCGCGATCTCCTGCGTGGCGGCGTATAGCTCGGCCGCGTGCTCCTGGTCCGGCATTTCGATCTTGCCTGCCACCGACAGCGCATGGAAGGCGGTGCCTTCCTCGATGGTGAGCTGGTATAGCGACAGATGGTCGGCGGCGTGCCCGATCGCCTGTTCGAGCTCGGAGGCCCACGCCTCCACGGTCTGGTGCGGACGGGCGTAGATCAGGTCGAAGGACAGGCGCGGGAACGTTTCGCGCGCCAGGCGGATGGCGTTCAGCGCCTGCTCCACATTATGCAGGCGGCCGAGAAACCGCAGGTCCTTGTCATTCAGCGCCTGAACCCCGAGCGAAACGCGGTTGACCCCGGAATCGCGATAACCGCGAAAGCGGGCTGCCTCGACGGAGGAGGGGTTTGCTTCCAGCGTCACTTCGATGCCGGCAGGCACCGTCCAGTTGGCCGCGACGGCGTCTAGCACGGCGCCCACGGTCGCCGGCTCCATCAGCGAGGGCGTTCCGCCCCCCAGGAAGATCGACGTCACCTGGCGAGGCCCGGTCCTTTCGCGCATCGTCGCCATTTCGCGCGCGAGGGCGGCCGTGTAGCGCTGCTGGTCGATAGGGCGATGGCGGACATGGCTGTTGAAATCGCAATAGGGGCACTTGGCCGCGCAGAACGGCCAGTGAACGTAGACTCCGAAGCCGGGCGCGCTTTCATTCATCGTCATTCTCCGGCGGACTTCGCCGGCTCGGCCTGATCCAGCATTGCGGCTGCGAAGGCGGCGAAGGAGCGCGCCCTGTGCGAAAGCGGTGCGTCGATGCCGTTCTTCTCGGCGGACTCCATCTCTCCGAACGTGCGCGCGTGCCCGAGCGGGCGAAAGACCGGATCGTAGCCGTGTCCCTTGTTCCCACGCGGCGGCCAGACCAGCGTTCCTTCACATTCGCCGCGAAAATATTCGGCATGGCCGTCGGGCCAGGCAAGGCAGAGCACCGACACGAAGCGACCCGTACGGTCTGCGTCAGCCGATGCCCCCCGCTCGCGCAGGAGGGCCTCCGTCTTCTCCATGGCCATCATGAAGTCGCGACCCGAACCGTCCGGCTTCTCAGCCCAGTCGGCTGTGTAGACGCCAGGCTGCTTGCCGAGAGCGTCCACCTCGAGGCCCGAATCGTCGGAAAGCGCCGGCAAGCCCGTCACGGAGGCGGCCGCGAAAGCCTTGATATAGGCGTTCTCCTCGAAACGCGTGCCTGTCTCCTCCGGCTCCGGCAGGCCGTAATCCGCGGCGGACCTCGCCTCGAACCCGAACGGCCCGATCAGTTCGGCGATCTCGGCGAGCTTGCCCCTGTTGTGGCTTGCGACAACGATCCTGCGCGTTTCAAGCTTCCGCATCTAAAGACCCCAGATACGCGGCTCGGCGAACTCGAGCGAATTGCCGGCCGGATCGCGAAAATAGATCGAACGGCCGCCTTGCGGCCATTCGAGCTCCGCCTCGATGGGGACCTCATGCGCGGCGAGATGCGCTTTCCAGCGCTCGATCTGGCCGGCTTCGGCCCGAAAGCAGAGGTGGCCCCGCCCCTGCGTCCCGTGCGGCGGCACCGGCAGGCGGGCATCGGCCGCGGGCGGCTTGACCGTCTCGGTGGGGTTGAAGACCAGCAGGACCCCTTCACCGCAGCGGAAGAAGACGTGCCGCCCCTCGACGCGGGCGATCCGCTCCAACCCGAGCACGCCACGGTAGAAGGCCTCCGCTGCGTCCAGATCGCTGGCGTAGATCGCCGTTTCGAGGATGCCGGAGGGTGTCATCGGCCATCCTTCCCGGCTATCCGAGCGCGATCTTCTGCAGT
Organism: Pseudomonadota bacterium; assembly: GCA_023435335.1. Taxonomy (GTDB): domain Bacteria; phylum Pseudomonadota; class Alphaproteobacteria; order Rhizobiales; family Rhizobiaceae; genus RCIO01. The sequence continues at coordinate 20,950 of JAEYRU010000304.1, forward strand.
TCGACGAGCCGGGCGATACCGTTCCTGGCCAATCCCATGAGGGTCGCGAATTCCTCATCGCTGAACGGCGCGCTTTCGGCCGTGCCCTGGATTTCGACGATGCCGCCCTTGCCGGTCATGACGAAGTTGGCGTCGGTACCGGCCGACGAATCCTCGACATAGTCGAGGTCGATCACTGCAACCCCGCCGTGGATGCCGCAGGATACTGCAGCGACATGATCCTTCAGGGCGCGCGAGATTGACGTCATCTTGCGCGCCTCCATCCAGCGAAGGCAGTCGTAGAGCGCCACGAATCCTCCGGTGATTGCCGCCGTGCGGGTGCCGCCGTCGGCCTGGATCACATCGCAGTCAACAGTAATCTGGAACTCGCCCAGCTGCTGCAAATCGACCACCGCGCGCAGCGAACGGCCGATGAGGCGCTGGATCTCCAGCGTGCGCCCGCCCTGCTTGCCCGATGCCGCCTCGCGACGCATGCGCTCGCCCGTGGCGCGCGGCAGCATGCCATATTCCGCCGTGACCCAGCCCTTGCCGGAATTGCGCATCCAGCCCGGCACCTTCTCCTCGAGGCTCGCCGTGCAAAGCACATGCGTATCGCCGAATCGCACCAGGCAGGAGCCCTCGGCGTGGCGCGATACGCCCCGCTCGAAGGAGATGGCGCGCATTTCGTCGGGTTGACGCCCGGATGGCCGCATTTTTGATCTTTCCTCGTGGCAAACAGTGCGCGGCTTGTATCGCCATGGCCGGACGGACGCAAAGGAAAAGCCCCTCCTGAGGATAAACCGCCGCGCTTGCGCCCCGGTCCCCGGCGACTATATCTTCGCCGCCAGGCGACTTGGGGCATGAGATGACCAAACCCGTCACCGAACAGAACATTCCCGCGCTCGACACCCGCTCACGCGACATCTTCCGCGCCATCGTGGAAACCTATTTGCGTGAGGGGGAGCCGGTGGGCTCGCGCAACCTGGCGCGAATCCTGCCGCAGTCGTTGTCGCCCGCCACCGTGCGCAACGTCATGGCCGACCTAGAAAGCCTCGGCATGATCTACGCGCCGCACATCTCGGCGGGGCGGTTGCCGACGCAGCAAGGGCTGCGCTTCTTCGTCGACGCCTTCATGGAGATCGGCGACCTGTCGGACGAGGAGCGCCGCGTCATCGAGGCGCAGGTCAAGGCTTCCGGCTCCGGCCAGACGCTCGAGCATATGCTGACCGAGGCCAGCCAGATGCTGTCTGGGATGTCGCGCGGCGCCGGCCTGGTGCTCGCGACGAAGGCCGAGGCCGCCCTCAAGCACATTGAGTTCATCCAGCTGGAGCCGACAAAGGCGCTGGCCGTGCTCGTTTCACAGAACGGCGACGTGGAGAACCGCGTGCTCGAACTGCCGGCCGGGGTTACTGCTTCGCAGCTTCACGAGGCGTCCAATTTTCTCAACGCCCACATCCGCGGCCGTACCCTCGCGGAGGCGCGCAGCGAGATCGCCCGCCTGACCGAGGAGACCAAGGCGGCGCTGGATACGCTGTCGCAGGATCTGGTCGAGCGCGGCCTGGCCGTCTGGGCCGGCGCCGATAGCGGCTCACCCGCCCGCCTTATCGTGCGCGGCCGGGCCAACCTGCTGGAAAACGTCACCGCGCAGGCCGACCTGGATCTCCTCAAGCACCTGTTCGAGGATCTGGAAACCAAGGAAGGGCTGGTGCAACTCCTCGACCTCGCCGAAGGCGGGCATGGGGTGCGCATCTTCATCGGCTCGGAGAACAAGCTCTTTTCGCTTTCCGGCTCGTCACTGGTCGTGGCGCCCTACCGCGATGCCAATTCCCGCGTCATCGGCGCGCTCGGCGTCATCGGCCCGACGCGGCTGAACTACGCCCGTATCGTGCCCATGGTGGACTATACGGCACAGGTCATCAGCCGCATGCTGAAATAGCATTCGAGACGGGAGAAAAGCATGTTCGGTCTGATCGGCAGGATGAAGGCGCAGCCCGGCAGGCGCGACGAGCTGGTCTCCATCCTGCTTGAAGGCACCGGCGGCATGCCCGGGTGCCTTAGCTATGTCGTGGCTCGCGATCGGGACGACGTCGACGCGATCTGGATCACCGAGGTGTGGACCGACGAGGCCAGCCATAAGGCCTCGCTCTCACTGCCCGGCGTGCAGGCGGCGATTGCGCAGGGCCGGCCGCTGATTGCCGGCTTCGACCGCCAGCACCGAACCGAGCCTGCTGGCGGCGTCGGGCTTTAGCGGCGGCGGGCCCCGGCCGTAGTGCATCGGAACTGCATCCGCCCTTGATTTTCGTGCCCTAAAGCTCGATATCCGGCCCAACTTTCAAACCATCCAGGACGGACGAGGCGATGAGCGAACAGCCCAAGGACCAACGCGCGCCCGAGGACAATGCGGCCCAGAGCGAAGAAGCCGTGAAGAACGAATATGCCGAGGCTGCCGGAGCCGGCCGGGGCGCGACGAGCGAGACCGGCGAGGGACATTCGGGCGACTACGAGGCGCTGATGCGCCTTGTGAAGGAAAATGAGGAACTCAAGGACGCACGCCTGCGCGCCGCGGCCGAGATGGAGAACCTGCGCCGGCGCACCGCCCGCGACGTGCACGAGGCCCGCACCTATGCGATCGCGGCGTTTGCGCGCGACATGCTGTCCGTGTCCGACAATCTACGCCGGGCGCTGGATGCGATCCCGGCCGAGGCGCGCGCCTCCGGCGATGCCGGCTATTCCGCCCTGATCGAGGGCGTGGAGATGACGGAACGTGCCATGCTGTCCGCGCTCGAGCGGCATGGCGTAAAGAAGCTCGAGCCGCAGGGCGAGCGCTTCGACCCCAATTTCCATCAGGCCATGTTCGAGGTCCAGAACGCGGACGTGCCATCCAATACGGTAGTGCAGGTGGTGCAGACCGGATACGTGATCGGCGACCGCGTGCTGCGGCCGGCGATGGTGGGTGTCGCCAAGGGCGGCCCGAAGCAGGCGGCTGCCAACGAGGCCGCGACGGACGCCGAGCCCGGCCCGCCCAATCCGCAGGCCGAGAAGGACGCCTGACGCCTCGTCTCTTCCTGACGGCCCCGGCCTGATCTATTGAAGGGCGGGAGGCCCGCCTTGGACCAGATCATCTTCCTAGACTATGCCGGCGTCGCGGTTTTCGCCGCGACCGGCGCCCTTGCCGCCTCGCGCAAGCAGCTCGACATCATCGGCTTTCTGTTCTTTGCCGGCGTGACCGGCATAGGCGGCGGAACGGTGCGCGACCTCATCCTCGACGTCCCCGTGTTCTGGATCCAGAACCACGACTACCTGACGGTGTGCGCGGTCGTGGCGGTGGCGGTCTATTTCACCGCGCACCTTATCGAGTCCCGCTACAGGCTGCTGCTTTGGCTCGATGCGGTGGGGCTGGCCGCCTATTGCGTGTTCGGCGCCTGGAAGGGCCTGTCGGTGACCGGTTCGCCGCTGGTCGCCATCGTGCTCGGCGTGCTGACCTGCACGTTCGGCGGAATCCTGCGCGACCAGATGGCCGGGGAGCCTTCCGTGCTGCTGCGCCCGGAGATCTACGTGACCGCGGGGCTGGCCGGGTCCGTGGTCTTCATCGTCGGCGATCTCGCCGGCCTGCCATTGCTCGCCGCCGCGGTGCCGGCGTTTCTCGTAGCCTTTGCGATACGCGGCGGCGCCTTGTGGTTCGGATGGACCTTTCCGCTCTACCGAAGCCGACCCGGGCGACCGCCGGACGAAATCCCCTGATGGATCATGCCAATCCGCGCTGCTCCGCGGCCTCCCGCAGGCTAAGCTGCGGACGCGGCCCGATCTGCTGGATGACCAGCCCCGCAGCGAGCGAACCGAGCGCACCGCAATCGGCCAGGCTGCGGCCGCTGGTGTAGCCATAGAGGAAGCCGGCGGCGTAAAGGTCGCCCGCGCCGGTGGTGTCGACCAGTTCCTCGATCTCGATCGCGTCGATCTGGATCGTCTCGTCATCGCGTACTAGAACCGAACCGCGCTCCGAGCGGGTTACCGCGGCAAGCCTGCAGTCCTTTCGGATTTGCTCCAGCCCGGCCTCGAAGGAGGCCGTCTGGTAGAGTGACTTGAGCTCGCTTTCGTTGGCGAACACGATGTCGACCGTGCCGCTGCGCATAAGATCGAGGAACTCGTCGCGGTAGCGATCGACGCAGAACGGGTCCGACAGCGTCATGGAGACCTCACGGCCGGCGGCGTGGGCCAGCCGCGCGGTGAGCCGGATCGCCTCCTTGGCGCGCGGCGGATCCCAAAGGTAGCCTTCGAAATAGGTGACCTTGGCGCCGGCGGCCTTTTCCGCCTCGACGTCCTCCGGGCCCAGTTCCACGCAGGCGCCCAGATAGGTGTTCATGGAGCGCTCCCCGTCAGGAGTGACGAAGATCATCGATCGGGCGGTGGGCGGCGTGCCTTCCAGCGGGCGCGTGTCGAAGGCGACGCCCTGGGCACGGATATCGTGCGTATAGATGTGGCCGAGATGGTCTTTCGAGACCTTGCCGAAGAAAGCCGACCGCCCTCCGAAGCTCGCTATGCCCGCGGCGGTGTTTCCGGCGCTGCCGCCCGAGGCCTCGATGGCTGGGCCCATGCGGCTGTAGAGCAGTTCGGCGCGCTCCGTGTCGATCAGGTTCATGGCGCCCTTGACGATGCCGTTCTGGGCGAGAAAGGCTTCGTCGCACCGGGCGATGATGTCGACGATCGCGTTACCGATGCACAGCACGTCATACTGGCTCATTCATGTCTCCGAACTGGCGGCAGGAAACTCCCCGGGCGGGTTTAGCCGTTGACGGAGGATTTGCAAGCCTCGACGGGCGCGTTGCGCCCCGGAGCCGCGGCACCTATGTGCTGGGGACAAGGAGCCGCCCATGATTATCGAAGCTGCGCGCGCCGCCATCCTGCGCCTGTTCACGCCGGAATTCCGCGCCGTCTTCCTCAAGTCGCTCGGCCTGACGGTGCTTATGCTGGTGGCCGTATGGTTTGGCCTGCGCGAGCTCTTCGAATGGCTGGCCATGCCCTGGCTGGACGCGCTTCTGCCGGGTCTGCCCTCATGGGCCGGCTGGTTGAGTTTCGTGGCGGCTCTCATCGCCGGTATCGGGCTCGCGCTGGGCCTCGCCATGCTGATTGCGCCGGTGACGGCGCTGATCGCCGGCCTGTTCCTCGACGACGTGGCGGAACTGGTGGAGCGGACCGACTATCCGGCCGATCCCCCTGGCACGGCGATGCCGGCCATTCCCGCGCTGTGGATGTCGCTGAAGTTCCTCGGCGTGGTCATCCTCGGCAACATCGTCGCGTTGCTGCTGCTTCTGGTGCCGGGGATCAACATAGCCGCCTTCTTCCTCGTCAACGGCTACCTGCTCGGGCGCGAATTCTTCGAATTCGCGGCCATTCGCCATCGCCCACAGGCGGAGGCCAGCGCCATGCGTCGGCGCAATCGCAGCACTGTCTTTCTGGCAGGGCTGGTAATCGCGGCCCTGCTGGCGGTGCCGGTACTTAACCTGCTGACCCCGCTTTTCGCGGCGGCGATGATGGTGCACCTGCACAAGATGGTGGCGGCGCGCGAAAACGCGCGGGGCCGACCCGCCTACGTTTAGAATGGAGGCCGCCTTGCCAGCGTCCTACCCGTTCCAGGTCATATTCATGTAGACCCCGCCGCGCCGGAGTTCATCGAGCATTACGTCGAGGCGCTTCTTCCGCGTATCCGGACGCTTGGCGCGTGCGATCCATCCGAGATAGTCGTTGCGCTGGTAGGCCGGACGCGCCTCGTAGGCTTGCATCAGCCCACCCTGAAGGAGTGCTTCGCGCACTTCGTCAGGCATCGGATTGATTTTGCGTTGCAGGACCATAGGAGGAAGATGGCCTGAGGGACGGATCTGTCAACAGCCGGTGGCGGTGACTTGATATGCCGACACCAAATTGCCATTTGGCGGACGAAGATGGACGGTGTTTCGGTCTGGGAGGGAGAATTTGTTCGTCGATCTGGTCCTTGCGATTTTCCACCACCTTCTGGTCTTCACCCTGGCAGCTACGCTGGCGGCCGAGTTCATTCTCGTTCGACCGGGCCTGGCCGGGCGCGAACTGCGCCTGCTCGCCCATATCGACCAGGCGTTCGGGGGCGTGTCGCTGGCCGTCATCGTGGTTGGCGTTCTGCGCGTCTTCTTCGGCCTCAAGGGCTGGGAATTCTACGTCTACAACCTGAGTTTCTGGCTGAAGATGACAGCGTTCCTTACGGTCGGGCTGCTGTCGATCCGGCCTACGCTGCGCATCCTCGCCTGGCGCCGGCAGGCCGATCGGGCGACCGGCCTTTATGTCGTGCCCGACAACGAGATCGCGCTCGCTCGCCGCATGATCCGCTGGGAGGGTTTGGTGTTCCTGCTGATACCGCTTTTCGCCGCCATCATGGCGCGCGGCGTCTAGTTCGCGGCCTCAGAAAGGTCCGCGATTTCCACCAGGGGCGCAGGAATGGCATTGGTCTTTACCGCCGCCTTGCACAGGTCGGCGATGATGCATGCCTCGCATTCGGGTCGCCGTGCCTTGCAGACATAACGCCCATGCAGGATCAGCCAGTGATGGGCGTGGCGCAGATATTGCGCCGGAATCACGCGCAACAGCGTCTCCTCGACCTCCTCCGGCGTGGTGCCGGGCGCCAATCCCAGCCGGTTGCCGAGCCGAAGGATATGCGTATCGACGGCCATGGTGGCCTGCCCGAATGCGCTGTTGAGCACCACGTTCGCGGTCTTGCGGCCGACGCCGGGGAGCTTCGTCAGCGCCTCGCGAGTGGCCGGCACCTCGCCGCCGTGCTCCTCGATCAGTGCCCTGGACAGAGCGATCACGTTCTTCGCCTTGTTGCGCCACAGGCCAATGGTGCGGATGTATTCGCCGACCCTCTCCTCGCCCAACTCCAGCATCTTGTGCGGCGTGTCCGCGACAGCGAACAGCGGCCTGGTCGCCTTGTTGACGCCGACGTCCGTCGCCTGAGCGGAAAGCACTACCGCGACGAGCAGCGTGAAGGCGTTGACCGATTCCAGCTCGCCCCTCGGCTCCGGCCGCTGGATCGCGAAGCGGCGGAACATCTCCGCGACTTCGTCGGCGCTGTAGGCGCTGGCCGGCGGGCGTTTGGGCTTCGCAAGCCGGACGCGATTTCTTGACGCGGTGCGCCTCGACGGCGCGGTTTTCGGCTTGGGCTTGGTCATAAGCGCTCTATAATCCGGATCATGGCCGAAATGAATGCCGCCGAGACGCCGCTGTTCCGCGCACTGCTCGTTCCCCACCGCTCGCTGGGGCGCACGGGTTTCCTGGTGCTTATGGGCGTGCTCGTCAGTTTCTGGATCGTCTTCGGGCTCGTGTTCCTGGCGCTGGGCGCGTGGCCGGTGTTCGGCTTTCTCGGACTCGACGTGCTGGCGATCTGGTTCGCTTTCCGCTGGAACTACCGCGCAGCGCGTGTCCGCGAGGAAGTCGAGGTCTCACGCATCGCGCTCGATATCCGCAAGGTAGCGCCGTCAGGCAGCACCCGGTCGTGGCGTTTCAACCCCTTCCGCGCACGCTTCGATGTCGCACGCCACGACGAGATCGGCATCACCCGCATGGTGGTGGCCGCAGAAGGCCTAAACGTGACGATCGGCGCGTTCCTCAATCCCGAGGACCGAGAGAGCTTCGCGACCGCCTTTGGGCGTGCGCTGAGGCTTGCGAAAGCAGGCTAGACCGCAGGAATCGGGTGGCGACAGACGTCGCCTCGCGCGATATTGGCGTTCAAGGAGACAGTTTCATGAACGCGCAAACAGCCATCCTACAACGCGACATCACGCCGGTCGGCTCCGACTACGACGTGGTACGGGCGGTCATCGAGAAGATCAGCCTCGACTACCGCGACCAGCCGTCCCTTGAGGAACTCGCCGCCGAGGTCGGAGACACCCCGACGGGCCTGCAGAAGCTGTTCACCCGCTGGGCGGGGCTCTCGCCCAAGAGTTTCCTGCAGGCGGTCACCCTCGACCATGCCCGCCGGCTGCTCGATCAGGGCATGCCGCTGCTCGACGCGGCATACGAGGTGGGCATGTCCGGTCCCGGCCGGCTGCACGATCTGTTCGTCACCCACGAGGCGATGTCGCCGGGTGACTACAAGACCCGCGGCGCAGGGCTGACCATCCGGTACGGCTGGCACATCTCGCCTTTCGGCGTAGCCCTGGTCATGGCCACCGACCGCGGGCTTGCCGGCCTTGCTTTCTGCGATCCCGGAGGGGAACGCGCCACCTTCGAGGACATGGCGAGGCGGTGGCCGAATGCCACCTACGTAGAGGACCTGGCCGCGACCGCGCCTTATGCCGGACGCGTTTTCGACCCGGCGAAATGGCGGAGCGAGGAGCCGCTCCGCGTGGTGCTGATCGGCACGGACTTCCAGGTGCGGGTCTGGGAAGCGCTGCTCAGCATCCCCATGGGCCGCGCGCGCACCTATTCCTCCATCGCCGCCGAGATCGGGGCGCCACTCGCAAGCCGCGCTGTCGGCGCGGCAGTCGGGGCCAATCCGCTTTCCTTCGTGGTGCCTTGCCACCGGGCGCTCGGCAAGTCCGGCGCACTTACCGGCTATCATTGGGGCATCACGCGCAAGCGCGCGATGCTGGGCTGGGAAGCGGGACAACTCGCCGCCTCCTGAGGCGTCGCGCGGCTCTTTCACTTCTGCGGGTTCCGGCTAGATTGCCGCGTAGCCCGCAGGGGAGAACGCCAGCGCATGATTACCGTCATCGGCTCCATCAATCTCGACCTCATCGGACGTGCCGTTCGTCTGCCGAAGCCAGGCGAAACGGTGCCCGGCGATCGTTTCGACACCGCACCCGGAGGCAAGGGCGCCAATCAGGCGCTCGCGGCCCGCCGCGCCGGGGCCGAGGTGGCGATGATAGGCGCCGTCGGCAAGGACGCATTCGCAGCCGAAGCCACTGCGCTTCTGGCCAGCGCCGGTGTGGACCTGTCGCGGGTGCGGGAGGCGGCCACGGCAACAGGCGTGGCGCTGATCCTCGTCGGGGGCGATGGGGAGAACATGATCGCGGTGGTGCCCGGCGCCAATGGCACGGTGCTCCCGGGCGACGTTGCCGCCGCGAAGCTGGAAAAGGACGACGTCGTCCTCCTGCAGCACGAGATACCTCTCGAAACGGTAGAAGCGGCGCTTGACGCGGCCCGGGAGGCCGGCGCCCTTTCCGTCCTCAACACCGCTCCATTCCGTGCCGAGGCGGCGTCGTTCCTCGGCAAGGCCGACTATGTCGTCGCCAACGAGACGGAGTTCGACCTCTACGCCAACGCACTGTCGCTGAAGGGTGGCGACCGCGAGGCGCGCATGCGCGATTTCGTGCAGCGCACCGGCCGCGCGGTCATCGTGACGCTGGGGGCGGACGGTATCCTCGCCGTGGACGCCAAGGGCGCGTTCTTCCGCATCCCCGCGATGAAGATCGTGCCGGTCGACACGGTCGGAGCCGGCGATACGTTCTGCGGCTATCTCGCACACGGGCTGGAGGCGGGCCTTTCCCTCGAGGAGGCGCTGCGCCGCGCCGGCGTGGCCGGTTCTCTGGCGTGCCTCAAGCACGGCGCGCAGCCCTCGATTCCGCTGGCGGGCGAAGTGCGTGCGGCCCTGCGGGCGCGGTAAATCCGGCTTGACGTTCTCCGCCCGGCATGCAGCCTAAGTCCCCAACTTGAGGGCCCGCAGCATGTCGCTCGAAGTCTATGTCGCCTACACGCTCGCCTGCATTGTGATCATCCTGGTGCCGGGGCCGACCGTCACCCTGGTCGTTGCGTCGGCAATGCGCCATGGCACGCGCGCCGGCCTGCTGAATGTCGCCGGCACGCAGGCCGGGATCGCGCTGATGATCGCGATCGTCGGCTTCGGCCTCAACTCGATGATCGAGGCCATGGGTCACTGGTTCGAATGGGTGCGCCTGCTGGGCGCCGCCTATCTCATATGGATCGGCTGGCAGATGATCCGCTCGAGCGGCCGGCTGACCGACGGGGCTCCCCCGATCGCCCCGCGCGGCGGCTTTTTCCTGCAAGGCTTCCTGGTGGCGGTCTCAAACCCGAAGACGCTGATCTTCTTCGGCGCCTTCATCCCGCAGTTCATCGACCACAGCCGGGACTATGCACCGCAGATCGCCATCATGGGGCTGACGGCGTTGCTCTTCGCGGCGGTCTCGGATTCGGCCTATGCCATCGTCGCGGGGCGCGCCGGGCGGGCACTGACGGCTCACCGGGTGAAGCTGCTGTCGCGCATCAGCGGCGGATTCCTGATCGGTGGCGGCCTCTGGCTCGCCTTCTCGAGGGCGAGGTGACGATCCACTTCGGGCCGCCGGTCAGGCGACGACGACGCCGGCGTCTTTCATCTTTTCCGTCATGAGGTCCAGCGACCCATCGAGGTCGATGGCGCGGCAGGCTTCCATAACCACCGTCACGGCCAGGCCCAGCTTTGCGGCGTCGAGCGCCGAATAGGCCACGCAATAATCGGTGGCGAGTCCGGCGAGCGTGACCTTGCCGATCCCGCGTTCCCTCAGATAGCCGCCGAGCCCCGTCGGCGTGCGGTGGTCGTTCTCGAAGAAGGCCGAGTAGCTGTCGATAGCCTTGCGAAACCCTTTTCGGACAACAAGCTCTGCCCTGGTCCATTCGAGTGCCGGATGGAACTCGGCGCCCTTCGTTCCCTGGATGCAGTGGTCCGGCCACAGCGTCTGCGGCCCATAGGGCATGTCCACGCTCGAGAAAGGCTCCTTGCCCGGATGTGTCGAAGCGAAGCTGGAATGTCCGGCCGGATGCCAATCCTGCGTGAGCAACACATGCTCGAACCGTTCGATCATGCGGTTGATGACAGGCACGATCTCGTCACCTCCCGCAACGGCGAGAGCCCCACCGGGACAGAAATCGTTCTGCACGTCTATGACGATCAGCGCCTCGTCCGCCACTTCGCTCACTCCGTTTGCCGATAACGGCCGAAACAGAGCCGGAAAACGCAGCTTTGACAAGCCTCCGCCGCCTGATATCATTTGCATACGAATGAATTTGGCCCCGCGCATCGGTTGCCTATGCAGTGCGCGAGAAGGCCGGAGGGAACCGTGTCGCGTTACGCCCGACCGCGATCGCTCGACGAGGCGCTCGGCCTTCTGGCCGAGGGGCACTGGCGTATTCTCGCCGGTGGCACTGACTTCTACCCCGCGCTGGGCTCGGCCCCGCTGCGCGACGACGTACTCGACATCAGTGCGATCGGCGAACTGGCCGGCATCGCAGACGACGGCGACCAGATCATAATCGGGGGACTGACCAGCTGGACCACCATCGCGAACGCCCGGCTGCCGCCGGGGTTCGATGCGTTGAAAATGGCGGCGCGCGATGTGGGCTCGATACAGATCCAGAACCGCGCGACGGTGGCCGGCAATCTCTGCAACGCCTCGCCCGCCGCCGATGGCGTCCCGCCGCTGCTGGCACTCGACGCGGAGGTGAAACTGCGCTCACTGGCCGGCGCACGGCGACTGCCGCTGGCGAAATTCATCCTCGGCAATCGGCGCACTGCGCTGGAGCCGGGCGAACTGGTGACGGCAATCCGGGTACCGCATGTCTCGGCGCAAGGCACATCCGCCTTCGTCAAGCTTGGCGCGCGGCGCTACCTGGTCATCTCCATCGCCATGTCTGCGGCGCGCATTGCGACCGGGCCGGACGGTCGCGTCGCCCATGCGGCGGTCGCCGTGGGCGCATGTTCACCGGTAGCCATGCGGCTGCCTGAACTGGAGGCGGACCTCGTGGGCAAGGCCGCCGACGGTGCTCTGGCGGATACGGTCGATACCCGCCACCTCGCTTCGCTTTCTCCCATCGACGACGTGCGCGGTTCGGCCGCCTACCGGCAGGAGGCAGCGCGCGAGATAGTGGCCCGCGCCATCCGAATGGCAGTGGAAAGGCTCGGCTCCGCCGGGCAAGAGGCGGCGGCGTGAGGCTCGCCCCTGCCCCGATCGCGATGACCGTCAACGGCTGCGCCGTGGCCCTGGAGGTGCCTCCAGTGACGCGCCTTTCCGCCGTGCTGCGGGATTCGCTCGGCCTGACCGGCACCAAGGTCGGTTGCGACGCGGGCGATTGCGGTGCTTGCACGGTGCTGATCGACGGCGAAACCGCCTGTGCCTGTCTCGTGCCCGCCGCCCAGGCTGCTGGCGCGGAGATACGCACGGTCGAAGGGCTCGCCGGCGGCGCGCTGTCCGCGCTGCAGGCCTCCTTCCTGCGCCACGGCGCGGCGCAGTGCGGCATCTGCACCCCGGGATTCCTGATCGCCGGCACGGCACTTCTGGAGAAGACCCCATGTCCCACCGAGAATGATGTGATGGACGCGCTGGGCGGCGTGCTCTGCCGCTGCACCGGATACCGCAAGATCGTCGCCGCGGTGATTGATGCAGGCCGCCCATCCCCCTCCGAGATCGAGTCCATCCCGGTTGGACGCGCTGTAGGAGCTTCTCCAGTACGCCTCGACGGCGAACCGAAGGTTCGGGGCACGGACAGATTCGGCGCTGACGAGCGCCCGGCGGACGCGCTGTCCGTGCTGGTTGTGCGCTCGCCGCACTGGCACGCGGAATTCTCATTCGGCAACCTCGACGCCTTCGTGAAGGAGCATCCGGGCATCGTCGCCGTCTTCACGGCTGCCGACGTTCCCGGCCGCAACCGTTTCGGGGTGATCCCGCCCTTCGCCGACCAGCCGGCTCTGGCCGAGGGCCGCGCCCGCTTCCGCGGCGAGGCCGTGGCGATCATCGCCGGCGAGCGAGCCGTGGTCGAGGCGCTGGACATCGCCGACTTTCCGGTCGAATGGCGGCCCCTACCGCATGCGCTCGGCATCGACGAAGGCAGGGCCGCGCCCGACCTGCATGAGGGCCGTCCCGGCAATGTGCTGACCCAGGGCCGGGTGGTGAGCGGCGATTCCGACGCGGCGCTCGCCGCTTCGCATGTGAGTGTCAGCGGCAGGATCGAGACGTCCTACGTCGAGCACGCCTATATCGAGCCCGAGGCCGGCCATGCCTTCATGGACGGCGACATCCTGGTGATCAAGGCCTGTACTCAGGCGCCGATGATGGATCGCGACGACACAGCCGCGATCCTCGATCTACCACCCGACAGGGTGCGAATCATCCCTACCGCGACCGGCGGCGGTTTCGGCTCCAAGCTGGACATCTCCCTGCAGCCGCTGATCGGCCTGGTGGCGCTGAAAACCGGCCGGCCGGCGGCGCTCACCTACACCCGCTCCGAATCGATGGCTTCGACCACCAAACGCCATCCGGCCCGCATGACCGCGACCATCGGCGCGGACGCTGAGGGCCGCATCACCGGTATGGTCTTCGACGGAGACTTCAACACCGGCGCCTATGCGAGCTGGGGTCCGACGGTGGCGACACGCGTGCCGGTGCACGCGAGCGGTCCGTACTTCACGCCCACCTATCGGGCGGTCGCCCGCGCCATCCACACCAACGGTCCGGTCTCCGGCGCCTTTCGCGGCTTCGGCGTGCCGCAGGCAGCCGTGATGCAGGAGACGCTCTACGACGAACTGGCCGAAAGGCTCGGCATCGACCGGCTCGCCTTTCGCCTGAAAAACGCGCTGCGCAACGGCCAGCCGACCGTGAGCGGCAACGTCATGGAATCCGGCGTCGGCATGGTGGAATGCCTGGAGGCGCTGCGGCCGCACTGGGCGCGGGCCATTGCCGACGTGGAAGCGTTCAATGCGGTAAACAGGGCCGTGCGCCGCGGTGTCGGTGTCGCCTGCTGTTGGTATGGCTGCGGCAATACCGGCATCCCCAACCCATCCACTATGAGAATCGGTATCACGCGGGATGGGCGCGCGGTACTGCATCAAGGGGCCGTCGACATCGGCCAGGGCTCCAACACCGTGATCCCGCAGATCGCGGCCGACGCGCTCGGCCTGCCGCTGGAGGCCTTCAGTTTCGTCTATGGCGATACGGCGCTCACGCCCGACGCCGGCAAGACTTCCGGCTCGCGCCAGACCTACATTTCCGGCAAGGCGGCGGAGAAATCCGGCCGCGCGCTGCGCGACCGGATCCTGCGTTTTGCCAATGTCTCGGACGCGGCGGGGCTATCGCTGCAAGATGCGGTCCTCACCGTGCGCGAGGGCGACGCAGTGCGCCGCATCGAGCTTGCGATGCTGCCGGCTGACGCCGACGGCTACGTCTTCCGCGCCGAGGAGAGCTACGATCCGCCCACCGTGCCGCTGGACGGCGATGGACAGGGCAAGCCTTATGCCGTCTATGGTTACGGCGCGCAGATCGCCGAGCTGGAAGTGGACATGGCGCTCGGCACGGTGAGGCTCCTTAAAATCACCGCCGCGCACGATGTCGGCCGCGCCATCAATCCGCTGCTGGCCGAGGGCCAGGTCGAGGGCGGCGTCGCGCAGGGCATCGGCATGGCGCTGATGGAGGAATATGTTCCCGGCCGGACCGAGAACCTGCACGACTATCTGATCCCCACGATCGGCGACGTGCCCGAGATCGAAACCATTCTCGTCGAGGTGCCCGATCCGGAAGGACCGTTCGGCGCCAAGGGGCTAGGCGAGCACGTGCTGATCCCCACCGCGCCGGCGATCCTCAACGCCATCCGTCATGCCACCGGCGTGCTGGTGGCGAAGCTGCCGGCGACCCCGGACCGGGTGCTTGCCGCGATCAGGGAAGCGCGGCGATGAACGAACTCGTCGAGCGCTTCGAGCCAGTCGAGCCGGCCGAAAAGCCCGCGGCGGAGAAGCTGCGCTGCGATGCCTGCCCGGTCATGTGCTATATCGCCGAGGGGCGCACCGGCGCCTGCGACCGTTATGGCAATTTCGGCGGGCGCATCGTGCGTTGCGACCCGCTCACCATCCTGCACCATGCCGAGGAGACCGGCTCGGGACTCGTGCCCTTCATGGAGGGGCAGGCCACGGCCTGGGACGGCAACCCGGTAAATACGGATCGTCGCTTCGTTTCGGCGATCGGCGCAGGGACCACCTATCCCGACTATAAGCCGGCACCCTTCATCGTCAGCCAGGAGGTAGAGGGCGTCGATCTCGTGACGGTAGTGACCGAGGGTATCTTCTCCTATTGCGGGGTGAAGGTGAAGATCGACACCGACCGCCATATCGGCGACGAGACGGCGACGGTCTTCGCGCATGGCGAACCCGTCGGACACGTGACTACCGCCGAATACGGCTCGCAGATGCTGTCGCTTGGCGGCGTGCGGCACCTGACCGGCGGTTCCAAATCGGAAGGCCGCGTCACCTGCGACACGTTGCTGGCACTGTGCAACCGCCAACCCGTGGAACTCCAAGTCGAGGGCGGATCGACGCTGACCGTGCAGGCGGGCGCAGCGCCGATCATCGATGGCAAGGCCGAGCTGCGCATGCGCGTCGGCTGCGGCTCGGCCGCTATCGGCATGTTCGCCACCCAATGGCGCGGGCTGGTGGACGAGGTGGTCGTGGTTGACGACCACATCACCGGCGTCGTCTCCGAGCACCAGGCCGGCAAGGTGCTCGGCTGGGAAGACACCGGCATCAAGATCGTGGGACGGCGCTCGACCCCCGGCCGCTATTTCAAGGTGGCCGAACCGGGCCTCGGCTGGGGCGGCACGCGGCTTTCCGACCCGCTCGCCATCCTCGGCGAGTGGAACCCGAAGAAAGGCGCAAGGCCGGGGCTGTCGCTGCTGATGGTCTCCACGACGGGCGAGCAGTTCGCCTATTACGAGTTGGACGAGAATCTGCGCCCCGTCCAGAAACCGTTCCCCGAGCGCCTGAAAAAGTCGGTCGAGCTGATCGAGGATAACTGCGAGCCGGCGCTGTGCACGGTGCTCTTCATGGGTGGCGCGGGCGGTTCGTTGCGCGCCGGCGTTACCGAGAACCCGGTCAACCTCACCCGCTCGGTGCACAGACTGCAGACATATGTCACGGTCGGCGGCGCGCCGGCCTATGTCTGGCCCGGCGGCGGGATCACGCTGATGGTCGACGTCACCCGACTGCCGAAAAACGCCTTCGGCTACGTGCCGACTCCCGCCCTGGTCGCCCCCATCGAGTTCACCATGCGGCGCGAGCACTACATCGCGCTGGGCGGCTATGAGGACGATATCCGCAGCGTCGAGGACGTGCTCGCGAAGGGCGGCGAATACTTCAACGACCGGCGCGAGGCACCGGCGCCACGCGGCAGCGACTGGCCGCCGCTGGCGCAGCTTCGGCGGGGCGGGACATGAGCGGCCCACAGATTTCCTGGCTGCACGACGGCAGGCGGCTTCACATGAATCACGGGCCGATCGACTTGATCGTCGAGGCATTCGGGCAAGAGAATGAGCGCCGCGCCGCCTACGCGCAGGCGGCAGAACGCTTCCGCACAATCCTGGAAGAACTCGTTGACGAGCTGGCGGAACTGCGCAGGTCGGCTCGTCCCGGCAAGCCGCGCAGCTTCATGGGAACGACGGCACGGCGCATGGAGACAGCCTGCGTCCCGCTAGCGGAGAGTTTCGTCACCCCGATGGCGGCGGTGGCGGGCGCGGTGGCCGACGAGATGCTGGCCGCGCTGGTGGAGGGGCGCCGACTCGAGCGCGCCTATGTCAATGACGGCGGCGACATCGCCATCCATCTCGCGTCTGGCCAGTCAATGAAGCTTGCCATCGCGGAGACGGGCCACGGTCTGTCGGACCGTGCCGAAATCGGATCGGCCTCGCCGGTGCGCGGCATCGCCACGTCCGGCTGGCGCGGGCGCTCCCATTCTCTCGGCATCGCCGACGCAGTGACGGTGCTCGCCCGCACGGCGGCGGCGGCCGATACGGCGGCAACGCTGATCGCTAATGCCGTCGACCTGCCCGGCCATCCCGCGATCCGCCGCGCCCCGGCCCGCGAACTCGCGCCCGACAGCGATCTGGGCGAGCGGCTCGTGACAGTCGCGGTCGGCGCGCTCACGCCCGCCGAAGTCGCGCGGGCGCTGCAAGCCGGCCGCGCCGTCGCCGAGGACTTCCGCCGCCGGGGACTGATCGAGGCCGCGGCGCTGTTTTTGTGCGGAGAAACAATAACGTGCGGACGCGTCGCGCAGGCGCTGCCGGAGACGCCGAGGGAGGAACTGCTGCATGCCTGAATTCCCGATCCGCAAGCTCATGGTCGTGACCGAGGAGATCCGCCACGACGGCGGCTCCGCGCCTGAGAAGCCAAGGCTGCGGGCCGCCGCCATGGCACTGGTGAGAAACCCGTTCGCTGGCCGCTATGTGGAGGACCTGCAGCCGGCCATGGACGACTTGAAGCCACTTGGCGCGGAACTCACCGACCGGCTGATAGCCGCGCTCGGCGGCGACGCCGATTTCATCGACGGTTACGGCAAGGGCGCCATCGTCGGCACCGCAGGGGAAATCGAACACGGCGCACTCTGGCACGTGCCCGGCGGATACGCGATGCGCGAACGGCTCGACAATTCCAAGGCGATCGTGCCGTCGGCAATGAAGGTCGGCGCCTATGGCTCGAGTCTCGACGTCCCGCTCGGACATGCCAACGCCGCTTATGTGCGCAGCCATTTCGATGCGATCACCGTGACCTGCCACGACGGCCCGCGTCCCGACGAGATCCTTTTCGTGCTCGCCATGTCGATCGGCGGGCGCGTGCATTCGCGCATGGGCGGGCTGGAATCCTGGCAGGTGAAGGGCGAGGACGGGTTACGATGAACCTCGGGGTTGGCGAAGCAAAGACGGCGGCGCGTCCGGCGGCCACCTACAGGCTGGACGACCAGATCGGCTTTCTGCTGCGCAAGGCAAACCAGCGGCACCTGGCAATCTTCGCCCGTGCCATCCCCGACCTGACGCCGCCGCAATTCGCAGCGCTCGCCAAGCTGGCAGAGGTCGGGGCGACGTCGCAAAACCAGCTTGGCCAGCTCGTCGCCAAAGACGCCGCCACCATCAAGGGCGTCATCGACCGGCTGAAGGCGCGCGGCCTGGTCGAGCTCGGGGGTCATGGTACCGACCGGCGACGCGTCGTTGTCAGCCTCACGGCGGAAGGCCGCGAGACGGTGATCCGGCTGCTGCCGATCGCCCATGCGATTACGGCGGAAACGCTGTCGCCTCTGTCTTCGCGCGAGACGGCAACGCTGGCGAAACTGCTGGCCAAGCTGGGCTGATCCGATCTTTTTTGCGCTCTTCTGCTTTTTCGGTGCGGTGCCAAGATTCGCAACGCGTTGAAAATGCGCTGTTTCTTGCTCGATCAACGCAAACTTGTGGCGGAATAGCGCCTAATTGGAGGCATTAACGGAACCTGAATGCACGGTTCAGGCTCGGTTCGAAGGGCCGCTTCTACAACTCACCTCGTCAACAAGGGCAAATGCCCGAAGCAAAACCCAGAGGAGAGAATGAAATGACCCGCAAGTTCCTTATCGCTACCGCCATCGCCGCCGTCATGGGCTCCGTGTCCGCGCCGGCTTTCGCCAACAGCGTCATGATCGAGCAGTTCGGCTTCGGCAACGCCGCCGGCGGCGCGCAGGCCGGCTTCGGCAACGCCATCGGCGTCTACCAGGACGGCGTCTTCAACAGCTCAGTCAGCCAGCAGTTCGGCAACGGCAATACCGCGGCGACCGGCCAGGTCGGGTTCAACAACAGCGCCGACACATGGCAGGCCGGCAACGGCAACGCCGCCGGCGTCGGCCAGTTCGGTTCCAACCACAACGCCATCCTGACGCAGGACGGCAACGGGAACGTCGCCGCGGGCGTGCAGGTTGGCAATGGCTGCAACGCCGGCGTGTCGCAGGCCGGCGCGGGTAACGTAGCTGCCTTCGTGCAGACCTGCCCGTAACGGGTTTCCGCAATCGGGTACCGAAGCCGGGGAGCGCATGAGGTGCTCCCCGGCCGCACCCGTGAAAGAGGAGAACCACGATGTTCATGAACCGCAAGGCCCTCGCACTTCTCGTCCCGGCGCTCGCGGGACTCGGCATCGGCGGCGGCGCACTCGCCTCCGCCGGCCAGTCGGATGACGGACCGGTGCGTTGCGAGATCACCTCAAGCGTCTCGGGCGGCATGGTGTCGCTGCAGGGCGTGGTCGAGAGCGATGCAGCCGTCAGCGGCACCTACCGCTTCCAGGTGGAGAGTACAGCCGGCTCGGGCAGCTCGACCATCCGTCAGGGCGGCGCCTTCTCGGCCGGTCCGGGCGAGCCCGCCATGCTCGGCCGCGTCATGCTCGGCGCCAACGGCATCTACGATGCCGTGCTCGCGCTCGATGCCGACGGTGCCTCGCTCAAGTGCGAAAGCCGGGTCGGCGGCAAGATCTGACCGGCAGAACCTA
>JAEYRU010000310.1 GCA_023435335.1 Pseudomonadota bacterium
CGACGACCAGCGAAAGTCGGGCGTTGCGGAAGAAGAAAGTCAGCCGGTGACGGCCCTCATCATCTCCAATGCCCGTTTCGCAGATGCTGGTGATCTCGCCGCCCCGTATGAGCGCCGGCACCTCGGCCGCGTCGAGACCCAGTCCCGAAGCAATCGCCGCGGCTTCAACCTCGATCGATTCCTGCGCGACAGTGGCCACGATCGGAAGCCTATCAAGGCGATCCCGGCTTCGTGGCACCGGCGACTGGTCGCCTTCGCCCGCGGCGCCGAATGCCGCCAGCCAATCCTCCAGCAGCCTCCGGTCTTCCTTCGAGAAGCGGGCACGGTTGCGCAGGTCCTCGAAGGTGTCGTTTGGATGGCATCTCTCGTAACGGGTCGCGACGGTGGCCACAGGGCCCGCAGGATCGCGCCGCGCGAGCGGCGGGCCGGCGCCGGGACGCTGAGGGGTTTCAAGGCTCATCTTGCCAGATTCCATTTTCACCCTGACAGCAGGCGCGTTCGTCTCCTACCTGGGAGGGCCTGCAGTAGCCCTTCTCCCCCGGTGCGGCCAAACGCACGTTGCGCAAGCGCAAGGAAATGATTCAGAGACGCGGCTAGGAAACGGTGGTCAGCCCGCGGCCGGCCCGCCGTCCGCCGCTGCCGTAAGATCAACATCCGTGGTTTCGCCGGTCTCGCCGGCGAGCCGGCGTTTCAAGCGAGTGACCGCCAGTGACCCAGATCGATGAGAAGCTCGAAACCATTCTTGACGAAGTCCTGCGCCGGAACGTGGGCGAAGCGGAGTTCCACCAGGCCGTCCGCGAAGTCCTGGAAAGCCTGGGGCGCGTGGTAGCAAAGCATCCGTCCTATGCGGCCGACGCGTTGATCGAGCGGATATGCGAGCCGGAACGCCAGATCATCTTCCGGGTGCCGTGGGTCGACGATAAAGGCCAGGTACAGATCAACCGCGGCTTCCGCGTGCAGTTCAACTCGGCGCTCGGGCCCTACAAGGGCGGGATCAGGTTCCATCCTTCGGTCAATGTCGGGATCATCAAGTTCCTGGGATTCGAGCAGACCTTCAAGAACGCACTGACAGGTCTGCCGATCGGCGGCGGGAAGGGCGGCGCTGACTTCAATCCGCGTGGCCGCTCGGATGGCGAGATCATGCGCTTCTGCCAGTCATTCATGACCGAACTGCACCGGCATCTCGGCGAGCATACGGATGTTCCGGCCGGTGACATCGGCGTCGGCGGGCGCGAGATCGGCTATATGTTCGGACAGTACAAACGCCTGACGAACCGCTACGAAGCCGGCGTCCTGACCGGCAAGGGCCTGGCCTATGGCGGCTCGCGGGCCCGCAAGGAGGCGACCGGGTTCGGTGCGGTCTATTTCGTCGAACGCATGCTCTCCACCAGGGGTGCCTCGTTCGAGGGCCGGCGCGTCCTGGTTTCCGGCTCAGGCAACGTGGCCATCTACACGATGGAGAAGATCCTCGCCTTCGGCGGCAACGTCGTCGCCTGCTCCGACTCCGGCGGCTACGTCGTCGACGAGAACGGCATCGATCTCGACCTGGTGAAGGAGATCAAGGAAGTCCGCCGCGAGCGCATCTCGGAATACGCGCGGTTGAAGGGCGCCGGGTCGCATTACATCGAGAAGGGTTCGATCTGGGATGTTCCCTGCGAGGTGGCGATGCCCTCCGCGACCCAGAACGAACTGACCGGAAAGGATGCGCGTAGCTTGATCGGGAACGGCGTAATAGCAGTCGGGGAAGGCGCCAACATGCCCTGCACCCCCGATGCCGTGCGTCTTTTCCAGGAAGCCGGCGTGCTCTTCGCGCCGGGGAAGGCCGCCAACGCGGGCGGCGTGGCGACCTCCGCGCTGGAGATGCAGCAGAATGCCTCGCGCGACAGCTGGACGTTCGAACGCACCGAGGAGCGACTCGCGGAGATCATGAAGAACATTCACGACACCTGCGCGGAGACCGCGGAGGAATACGGCGCGGCCGGCGATTACGTGCAGGGGGCCAACATCGCCGGCTTCGTGCGCGTTGCCGAAGCCATGCGGGCATTGGGAGTGATCTGACACGGGGCGCCGGCAAACCGGGGCGCGTCTGCGCGGAGCGAGCCGCAGCCGCGTCCCCAAGAGTGGGCCGGGGCGGAAGTCATGCGGCCGGCACCATCACCCGAGCACCTCCGTGACCGCCTCGGCCGTCTTGCCAACGACCTCGTCGGCTTCGGCACGGGTTAGGCATAGCGGCGGGGCGAAGCCCAGGATGTCGCCCTGCGGCATGGCGCGCCCGATCACGCCGCGCTTGAGGAGCGCCGCGGCGACAGCCGGCCCGATCTTCCTGGCCGGATCGAAGAAGGTGCGCTTGTCGCGGTCCTCGACGAATTCCACCGCGCAGAGCATGCCGGCGCCCCGCACATCGCCGACATTCGGATGGTCGCCCACGGCCTTCTTCATCTCGGCGTTGAGATAGGCGCCGGTCTCGCCCGCGTTCTTGACGAGGCCGAGGCTGTCGACCAGCTTGAGGTTCGCGACCCCGGCGGCCGCCCCGATCGGATGCGCGGAATAGGTCCAGCCGTGGCCGATCGGGCCGTTCTCGTCGGTGCCCCGCTCCAGCACCTCCCATACCTTCTTCGAGACGATCGAACCCGACAGCGGCGCGTAGGCGGAGGTCAGGCCCTTGGCGATGGTGATGATGTCGGCCTCGATGCCGTAGTGGTCGGAACCGAACATGCTGCCGAGCCGGCCGAAGCCGGTGACCACCTCGTCGGCGATCAGCAGGATGTCGTGCTTCCTCAGCACCTTCTGGATCGCCTCCCAGTAGCCGGCCGGCGGCGGCACGATGCCGCCGGTGCCGAGCGCCGGCTCGCCGATGAAGGCGGCGATCGTGTCCGCGCCCTCGCGCTCGATCAGCTTCTCCAGCTCGTCGGCGCAGAAGGCGGTGAATTCGGCCTCGCTGAGGGACAGGTCAGGGCGACGGAAATAGTCGGGCGCGACCGTATGCATGATCCGGTCGAGCGGCAGGTCGAACTTGTCGTGGAACAGCTTCAGCCCGGTCAGCGAGCCGGTGACGAGACCGGAGCCGTGATAGCCGCGCCAGCGCGAGATGATCTTCTTCTTCT
>JAEYRU010000038.1 GCA_023435335.1 Pseudomonadota bacterium
GCCGCCACGGTGGAGCCGAAGTCGAAGCTCGCCGAGTTCCGCGTCTCGGCCGACAACATGCTGGACGTCGGCGCCGAGATCACCGTCGAACACTTCGTTCCCGGCCAGAAGGTTGACGTGACCGGCACTTCGACCGGCAAGGGCTTCCAGGGCGTCATGAAGCGCCACAATTTCGGCGGCGGCCGTGCCACCCACGGTAACTCGGTCTCGCACCGTACTCACGGCTCGACCGGCCAGCGTCAGGACCCCGGCAAGGTGTTCAAGGGCAAGAAGATGGCTGGGCACATGGGCCAGACCCGCGTGACGACGCAGAACCTCGAAGTGGTTTCGACCGATGTCGACCGCGGCCTGATCCTCATCCGCGGCGCGGTGCCGGGCTCCAAGGGAGCCTGGATCTACGTCCGCGACGCGGTCAAGGCTTCGCTGCCCGAGAATGCGCCGAAGCCGGCTGCGTTCCGCGCCACGCAGAAGAATGAAGCCGTCAAGGCTGACGAAGCCGCGACGCAGGGGGCATGACCATGGACCTGAAGATTACCACGCTGGCCGGCAAGGACGCCGGCAAGGTCAAGCTCTCCGACGCGATCTTCGGCCTCGAGCCGCGCGAGGACATCCTGCAGCGCGTCGTGCGCTGGCAGCTCGCCAAGAAGCAGCAGGGCACGCACCAGGCCAAGGGCCGTGCGGACATCGCGCGCACCGGCGCCAAGATGTACAAGCAGAAGGGAACGGGCCGCGCCCGCCACTCGTCTGCCCGCGCCCCGCAGTTCCGTGGCGGCGGCAAGGCGCACGGGCCGGTCGCCCGCGACCACTCGCACGACCTTCCCAAGAAGGTCCGCGCGCTGGGTCTCAAGCATGCTCTGTCCGCGAAGCTGAGGGCGGAAAGCCTGATCGTGGTCGACGAACTGGCGGTTAAGGACGGCAAGACCAAGGTGCTGGCGGAGAGCCTCGCGAAGCTTGGCCTGACCAATGCGCTGGTCATCGGCGGAGCCGAGGTGGATACCGGCTTCCGCAAGGCGGCGTCGAACCTGGTGAACATCGATGTGCTGCCCGTGCAGGGCATCAACGTCTACGACATTCTGCGCCGCAACACGCTGGTCCTTTCCAAGGCCGCCGTAGAGGCGCTCGAGGAGCGATTTAAATGACGGATCTCCGGCACTACGACGTAATCGTCAGCCCGGTCGTGACCGAAAAGTCGACCATGGCTTCCGAGCAGAACCAGGTCGTCTTCAACGTTGCCAGGAAGGCCTCCAAGCCCGAGATCAAGGCCGCCATCGAGGCGCTTTTCGGGGTGAAGGTGACCGGCGTGAATACGTTGGTCCGCAAGGGCAAGGTGAAGCGCTTCCGCGGCACGATCGGCCGCCAGAGCGACGTGAAGAAGGCGGTCGTGACGCTGGCCGAAGGTCAGTCGATCGATATCGCGACGGGCCTCTGAGCACGGCGAGGACAGGAAAATGGCACTTAAAAGCTACAAACCGGTAACGCCGAGCCAGCGCCAGCTGGTCATCGTCGACCGCTCGGGGCTCTACAAGGGCAAGCCCGTCAAGGGCCTTACCGAGGGCCTGACGTCGAAGGGCGGCCGCAACAATCTCGGCCGTGTGACGACGCGCTTCCGCGGCGGCGGTCACAAGCGGACCTACCGCATCATCGACTTCAAGCGTCGCAAGTTCGATGTGGTGGGAACGGTCGAGCGGCTCGAATACGATCCGAACCGTACCGCCTTCATCGCGCTGGTGAAGTACGCCGATGGTGAACTGTCCTACGTCCTGGCGCCGCAGCGTCTGGCAGTCGGCGACCAGATCGTGGCCGGCCAGTCGGTCGACGTGAAGCCCGGCAATGCGATGCCCCTTGCTTCCATGCCGGTCGGCACGATCGTGCACAACGTGGAGCTGAAGCCCGGTAAGGGCGGCCAGGTCGCACGCTCCGCCGGCGCCTATGCGCAGCTCGTGGGCCGCGACCAGGGCATGGCGATCCTGCGCCTGAACTCGGGCGAGCAGCGCATCGTGCATGGCTCCTGCTTTGCCACGGTTGGCGCGGTCTCCAACCCGGACCACGGCAACATCAATCTCGGCAAGGCGGGACGTTCCCGCTGGCTCGGACGGCGTCCGCACAATCGCGGCGTCACCATGAACCCGGTCGACCATCCGCACGGCGGCGGTGAAGGTCGCACCTCGGGTGGCCGGCACCCGGTGACCCCGTGGGGCAAGCCGACCAAGGGCAAGAAGACCCGGTCCAACAAGGCGACCGACAAATTCATCATGCGCTCGCGCCACCAGCGCAAGAGCTAAGGAAGAGGTAAGGCTGACGTGTCCCGTTCAGTTTGGAAAGGCCCGTTCATCGACGGCTACATGCTCAAGAAGGCGGACAAGGTCCGCGAGGGCGGCCGCAACGAGGTGATCAAGGTGTGGAGCCGCCGCTCCACGATCCTGCCGCAGTTCGTCGGTCTCACCTTCGGTGTCTACAACGGCCAGAAGCACATCCCCGTCTCCGTGTCGGAGGAGATGGTGGGCCACAAGTTCGGTGAGTTCGCTCCCACCCGTACCTATTACGGTCACGGCGCGGACAAGAAGGCGAAGAGGAAATAGAGATGGGCAAGGCCAAAGCTCCGCGCCGGCTTGCTGACAACGAGGCACGCGCCGTACTGCGCACGATCCGTATCAGCCCGCAGAAGCTGAACCTGGTCGCCGCGCTCATCCGTGGCAAGAAGGTCGCGGCGGCGCTGAACGATCTCGAGTTCTCGCGCAAGCGCATCGCCGGGACGGTCAAGAAGACCTTGGAATCGGCGATCGCCAATGCCGAGAACAACCATGACCTCGACGTCGATGCCCTGGTCGTGGCCGAGGCCTATGTCGGCAAGTCGATCGTGATGAAGCGGTTCCATGCGCGCGGCCGCGGCCGTGCCAGCCGCATCGAAAAGCCGTTCGCGAACCTGACCATCGTCGTGCGCGAAGTCGAAGAGAAAGTGGAGGCCGCCTGATGGGCCAGAAAATCAACCCGATCGGTCTGCGGCTCGGCATCAACCGCACCTGGGATTCGCGCTGGTACGCAAACACCGGCGAATACGGCAAGCTGCTGCATGAGGATCTGAAGATCCGCGCCTACCTCGAGAAGGAGCTGAAGCAGGCTGCCGTCTCGAAGATCGTGATCGAGCGTCCGCACAAGAAGTGCCGTGTGACGATCCATGCCGCGCGTCCGGGTCTGATCATCGGCAAGAAGGGCGCCGACATCGAGAAGCTGCGCAAGAAGCTGATGGAGATGACGAAGTCCGAGACGCATCTCAATATCGTCGAGGTGCGCAAGCCGGAGATCGACGCCACGCTGATCGCCCAGTCGATCGCCCAGCAGCTCGAGCGCCGCATCGCTTTCCGCCGCGCCATGAAGCGCGCCGTGCAGTCGGCAATGCGCCTCGGCGCCGAGGGTATTCGTATCAATTGCTCGGGCCGTCTCGGCGGCGCGGAGATCGCGCGCATGGAGTGGTATCGCGAGGGCCGGGTGCCGCTGCATACGTTGCGCGCCGACGTCGACTACGGCACGGCCGAGGCTCAGACGGCCTACGGTGCCTGCGGTGTGAAGGTTTGGGTCTTCAAGGGCGAGATCCTCGAGCATGACCCGATGGCTTCCGAGCGCCGCGCGACCGAGGGCGATTCCCACCAGGGTTCGCGCCGTCGTGAGAACGCCTGAGCCGGGATAGGATTTTGGAGTAGAGAACGATGCTGCAGCCAAAGCGCACGAAGTTCCGCAAGCAGTTCAAGGGCCGCATTCACGGTTTGGCCAAGGGCGGCACGGATCTGAATTTCGGCGGGTTCGGCCTGAAGGCCCTCGAGCCGAACCGCGTCACTGCTCGCGAGATCGAGGCGGCGCGCCGCGCGATCACAAGGCAGATGAAGCGCCAGGGACGTGTGTGGATCCGCGTGTTCCCGGACGTGCCGGTGACGTCGAAGCCGACCGAAGTCCGCATGGGCAAGGGCAAGGGCTCCGTTGATTTCTGGGCCTGCCGGGTCAAGCCCGGCCGCATCATGTTCGAGATCGACGGCGTTAACGAGGAGACCGCGCGCGAGGCGCTGCGTCTCGGCGCCGCCAAGCTCTCGGTCAGGACGCGCTTCGTCCAGCGCATCGCAGAATAGGAAGGGCGACGGAAATGAAAGCCGCCGACGTAAGGGCCAAGTCGCCCGATCAGTTGAAAGACGAACTGGTGTCGCTGAAGAAGGAGCAGTTCAACCTGCGCTTCCAGAAGGCGACCGGCCAGCTCGAGAAGACCGCACGCGTGAAGGAAGTCCGCAAGGACATCGCGCGCATCAGGACGATTCTCGCCGAGAAGCCGGCGAGCAAGAAGGCGTAAGGACCAGGAACAATGCCAAAGCGCGTAATGCAGGGCACGGTCGTCAGCGACAAGAACGACAAGACGGTCGTGGTCAAGGTCGAGCGCCGTTTCACCCATCCGGTGATGAAGAAGACCGTGCGCATGACCAAGAAGTACAAGGCGCACGACGAGGCCAACGCCAGCAAGGTCGGCGACATCGTCCTCATCGAGGAGTCGAAGCCGATTTCCAAGGACAAGAAGTGGATCGTGATTTCCAACGAGACACAGTCCGCCGCGGCGAAAGCCTGATTGAGAAGAATTTGGACAGCCGGCGAGGGCGCTCGCAGCAAAGCGCTCTCCCAGAGATAAAGAAGAAGGCGGCCAGTCATGATTCAGATGCAAACAAACCTCGACGTTGCGGATAATTCCGGCGCGCGTCGTGTCATGTGCATCAAGGTGCTTGGCGGCTCGAAGCGGAAGTATGCCTCGGTCGGCGACATCATCGTCGTATCGATCAAGGAAGCGATTCCGCGCGGCCGCGTAAAGAAGGGCGATGTGATGAAGGCGGTTGTCGTGCGCACCGCCAAGGATATCCGCCGCCCGGACGGCAGCGTCATCCGCTTCGACAAGAACGCGGCCGTTCTCGTCGACAACAAGAAAGAGCCGATCGGTACGCGTATCTTCGGACCGGTTCCGCGCGAACTCCGCGCCAAGAACCACATGAAGATCATCTCGCTCGCGCCTGAAGTTCTGTAAGGAGCATCGAACGATGCAGAAGATCCGCAAGGGCGACAAGGTCGTCGTGCTCGCAGGCAAGGACAAGGGCCGCACCGGTGAGGTGCTGCGTGTCATGCCGAAGGAAGACCGCGCGCTGGTGCGCGGCATCAACATCGTGGTCCGCCATCAGCGCCAGTCGCAGAGTCAGGAAGGCGGACTCATCAGGAAAGAGGCTCCGATCCAGTTGTCGAACCTCGCCGTGTCCGATCCGAAGGACGGCAAGCCCACTCGCGTCGGCTTCCGCATCGAGAAGGACGGCACTAAGGTTCGCATCGCGAAGCGCTCGGGAGAAGTGATCAATGGCTGAGGCGAAGTACGAGCCCCGCCTGAAGAAGCAGTATCGCGAGCAGATTCGCGCCGCGCTTCAGGAGCAGTTCAAATACGATAACGAGATGCAGGTTCCGCGTCTCGACAAGATCGTGATCAACATGGGCGTGGGCGAGGCGACGGCCGATTCCAAGAAGCCGTCCGTCGCTGCCGAGGATCTCGCGATGATCTCCGGCCAGAAGGCCGTGGTGACCCGCGCCCGCACGTCGATCGCTGGCTTCAAGGTGCGCGAGGGCATGCCCATCGGCGCCAAGGTGACGCTGCGCCGCGAGCGCATGTACGAGTTCCTGGACCGTCTCATCACGATCGCGCTGCCGCGCGTTCGAGACTTCCGGGGCCTGAATCCCAAGAGCTTCGATGGCCGTGGCAACTTCGCCATGGGCGTCAAGGAACACATCGTGTTTCCCGAGATCAACTACGACAAGGTCGACCAGATCTGGGGAATGGACATCATCGTTTGTACGACCGCCAAGACGGATGACGAGGCCCGGGCACTGCTCAAGGCCTTCAACTTCCCCTTCCGGCAGTAACGGCAGCGAAAGAGGATTTATCTGAAATGGCAAAGACCAGCTCAGTCGAGAAGAACAACAGGCGCCGCAAGATGGCTGCCCGTTATGCGCCCAAGCGCCGCGCGCTGAAGGCGATCGTAATGGACCAGTCGAAGCCGATGGAAGAGCGCTTCCAGGCGCAGCTCAAGCTTGCTGCCCTGCCGCGCAATTCGGCCGTCACCCGGATCCGTAACCGCTGCGAGGTGACCGGCCGTCCGCGTGCCTTCTATCGCAAGCTGAACATGTCGCGCATTGCGTTGCGCGAACTCGGCAACAAGGGCCTGATCCCGGGCCTGGTCAAGTCGAGCTGGTAAGGAGATCGAGCCATGTCCCTAAGTGATCCGCTCGGCGATATGCTGACCCGCATCCGCAATGCCTACGGCCGCAAGAAGTCGAAGGTGTCGACGCCGGCCTCGCGTCTGCGCGCCCGCGTGCTCGACGTGCTGAAGGCGGAAGGCTACATCCGAGACTACGCCCAGGTCGATTACGACAACGGAAAGTCCGAAATCGAGATCGAGCTGAAATACTACGAAGGCGAGCCGGTGATCCGCGAGATCATGCGCGTGTCCAAGCCCGGCCGTCGCGTATACGTCTCGGTCCGGTCGATCCCGCAGGTCGCCAACGGCCTCGGCATCGCCATCCTGTCGACGCCGAAGGGTGTCATGGCCGACCACAAGGCTCGCGAAGAGAATGTCGGCGGAGAAGTTCTCTGCCAGGTATTCTAGGCGGTTGAACTGACAATAAGGACGAGGACAAAAACATGTCTCGTATCGGCAAGAAACCGGTAGCAGTGCCCGCAGGCGTGACGGCCAACGTCAGCGGCCAGACCGTATCCGCCAAGGGTCCGAAGGGCGAGCTTTCCTTCGTCGTCAACGACGAGGTACTGGTGAAGCTCGACAACGACCAGATCTCGGTCGAACCGCGCGATCAGTCCAAGCAGGCCCGCTCCAAGTGGGGCATGTCGCGGACGCAGATCGTGAACATCGTGCAGGGCGTGAAGGAAGGCTTCGAGAAGAAGCTCGAGATCAACGGCGTTGGCTATCGCGCCACGATGCAGGGCAAGAACCTGCAGCTCGCGCTCGGCTTCAGCCACGACGTGGTCTACCAGACCCCGCAGGGCATCACGATCTCCGTGCCGAAGCCGACCGAGATCGTCGTCAGCGGCATCGACAAGCAGCAG
The DNA here is from genome assembly GCA_023435335.1 of Pseudomonadota bacterium. Lineage (GTDB taxonomy): Bacteria > Pseudomonadota > Alphaproteobacteria > Rhizobiales > Rhizobiaceae > RCIO01. Next base: position 7,127 of record JAEYRU010000038.1, read on the forward strand.
GTCGGCCAGGTCGCGGCCGAGATCCGCAAGTTCCGCGGCCCCGAGCCCTACAAGGGCAAGGGCGTGAAGTATGCGGACGAGCGCATCGTGCGCAAGGAAGGCAAGAAGAAGTAACGTCGCAACGCCGCGGGGACGCGGTCGCGGGAGCTTCGGCTACCGCATATGGCCGCCCCCGTCCAAGAAGGCAGGAAACAGAACCATGGCTTCCAAGGAATCCATCCAGAAGCGCGCGCAGCGCGTGCGTCGGCAGATCAAGAAGGTTGCCGGCGAACGCCTGCGCCTCTCGATCCACCGTTCGTCGAAGAACATCTATGCCCAGGTCATCGACGATGCGAAGGGGCACACCGTCGCCGCCGCTTCGTCGCTCGACAAAGACCTCAAGTCCAAGCTGAAGACCGGCGCGGATACTGCCGCGGCGGCCGCCGTCGGCAAGTTGGTGGCCGAGCGCGCCGTCAAGGCCGGCGTCAAGGACGTGGTCTTCGACCGCGGACCGTACATCTACCACGGCCGCGTCAAGGCGCTTGCCGACGCGGCCCGCGAGGGCGGTCTCAGCTTCTAGTTCGCCCCGGCGCCGCTAAGGGCGCCGGATTTGTCAGCAACCGTGCTTCCGGAAAAGAATAAGGATCAGGATCATGGCACAGGAACGTAGGGACGGTGGCCGCGAGCGCCGTCCGCGCGAGGAACGCGACGACGGCATGGTGGACAAGCTCGTCCACATCAACCGCGTTGCAAAGGTTGTTAAGGGTGGCCGCCGCTTCGGCTTCGCCGCGCTCGTCGTCGTCGGCGATCAGAAGGGACGCGTCGGCTTCGGCCACGGCAAGGCCCGTGAGGTGCCTGAGGCGATCCGCAAGGCCACCGAGAGCGCCAAGCGCGACATGATCTTCGTGCCGCTGCGCGCCGGGCGTACGCTGCATCACGACGTGCAGGGACGCTGGGGCGCAGGACGCGTCCTCCTGCGCGCCGCGAAGCCGGGCACGGGCATCATCGCCGGCGGTCCGATGCGCGCCGTCTTCGAGACGCTCGGCATGCACGACGTCGTTGCCAAGTCGATGGGTTCGTCGAATCCCTACAACATGGTGCGCGCCACCTTCGATGCGCTGAAGAGCCAGATGCATCCCAAGGATGTGGCGGCGCAGCGCGGCATCAAGTACGCGGCACTGCAGGCCCGTCGCGGCGCCGCGGTCGCGGCTGACGAATAGCAGCTGCGCGAGCAAGGATCACGAGCATGGCTAAGAAGCAGGGCAAGACCATTACCGTCGAGCAGATCGGCAGCCCAATTCGCCGGCCGGCCGAGCAGCGCGCGACGCTGATCGGCCTCGGCCTCAACAAGATGCACCGCCGCCGGACGCTGGAGGATACTCCTTCCGTGCGCGGCATGATCGCCCGCGTGCAGCACCTCGTCCGCGTTGTGGACGAGGCCTGAGCAGCGAGCGAGGAGAGACAAGATGAAACTCAACGAGCTTCGTGACAAGGAAGGTGCCAGCAAGCCGCGCAAGCGCGTCGGGCGCGGCATCGGCTCCGGCTCCGGCAAGACCGGCGGTCGCGGCGTGAAGGGTCAGTCCTCGCGTTCGGGCGTCGCCCTGAACGGGTTCGAGGGCGGCCAGATGCCGCTCTATCGCCGCCTGCCGAAGCGCGGCTTCAAGAATCCCTTCAGCAAGGACTTCAACACCGTCTCGGTGGCCCGCATCCAGGCCGCGATCGACGCCAAGAAGCTGGATCCGAAGGACACGGTCACGGCCGAGTCCTTGGTCAAGGCCGGCGTCATCCGCCGCGCCAAGGACGGCGTGAGGCTGCTCGGCGACGGTGACATCAAGGCCAAGCTCACCTTCGACATCGCGGGCGCTTCCAAGACCGCTATCGAGAAGGTCGAGAAGGCTGGCGGCTCGGTCAAGCTGCCGGAAGTCAAGACTGCCGAATAAGACGTTCTGACAAGCGGCGGCATCTGCCTTGTCCCGGTCCAAAAGTCGCATGGCTTTTCGGGAACTTGAGCGGGTCCGCCGCTTGCATCTTGTCCGGCTGGAGCCTATCTCGGGGACTTCGGCGACATGCGCCCCGGTACCCGGTTTCCAGGCAGCATGACCTGGCGGAGAATTCTTCATGGCATCTGCTGCTGAACAGCTCGCCTCCAACCTGAATTTCGCGGCCTTCGCCAAGGCCGAGGACCTCAAGAAGCGTATCTGGTTCACGCTCGGTGCGCTTCTGGTCTATCGCCTCGGCACCTATATCCCGATGCCGGGCATCAACCCGGATGCCTTCGCACAGGCGTTCGAGCAGCAGTCCGGCGGCGTGCTTGGCATGTTCAACATGTTCGCCGGCGGCGCCGTGGAGCGCATGGCGATCTTCGCCCTCGGCATCATGCCGTATATCTCCGCCTCGATCATCATGCAGCTGATGACGTCGGTCGTCCCGACGCTCGAGCAGCTCAAGAAGGAAGGCGAGCAGGGCCGCAAGGTCATCAACCAGTACACCCGCTACGGCACCGTGCTCCTTGCCACCGTGCAGGCCTATGGAATCGCGGTAGGCCTCGAAGGCGGATCCAATATCGTCGTGGATCCGGGCTGGTTCTTCCGTATCTCCGCCGTGATCACGCTGGTTGGCGGCACGATGTTCCTGATGTGGCTCGGCGAGCAGATCACTGCGCGCGGCATCGGCAACGGCATTTCGCTCATCATCTTCGCGGGCATCGTCGCCGGCCTTCCGTCGGCGATCAGCGGCACGCTCGAACTCGGCCGCACCGGCGCGCTGTCGACCGGCATCATCCTCGCGATCATCGTGCTGGCCGTCGTGGTCATCGGCATCATCGTCTTCTTCGAGCGGGCCCAGCGGCGGCTGCTGATCCAGTACCCCAAGCGCCAGGTCGGCAACCGCATGTTCCAGGGCGACACGTCGCACCTGCCGCTGAAGCTGAACACAGCCGGCGTCATCCCGCCGATCTTCGCATCCTCGCTGCTGTTGTTGCCGGCGACCGTGGCTGGCTTCTCCGACACGACCCAGATGCCCGGATGGGCCGCGAGCATTCTGGCCGCGCTCGGCCACGGCCAGCCGATCTACATGTTCCTTTATGCGGCGATGATCGCATTCTTCGCCTTCTTCTATACCGCGATCGTGTTCAATCCGAAGGATACGGCCGACCAGCTCAAGAAGCATTCCGGCTTCATTCCGGGCTACCGTCCGGGTGAGCGCACGGCCGAGTACATCGACTACGTGCTCACGCGCATCACCGTTGTCGGCGCCATCTATCTCGTAATCGTCTGTCTGCTGCCCGAGTTCCTTATCTCGGCGACTGGCGTGCCGTTCTACCTCGGAGGCACTTCGCTGCTGATCGTGGTCAGCGTGACGCTCGATACGGTTGCGCAGGTTCAGGGGCACCTGATCGCCCACCAGTCCGAGGGGCTGATCAAGAAGTCGAAGCTTCGGGGGGGGAAGAGGGGACGATGAGGCTTATTCTGCTGGGACCTCCTGGAGCGGGAAAGGGAACGCAGGCGCAGAGGCTGGTCGAGCGGCACGGCATTCCGCAACTGTCGACCGGTGACATGCTGCGCGCCGCGGTTGCGGCCGGGACCGATGTCGGCAAGCGCGCCAAGGCAGTAATGGATTCCGGCCAGCTCGTCTCCGACGAGATCGTCAACCAGATCGTTTCGGAACGCATCGACGAACCGGACTGCCGCAAGGGCTTCATCCTTGACGGCTTTCCCCGCACGGTGCCGCAGGCGGAGGCGCTCGGTCGCATGCTTGCCGAGAAAGGACAGAAGCTCGACGCCGTGATCGAGCTCAAGGTCGACGAGGCGGCGCTGCTCGAGCGGATGAAGAAGCGCGTCGCCGACACAGTTGCGGCTGGCGGCCAGATTCGCGCCGACGACAATCCAGAGTCGTTCAAGAAACGGCTGGATGAGTACCGCCAGAAGACCGCGCCGCTCTCCGCCTATTACGCGGGCACCGGCGATCTGAAGGTGATCGACGGAATGGCCGGCATGGATACGGTCACCGCCGAGATCGAGAACCTGCTCACGACGAGCGCCAATTCCTGACGAAGTGTTGACAATCCCGCCGTTGTGGACTATGGCGGCCAGTCTTCCAGTCAGGTGATGGTTCGCCGGTCCGCAAGGACATGCGAGCCGCTTTGAAGGAAAACACCCGCAAGGGCCGGCCTCCACCGGACGCGGGATAACAATAACCGCGCCGGCGAGATGGTCAAAAGTCCGTCGGCCCACATGGAGATAAAGATGGCTCGTATAGCCGGCGTCAATATTCCGACCAACAAGCGCGTCGTCATCGCGTTGCAGTACATCCACGGCATCGGCGCGAAGTTCGCGTCCGAGATCGTCGAGAAGGTGGGCATCCCGGCCGAACGCCGCGTCCACCAGCTTACCGACGCCGAGGTGCTGCAGATCCGCGAAACCATCGACCGCGACTACCAGGTCGAGGGCGACCTGCGCCGCGAAGTCTCGATGAACATCAAGCGGCTGATGGACCTCGGCTGCTACCGTGGCCTGCGCCACCGCCGTTCGTTGCCCGTCCGCGGCCAGCGCACCCATACCAATGCCCGCACCCGCAAGGGCCCGGCCAAGGCGATCGCAGGCAAGAAGAAGTAATTGAGGCGGTAAGGCCTTACGGCCGTACGGCAGTATGTCGGTCGATCCGTTTACATGCTGCCTTATTGCCCTACTGCCTCACTCTCCTCTTGGTGTAGCCGCTGGCATTACGGCGGCGTAGAGATCGACTGAAAGGAATGACATGGCCAAGGAAGCCACCCGCGTCCGCCGTCGCGAACGCAAGAACATCTCGACCGGCGTCGCGCACGTCAACTCGACGTTCAACAACACGATGATCACCATCACCGACGCGCAGGGCAACGCGATTGCCTGGTCGTCGGCGGGCGCGCAGGGCTTCAAGGGTTCGCGCAAGTCGACCCCTTTCGCCGCCCAGATGGCGGCCGAGGATTGCGCCAAGAAGGCGCAGGAGCACGGCATGCGCACCCTTGAGGTCGAGGTGTCCGGGCCGGGTTCGGGCCGTGAGTCGGCGCTGCGCGCGCTGCAGGCCGCCGGGTTCACCATCACATCGATCCGCGACGTGACGCCGATCCCGCACAATGGCTGCCGCCCGCGCAAGAAGCGCCGGGTCTAGGAATTACAGAAACTGCCGCGCGAACGCCGACGGAATGATCCCGAAATCGCTACCCGGTTTTCGGACCAGATCATGCCAGAACCAGCGTTCCTCCGCGGCTTCCAGGTCGCCCGCCACGATTGGATGGTGGCGGGGAAACGGAAGGTGGAAAAATGATCCAGAAAAACTGGCAGGAACTGATCAAGCCCAGCAAGATCGAGTTCCAGTCGAAGAAGAAGACGCTGACCACGCTGGTTGCCGAGCCGCTTGAGCGCGGCTTCGGCCTGACGCTCGGCAACGCCCTGCGTCGCGTGCTGCTCTCCTCCCTGCGCGGCGCGGCCGTCACCGCGGTCCAGATCGATGGCGTGCTGCACGAGTTCTCCTCGATCGCCGGCGTGCGCGAGGACGTGACCGACATTGTCCTCAACATCAAGGAAATCGCCATCAAGATGGAAGGCGACGGACCCAAGCGCATGGTCGTGCGCAAGTCCGGTCCCGGCATCATCACGGCGGGCGACATCCAGACGGTGGGCGACGTCGAGATCCTCAACCCCGACCACGTGATCTGCACGTTGGACGAGGACACCGAGATCCGCATGGAGTTCACGGTCAACACCGGCAAGGGCTATGTGCCGGCCGACCGTAACCGCGCCGAGGACGCGCCGATCGGGCTGATCCCCGTCGACAGCCTCTATTCGCCGGTGAAGAAGGTCTCCTACAAGGTCGAGAACACCCGCGAGGGACAGGTTCTCGACTACGACAAGCTGATCATGACGATCGAGACCGACGGTTCGATCTCGGGCGAGGACGCGATCGCTTTCGCGGCCCGCATCCTGCAGGACCAGCTCGCGCTCTTCGTCAACTTCGAGGAGCCGCAGAAGGCCCAGCCCGAAGAGCAGGTCACCGAGCTCGCCTTCAACCCGGCGCTGCTCAAGAAGGTCGACGAGCTGGAGCTTTCGGTCCGCTCGGCCAACTGCCTGAAGAACGACAACATCGTCTACATCGGCGATCTCATCCAGAAGACGGAAGCGGAGATGCTTCGCACGCCGAATTTCGGCCGCAAGTCGCTGAACGAGATCAAGGAAGTGCTTGCCTCCATGGGCCTGCATCTCGGCATGGAAGTGCCGGATTGGCCGCCAGAGAACATCGAGGATCTGGCCAAGCGCTACGAAGACCAGTATTGAGCAGGTGCGCGGGAGGGATATCCTCCCGCGTTGCCGTGCTCGCGGAGCAACCGGGGTATTCAGCCCCGAAACGGAAGTTTGAAGGAGAAGGCCAATGCGCCACGGAAAATCCGGACGCCGGCTCGGCCGCACCGTCAGCCATCGCAAGGCGCTGTTCACGAACATGGCCGCCTCGCTGATCGAGCACGAGCAGATCGTCACAACCTTGCCGAAAGCCAAGGAACTGCGCCCCATCGTCGAGAAGCTCGTCACGCTCGGCAAGCGCGGCGACCTGCATGCCCGTCGCCAGGCCATCTCGAAGATCGGCTCCGACGCGCTCGCAAAGCGCCTGTTCGAAGTTATCGCTCCGCGCTACGCCAGCCGCAACGGCGGTTACATCCGCATCATGAAGGCGGGCTTCCGCCACGGCGACAACGCCGCGATGGCGGTGATCGAGTTCGTGGACCGGGATGTTTCGGCCAAGGGCGCTGCTGACCGTGCGCGCACGGAAGCCGAGGGCGCCGAGGAAGCCGAAGCGGCATAAGCCGCTCCGCACTGACCAGTTCAAGAGGGCCTTCGGGCCCTCTTTGCTTTTCTAGCGGGAACTCCTCCCCGGGCCGCGGCGTAGCGCGAGGGAGGCGGATCGGTTTCGACGCTGTCCGGCCTTTTATTTTGCACATTCGCGGGAAAGATGGCATCGGGTTTAGCCGATGAGGTTTCACATGCTTTGCCGTCAGATCGTCATGCTCACCCTCGCCGCCGGACTGGCCCTTTCGCAGGCCGGTGGTACCGCACTGGCGCAGGATGCCCCGGGCAAGCCGCTTGGTGAGATCGTCACCGATCTTCTGCGCGGCGGAGTTGGCGATGGCGCCGGCGAGCGCCGCGTTCCCTTCGGTCGCACCGAGATGCAGCTGTCCTTCGCCCCGCTCGTGAAGGAAACGGCGCCCGCCGTCGTCAACGTCTACGCTTCCCAGCAGGTTCGCTCGCCCTTCATGGGCGATCCCTTCTTCGAGCAGTTCTTCGGCCGCCAGATGCCGCGCATGCAGTCCTCGCTGGGCTCCGGCGTGCTGGTCAACCCCTCCGGCATAGTAGTCACGAATTTCCACGTAATCCGCGACGCGGACGACGTGAAGGTGGCGACGTCGGACGGGCGAGAGTTCGAGAGCACCACGCTGCTGAGGGATGAATCCCTCGACCTCGCAATCCTCAAGATCGAGGCGCCAGAGGCATTCCCGGTCGTGCCGATCGGCGATTCCGACGCGCTCGAGGTGGGCGACCTCGTACTCGCCATCGGCAACCCGTTCGGCGTCGGCCAGACGACGACCAGCGGCATAGTCTCTGGCCTCGCGCGCAGCCATATCGGCATTTCCGATTTCGGCTTCTTCATCCAGACGGATGCTGCGATCAACCCCGGCAATTCCGGCGGTGCGCTGATCAACATGGCCGGCGAGCTGGTCGGCATCAACACGGCGATCTTCAGCCAGACGGGGGGCTCGATCGGCATCGGCTTCGCCATCCCGTCCAACATGGTGCGCGCGGTCGTCGATGCGGCCCGCAATGGCAGCGAGTTCTTCGAGCGTCCCTACCTGGGCGCGACCTTCGATCCGGTGACGCCGCAGATTGCCGAGGCGCTGGGGCTGGACCGCCCGGTAGGGGCGCTGGTGAAGGCGGTCGTCGAAGACGGGCCGGCGGCCAGGGCGGGCATCCGTCCCGGCGACGTCGTGATGTCGATGAATGGCGGGGCCATACAGAACCCGGATGCGCTCGGCTACCGGCTGGCCACGCAGCCCATCGAGGCAGCGGTGAAGTTGACGGTGCTTCGCCAGGGGCAGGAGACGGCCGTCGAGGTGAAACTCGATCGCGCGCCACAGGGCGCTTCCGCCGAGGAGGTGACGGTCGGCGGCCGCAGCCCCTTTGCCGGCACCAGAGTGGCCGAGCTTTCTCCGCGATTGGCGCAGCGGCTGCGCGTTGCCCCCGAGGCGCAGGGCGTAGCGATCGTCGACGTGGACCGCAACTCGCCGGCCGCCGGCTTCGGGCTGCGCCCCGGCGACATCGTGCGCGAGGTCAACGGCGTGGAGATCGACACGCCGCGCAAACTGGCGGAGGTAGCGGCCCAGGATACGCGCTGGTGGCGCTTCAGCGTCGAGCGCAACGGCCAGCTCATCCGCCAGATGCTGCGTTACTAGAATGGCCGATCTCTTCGCGCGGGACGAGCCTGCACGGCCGGAGCCGGGCCGCCCGCTGGCTGACCGCCTGCGGCCCGCCACGCTCGCCGAGGTGGTCGGGCAAGAGCACTTGACCGGCCCCGACGGCGTACTGACACGCATGATCGGTTCCGGCTCGCTCGGCTCGATGATCTTCTGGGGACCTCCGGGCACCGGCAAGACCACGGTCGCGCGCCTGCTGGCCGGCGACACGGGCCTCGCTTTCGAGCAGATATCGGCCATCTTCTCCGGCGTCGCCGACCTGAAGAAGGTGTTCGAAGCGGCCCGCCTGCGTCGATCCCAGGGTCGCCAGACGCTGCTCTTCGTGGACGAGATCCATCGCTTCAACCGCGCCCAGCAGGACAGCTTCCTGCCGGTGATGGAGGATGGCACCGTCATCCTCGTCGGCGCGACGACCGAGAATCCATCGTTCGAGCTCAACGCCGCTCTCCTGTCGCGCGCGCGCGTCCTCACCTTCCATTCGCTCGGTCCCGAGAGCATCGAGAAGCTGCTGGCCCGCGCCGAGGAGCGGGAGGGCAGGGCGCTCCCGCTGGACGATGAGGCGCGGGCGGTCTTGGTGCGCATGGCCGATGGCGACGGGCGCGCTGCCCTCACGCTCTCCGAGGAGATATGGCGCGCAGCCAAGCCCGGCGAAACCTTCGGAGCGGACGACCTGCAGCGCATCGTGCAGCGCCGCGCTCCGATCTACGACAAGGGCCAGGACGGCCACTACAACCTGATCTCGGCGCTGCACAAGGCGGTGCGCGGCTCCGATCCGGATGCCGCCCTCTACTACCTTGCCCGCATGCTCGATGCCGGCGAGGACCCGCTCTATCTCGGCCGCCGCATGGTGCGCATGGCCTCCGAGGACATCGGCATGGCCGACCCGCAGGCTCTGGTGATCGCCAGTGCGGCCAAGGACGCCTATGACTATCTGGGCTCGCCCGAGGGCGAACTGGCGCTGGCGCAGGCCTGCGTCTATCTCGCCACCGCGCCGAAATCGAACGCGCTCTACACCGCCTACAAGGCCGCTTTCCGGGCGGCCAAGGAACATGGCTCGCTGCTGCCGCCCAAGCATATCCTCAACGCCCCGACGAAGCTGATGAAGGAGGAGGGCTACGCTTCCGGCTACCAGTACGACCACGACATGCCGGACGCCTTCTCCGGCCAGGACTATTTTCCGGAAGCCATGGGCCGGCAGAAATACTATGATCCGCCAGACCGCGGCTTCGAGCGCGAGATCAGGAAGCGGCTGGAATACTGGGCGAAGCTGAGGCGGGAGCGGCAGGGGGGACAATGATGGTTGGCCTTCGCAGGCAGGGCCTTTTGGTCGCCGCGCTCGTCGGCTTGTTCTGCCTTCCGGCACGGGCGGAGATGGTCGAGGTCGCGCCCGGCGTGTCCGTCACGAAGAAGACCTACCGGGTTCAGCTTAACGAGGCGCCCTTCTTCAACTTCACTGCCAAGAACAGCGAGCAGAAGAGATTCGACGATGAATTCGTCGCCGGCGTATTGGGGGTGGTTCCTGACCGGGCTAAGGCCGCGCGCAGCGCCAGCAACCGCGGGTGGGACTACATCCAGCAGGGCGATTTCGTCACCGCCGCGAAACGCTTCAATCAGGCCTATCTGCTCGACCCGATGGACAGTGCTCTGTATCACGGTTTCGCTGTGGTCGTTTTCGAGCGCTTTCGCGACATCGCCTACGCCGAGGAATTGTTCCAGGCCGCGGCTAAGGCAAACTCGCCGTTTTCCACGTTGAGCGCGGACCATGGGCGCATCCTGCTGATCGCCGGCCGTCCTGCCGATGCAATGCCGTTGTTGGAAAAAGGTATGCTGGCAAACCCGAAGTGGGCCACCCCGCGGGTCAACCTGGCTTGGGCCAAGCTCATGACCGGGAGCAGCGAAGCAGCATGCAAATTGATCGCGGGGATTGCCGCGGACGACATGACGGCGGACCAGAACGACATCGCCCTGATCCGTACGCGCGCGAAATGCAACTGAGTCATGCGCGCTCGCTCCGAGGAAATTCGATGTACCATTTCCTGATCGTCGCGGCCGGCGGCGCGCTGGGCGCAGGCCTGCGCCATCTGATCAACATGGCCGTAGTCCGTTTCGCGCTCTCGTTCCCCTGGGGTACGCTCGCCGTCAACGTCGTGGGCTCGCTGGCCATGGGCATCTTCATCGAACTGCTTGCGCGTCGCCTCGGCGCGTCCGCCGAACTCAGGTTGTTCGTCGCCACCGGCATCCTCGGCGGCTTCACCACCTTCTCCGCCTTTTCGCTGGACGTCGCCGTCCTCTGGGAGCGCGGGGCGCCCGGACTTGCAGCCGCCTATGTCGTCGCGAGCGTCGTCGGCGCGATCCTTGCCCTTTTCGCCGGCCTATGGCTCGCCAGAAGCCTTGCCTGATGTTATTGGCCCCGCCAGAAGCGGGATTGGATATGGCAGGCGTTGAACAGATCAAGGTAGGCGACGACGAGGCGGGCATGCGGCTCGACCGCTGGTTCAAGTCGCATTATCCCGGGCTCGGTTTCGGCCACCTGCAGAAGCTGCTGCGCTCCGGCCAGGTCCGCGTCGACGGTGGGCGCGTGAAGGCCGACACCCGCGTCGAGCCGGGCCAGATCGTCCGAATTCCGCCGCTCGAGGTCGACCGCAAGGACGGCGCGCCCCTGACGGCGCGCACCATGCGCGGCCAGGACGACGCCGACCTGCTGGCGCGCATGCTGCTCTACGAAGACGACAAGGTATTCGTCTTCGACAAGCCGGCGGGTCTGGCCGTGCAGGGCGGCTCCGGCGTCACCCGCAGCGTGGACGCCATGCTGGAAGCCTGGCGCAACAGGAAGGGCGAGAAGCCGCGCCTTGTCCATCGGCTCGACCGCGACACGTCCGGCGTGCTCGTCGTGGCGCGCACCCGGCTGGCCGCCATGAAGCTCGCCGAGGCGTTTCGAGCCCGCGAGACCAAGAAGACCTACTGGGCACTGGTGAAGGGCGTTCCCCCCAGGAACGAGGACAAGATCTCGTCCTGGCTGGTAAAGGAGCAGACGCCGGACGGCGACCGCATGCGCGTCGCCAGGCATGGCGAGAAGGGCGCCGATCATGCCGTCACCTATTACCGCGTGGTCGAGAAGGCCGCACAGGCGCTGTCCTGGCTCGAAATGGAGCCCTATACCGGCCGCACCCATCAGCTGCGCGTGCACGCCGCGTCGATCGGCTGCCCGATCATCGGCGATCCCAAATATTTCGAGGCCGACCAGAACTGGGAATTTCCCGGAGGCATCCAGAACCGGCTGCATCTTCACGCCCGCCGCATCGTCATTCCGCATCCCGACCGCGGCGTGATCGACGTGACCGCACCGCTGCCGCCGCACATGCGGCAGAGCTGGAACCTGCTCGGTTTCGACGTGGCGGCCACCGAAAGCGGGGAGGGGGCATGACCGCCGCGACGCAGTTCGACCGGCGCGACGCCATCGACGCGTTTGCGGTCGGAACGATGGTCCTTCTCACCTTCTCCTGGGGTCTGAACCAGGTGCTGATCAAGGTCGCCAACACGGGCTACAACCCCGTGTTCCTGACCTTCGGGCGCTCGGCGCTCGCGGCGCTCCTGGTCTACGCATGGTGCCGCTGGCGCGGCATCCGAATCTTCGAGAAGGACGGCACGCTCGGCGCCGGCATTCTCGCGGGCGTGCTGTTCGGCGCCGAGTTCGTGCTGATCTTCTTCGGTCTCGACTACACCACCGCCGCCCGCGGCGCGCTGATGATCAACACCATGCCGTTTTGGGTCCTGATCGGGGCGCATTTCTGGCTGGGCGAGCGCGTCACGCCGACGCGGCTGGCGGGGCTGGTGCTCGCCTTCGCGGGTGTGGCGCTGGTATTTTCCGACCGCCTGAGCCTGCCGGACGCGCGGGCCCTCTGGGGCGATCTGATGCTGCTTGGGGCGGGCGTCCTGTGGGCGGCCACCACCATCGTCATCAAGGGCTCGCGCCTTTCCACCGCAACTGCCGAGAAGACCCTGCTTTACCAACTGGCGGTCTCGGCGGTCTTCGCGTTCCCGCTCATTCCCCTCGCGGGTCCCGTGCTGCGCGAGGTCTCGGCGCTGGCCACGGCTTCCTTCCTCGTCCAGGCGGTCTACATCGTCGCCTTCACCTACGTGGTATGGTTCTGGCTGATGCGGCGCTATCCCGCCTCCGGGCTGTCGAGCTTCGCCTTCCTCAGCCCAGCCTTCGGCGTTCTCTGCGGCGCGGTGCTGCTGGGCGAGCCGTTATCCTGGCGCATTTTCGGGGCATTGTTGCTGATCGCCGTCGGGCTGGTCGTGGTCAACCGGCCGGCCCGCCGCACTCTCCCCGGATAGAACCCATGCGTGAAACTCTCAACGATATCGAAGCTGGCGCGTCGCAGGCCGATCCTGTCAGGCGAACGCAGGCGCAGCTTCGCCAGCCGCTGCCGCGCCGCTTCTACGAGCGCGCCGCCGTGGCAGAGGCAGAGGGCGGGTCCGTCGTCGAACTTGACGGCAAGCCGGCGCTGACGCCTGGTCGTAATCGGCTCGTGCTGCCCACCCCCGCCGCCGCCGAACTGGTCGCGGCGGAGTTCTCCGCGCAGGCCGAGACGATCGACCCCATGACCATGCTGGTGACGCGACTGGTCAACACCGCCATCGACGGCGTCGCCAGCGACCCGCAGGCGGTGCTGGAGGACATCCTGCGCTTCGCTTCCTCCGACCTGCTTTGCTACCGCGCCGGCAGCCCGCGTGAACTGGTCGATCGCCAGTGCGCGACATGGGATCCGGTGCTCGACTGGGTACGCGAGAAGCTGGGCGTTCACTTCGTCCTGTCCGAAGGGGTCATGCATGTCGAGCAACCGCGCGAGACCATCGCCGCCCTGGGGGTTCACCTGCGCCCGCGCACCGAGCCGTTCCGGCTCGCTTGCCTGCATGTCATGACCACGCTGATGGGGTCGGCGCTGCTGGCGCTTGCCGTCGAGGACGGGGCGCTTTCGCCCGACGAGGCCTGGTCGGCGGCTCATCTCGACGAGGACTGGAACATCCAGCAGTGGGGTGAGGATGCCGAGGCCGCCGCCCGCCGCGCGGCGCGGCAGCGCGAGATGATGGCCGCCGCCGGCCTGCTGACGGCGCTCGGCCCGGCCTGAGCCGCCACCCAGGGAGCGCCCGCGTTCGCCGACAGTGTCCGGCGCGGTCTCGCTTGCAAAGCGCGGCCACGGCGATACAAGGAAATGGACCGTGGAGCGGCCGATGCCGGACGCGCCGAACGTCATCGCAAACCGCAGAGCCGCGCATGACCAATCAACGCCGTATCGTTCGCCGCGAACCTTCGAGCAGTCCGCGTTTTTCCTGGTCGGCGCTGCGCCCGGCGGAACTACTCGAGACCTTTCGGGCCTATTTCGGGCTGGGCAACGCGGCCAGGATGGGCCCGATCGATACGCCCGAGGCGCTGGCCCAGTTCCTCGACACGCGCGCGGCCTTCATCGCGCAGACCTCGCTCTACGGATACCTGCGCACCCGCATGGGGATGCGTTACCCCGAACTGTTCGCGGACGACGCCTTCGTCGAGGGCGTCAACATCGCCAAGTGGCAGATATGGCTTGATTGCCTGTCGGACGTGTCGGTCTATGCGGGTTCGAGGATTGCCCAGCAGTTCCCGAGGGAGACACCGCGCGTCGCCGAAATGATGGGCGTCCTCATCGACGACATTCTGGCGCGCACGGGGCAGCCGCATGATGCCGGCAACGAGTTCCTGTCCCATAGCGAGAGCGTCCGCGACAGGATCGCGCGCACCGACTGGCTCGCGGTGGGCGACCTGGATGCGGCGTTCACGCGCAGCCCGGCGAGCGTGGTGCGCTGGGCTCCGGTAATGGACAATCTCAAGGCGCTGGACGAGGAGATCGTCCTCAACTCGGTGACCTTCCGCTGGCAGGAGGTGCGACGCGCCTTCACGCGCCATCTCGATGCCGGCGCGATTATCGCAAGGCTGCCTGAAGCGCCGGCGAACTAGCCGATCCGCTTCCGCCCTAGTTCGTCAGCTGGGTGCCGATATAGTAGATCGCCCTGGCGATCTCGCCCTCAAGCGGGAACGACAGCATGCCCATGACCGAATAGCCGAGCAGCCAGGGCATCAGGTAGAAGCGGAACATGAAGAAGAACCACGCCACGTAAAGCGGCACCATGGCCGGGATGAGGAATCCGGGCGTGATGGGAGCGAATACCTTCAGGACCGGATCGGTGAGCCGGATGAAGATCCGGCTGAAGAAGAAGCGGCTCTCCTCGGGCAGGAATATGCGCATGCCGAACCGCCCGATCAGCGTCCACATGACCATTCCCAGGACGTAGTCCAGGATAACGATCCAAAGCGGAAGTCCCTCGATCATCATTCGCTCCGTTGGCGGCTCCACTGCGGAGCGTGCTGTGCTTCTCTATAGAAGACGTGCCCAACCCGACAAGGAAAAAGCCGGGACGAGTTGCCTCGCCCCGGCCTTTGTTTCTGCGTCCGCTCGATAGCGGGCGCGGGAGGCCGCTAGTGCGCGGCGCCCAGGACCGTGTCGCCCCGCGGAATGCGGAGGTTGTCGATCATGTTCTGGGTCTCCTCGTCCGGAGCCGGGAACATGAGGGTGACGACGACCATCGAGATTGCGCTCGCCGCGAGTCCGACAATGCCGAAGCGCAGGTCGTTCAGGCCGAACCACGGGGCCGAGATGCCGTACCAGGCATCGGGGTTACGCACGGCCAGCAGGTACCACCAGCCGACGCCCAGGCCGACCAGCATGCCGGCAAGTGCGCCCTGCCGGTTGGCCCGCTTCCACCACACGCCCAGCACCAGCGGTACGAACAGGCCCGACATCGCGAAGCAGAAGGCCCAGGCCACTGCGCCGAGAATGCCGGTCAGCTTCAAGCTGGCCACGAGTGCGCCGGCTGCGCCGATGACGAGCAGCATTGCACGCGCGGTAAGGAGGCGCCTGGAGGTCTCCGCCTTCGGGTCGATGATCTTGTAGTACAGGTCATGCGACAGGGCGTTCGCCATGGCGAGCAGCAGGCCATCGGCGGTGGACATGGCGGCAGCCATGCCGCCAGCGGCGACCAGACCGGAGATCACGTAAGGCAGACCGGCGATTTCCGGCGTTGCCAGCACGATGATGTCGGGGTTCAGGAAGAACTCGTTGATCTGGAGTAGTCCATCGCCATTCTGATCGACGACTGCCAGCAGCCCGATCGCGCTCCACTTCTGGATCCACTCCAGAGCCAGGACGGATTCGATCGAGTCGCCGATGATCGAGGTTCCCAGTTCGGGATCGATCATCTGCAGCTTGCTGAACGTGGCCAGAGCAGGGGCCGAGAAGTACAGCAGGAAGATGAAGAACAGCGACCAGGCCACCGAGTTGCGCGCCGCACGCACGGTCGGCGTGGTGAAGTAGCGCATCAGGATGTGCGGCAGCGAAGCCGTGCCGATCATCATGCAGGCGACCAGGGTGACGAACTGCCATGCGGCAAGCGCGCCTTCCGCCGGGGTTGCATGAAGCGTGGTGAGAGCGGACAGCCCCGGAACCGCCTCGAGCGGCCGGGTACCGACGCCGATGATGGGCTCGAGCTCCATGATGCGGCGAACCGCCGGACCATACTCGAACTGCGGGAAGATACCGAAGCCCTGGGCGTAGGACATCCAGAAGATCGGGATCAGGTAGGCCACGATGAGCACGATGTACTGCGCCACCTGGGTCCAGGTCACCGCACGCATGCCCCCCAGCATCGAGCAGACCAGGATGCCGGCGAGGCCGAACCACACGCCCACTTCGAAGGGAATGAGGAAGGCGCGCGCCGCGATCGTGCCGGTCGCGGTGATCTGCGCCGTCACGTAGGTGAAGGAGGCCACGACGAGCACCAGGACGGCGGCCGCGCGGGTTGCCTTGCCGCCGTAGCGCGTGCCGATGAAGTCAGGCACGGTGTAGCAGCCGAACTTTCTCAGGTACGGCGCCATGAGCGTGGCCACGAGGATGTAGCCGCCGGTCCAGCCCACGATGAAGGCCATGTAGGAATAGCCGGACATGAACACGCCGCCGGCCATGGCCACGAAGGACGCGCCCGACATCCAGTCGGCCGCGGTCGCCATGCCGTTGAACACCGGGGGCACGCTGCGCCCGGCCACGTAGTAGGCCTCGACGGCCATCGTGCGGGAGAGGATGCCGATGAACGCATAGATGGCGATCGTGAAGGCCACGAACAGGATGCCGATCACGTCGGCACCCATGCCCATCTGCTCGAACACTGCCATCAATGCGAAAAAGGCGAGGAACCCGCCGGTGTAGAGGCCGTAGATCTTCGGCAAATTGTCGATGAAGGACTTGCCTTCCCACTGCATTTTCATGACAGCCCCCTATTCTTCTTCTTCATCGACGCCGAACTGCTTGTCGATCGCGTGCTGCTGGATGTTGAAGGTGAACAGCTGAACCACGAATACGATCAAGGAGCCCTGCGCGGCCATGTAGTAGCCGAGAGGCCATCCAAAGAAGTTGATGTTGTTGAGCGATGTCGCAAACCAGTGGACGACGAAGGAAAATATGAACCAGATCGTCAGGTGTACGAACATCAGGTTGCGCGTTCTGCGCCAGTGCTCTGTGCGGTCAGCGACAGACAGTTGCGTCATCGAGATTTCTCCCTCCCATTCTCGGCAAAGCCACGGATTGCGGTCCGCTGCCTGCCTAAACCGATCGGCCGGGATCCCGGGCCGGTCAAGCGTGCGGAAAGGTCGCCCCCGAGGGATGGACCTCTCCGAACGTGCCGGATTCATAACACTCCCTTAATCTTGCCATAATTGGACTTTGGGCTAATGCGCCCTAGCGCGGTGGATTAAGGCCTTGCGAGAGGGCCCCCGAGCCCGCAATCCCTTGGATTGCAAGGCGTGCAAGTTTTCCGTGGACAAGAGGCACTCCGCCGGTGAGAAGGCGGCCAGACCGGCCGCCGGGGCGTGCCAAACCTGTGGCCCACCGCTCAATGCGGGCGCGGCAGGACCGGCTTGATTCGCCGCTTCCCGACGAAAAACCCCGCCGGATTGCTCCGGCGGGGCTCATTCGTCTTGCAGTCCGCCCGAGGATCAGACTGAGTAGTACATGTCGTATTCGACCGGGTGCGGCGTCATCTCGAAACGCAGAACCTCGGCCATCTTCAGTTCGATGTAGGCGTCGATCTGGTCGTCGTCGAACACGCCGCCGGCCTTCAGGAAGCCGCGGTCCTTGTCGAGGCTCTGCAGAGCCTCGCGCAGCGAGCCGCTGACCGTCGGGATCTTCTTCAGTTCCTTCGGCGGCAGGTCGTAAAGGTCCTTGTCCATTGGCTGCCCGGGATGGATCTTGTTCTTGATGCCGTCGAGACCGGCCATCAGCATCGCGGCGAAGGCCAGATACGGGTTTGCGCCCGGATCGGGGAAGCGGACCTCCACGCGCTTGGCCTTGGGCGAGGTGCCGAACGGAATGCGGCAGGACGCCGAGCGGTTGCGGGCCGAGTAGGCGAGCAGCACGGGGGCCTCGAAGCCGGGGACCAGGCGCTTGTAGGAGTTGGTCAGCGGGTTGGAGAAGGCGTTGATCGCCTTGGCGTGCTTGATGATGCCGCCGATGTAGAAGAGGCAGGTCTCCGACAGGCCGGCATATTCGTTGCCGGCGAAGGTCGGCTTGCCGCCCTTCCAGATCGACTGGTGCACGTGCATGCCCGAGCCGTTGTCGCCGTAGATCGGCTTCGGCATGAAGGTGGCGGTCTTGCCGTAGGCGTTCGCGACCTGATGCACGACGTACTTGTAGATCTGCATCTTGTCGGCGTTGCGCACCAGCGTGTCGAACTTCAGCCCGAGTTCGTGCTGGGCGGCGGCGACCTCATGGTGGTGCTTTTCCACGACGATGCCCATCTCGGCCATGACGGTCAGCATCTCGGAGCGCATGTCCTGGCACGAATCGATAGGCGGCACCGGGAAGTAGCCACCCTTGACGCGCGGGCGGTGGCCAAGGTTGCCGGTCTCGTAGTGCGTGTCGTCGTTGGACGGCAGTTCGGAGGAATCCAGCTTGAACCCGGTGTTGTAGGGGTCGGCCTTGTACTTGACGTCGTCGAAGATGAAGAATTCCGCCTCGGGGCCGACGAAGATCGTGTCGCCGATGCCTTCCGACTTCATGTAGGCTTCGGCCTTCTTGGCCGTTCCGCGCGGATCGCGGTTGTAGGACTCGCCCGACACCGGATCGAGAATGTCGCAGACGATGACCATCGTCGACTGGGCGAAGAACGGGTCCATGTGGGCCGTCTCGGTATCGGGCATGAGGACCATGTCCGACTCGTTGATCGCCTTCCAACCGCCGATCGAGGAACCGTCGAACATGACGCCGTCGGCGAACATGTCCTCATCGACCGCGACAACGTCCATCGTCACGTGCTGCCACTTCCCCCTCGGATCGGTAAAGCGCAGATCGACGAACTTCACGTCGTTGTCCGCAATCTGCTTCATGATGTCTTTGGCTGTCGTCATTTTTCATTGATCCCTGTGATGACAAGTCGTTTTGTGCCGAGCCCGCCCGGGCTCAGATCGCGTCCATGCCGGTTTCGCCGGTGCGGATGCGGACCGCTTCCTCGATGTTCGATACGAAGATCTTTCCGTCGCCGATACGGCCTGTCTGCGCGGCTTTGCGAATAGCCTCGACAGCCGCGTCGACGGCGTCGTCCCCGAGTACCACCTCGATCTTCACCTTCGGCAGGAAGTCCACCACGTATTCCGCGCCCCGGTAGAGCTCGGTGTGCCCCTTCTGCCGGCCGAACCCCTTGGCCTCGGTCACCGTGATACCCTGCAGACCGACCTCCTGGAGAGCCTCCTTCACCTCGTCGAGCTTGAACGGCTTGATGATGGCCTCGATCTTTTTCATGCGCGGGTAGCCTCCGGTGGGGTAAAAACGAGCTGGAAGCCCGCTTCGCCTGCCAGCAAGCACGAAGCATGCCAGTTGTCGTTGCGGGGCGGGCGGCGGGGACGAAACCGCCGGACGCGGCTCGTCAGGCACCGCCGCGCGGCTGGATCAGCATATCTCGTGTGCAGATATACCCTGCGGGCGGAGGAAGGCGCTACCCCGCAGCCTGCAATGCTGCACATATTTTGTGCTTCGTGGCCAGGAATTAGGCTGCGGCGGGATTTGCATTGCCGCCGCCGGACGAAATATGCTTCGCGGCAAACCTAGCGCCGGCCTGCCCATGCCCTACCGCCTTCTCTCTCCTGACCAGATGGCCGAGGCCGACCGCATCGCCATCGAGGCCGGCCCTTTCGACGGTGCAGGGCTGATGGAGAACGCGGGGCGCGCGGTGTTCCGCGAGATCCTCGCCCGTTTCGCCGGCGCGGGGCGCTGCGACGTGCTGTGCGGGCCCGGCAACAATGGCGGCGACGGCTACGTGGTCGCGCGGCTGCTGGCAGAGGCGGGGCTCGAGGTGGCGGCATGGCGCGAGGCGGAGCCGCGTGCCGGCTCGGATGCCGCGCCGGCCGCAGCGCGGTGGACAGGCGAGACCCGGCCGCTGGCGGAATTCCGGCCTGGCGCAGGTGCGGTCGTCGTTGACGCGCTGTTCGGCGCCGGGCTGGCGAAGCCGCTCGCGGGCGCCAGCGCGGCGGTGGCGAAGGCCTGCCGCGACGCCGGCGCGACGGTGGTGGCGATCGACCTGCCGTCAGGAATCTCCGGGGCAAGCGGCAGGGCGCTGGGCGCGGCGTTCCATGCGGCGCTGACGGTCACCTTCTTCCGGCGCAAGCCGGGGCACCTGCTTTATCCCGGCCGGGCGCATTGCGGCGAGATCGTCGTCGCCGACATCGGCATCCCGGCCTCGGTGCTGGACAGCATCGGGCCGGACACTTTCGAGAACGGCCCGGCGTTGTGGGGCGCGGCGCTGCCGCGGCTGGCGATCGATGCGCACAAATATGCGCGCGGACATGCGGCGGTATTCTCCGGCGGGCCGTCGCATAGCGGCGCGGCGCGGCTCGCCGCGCAGGGCGCGGCGCGCGCCGGGGCAGGGGCGGTGACGGTGCTGTCGCCGGCCAACGCGATGGCCGTGAACGCCGCGCACCTGACCGCGGTCATGCTGGCGCGGGTGGACGAGCCGGCCGATGCCGTCGAGTTCGTCGGCGGGCGCAAGGTGCGGGCGGCGGTGATCGGCCCTGGCTTCGGGGTCGGCGAAAGGCTGCGGGCGATGGTGGCGGCGCTACTGGAGGCCGGCGCGGATGCGGGCGCCGCGCTCGTGCTCGACGCCGACGCGATCACCTCGTTCGCAGAAAGGCCGGAGGCGCTGTTCGCGAGAGCCGCCGGCGGTCCCGCGCTGGTGCTGACGCCGCACGAAGGCGAGTTCGGCCGGCTGTTCCCGGACCTTGCCGGGCACGACGCGCTGTCGAAGCTCGACCGGGCGCGCCGGGCGGCGGAGCGGGCGAAGGCGGTGGTGGTCTGCAAGGGGCCGGACACGGTGGTGGCCGCGCCGGACGGGAGGGCGGCGATCAACACGAACGGAACGCCTTGGCTGGCGACGGCGGGGTCGGGAGACGTGCTGGCCGGCATGATCGCCGGGCTGATGGCGCAGCGCATGCCGGCATGGGAGGCGGCCTGCGCGGCGGTATGGATGCACGCCGAGGCGGGGCGGCGTTTCGGACCGGGGCTGACCGCCGACGACCTGCCCGGCCTGCTGCCGCCAGTGTTGCGCGAACTCTTCGCCTCAAACCATTGAATCAGCTAATATGAATCGACGCGCTCCTGCAGCGCCAAGGCGGCGTGCGGGGCGCGCACCTTCCCCTCGTGGATGAAATAGACGAAGACGTCGCGCGGCTGCTTCTCGATCTTTGCGTCCGCGGCGGCCAGCGGCAGGTCGCCCGGCATGCCGCCCTCCGCCCAGGTTTTCGCACGTCCCGCCCAGCCGTCGAGCTCGGCCGGGGCGTAGGCGGTGGGGATGTCGTCCTGCCCGCGCTGCAGCCGCGCATATACGAAGCCGGCGGTCACATCGGCGAATTCCGGATAGTCGAAATGATGCGCGTAGCAGATCGCGGCATCGTACTTGCGGGCGAGCGCGACGAAGGCCGGATCCATGAAGCTCGGGTTGCGGACTTCCAGCGCATGGCGCAGCGGTAGGCCGGCCTGCTTCTCCGGCAGCAGCTTGAGGAACCCCTCGAAATCTTCGGCGTCGAACTTTTTCGTCGGGGCGAACTGCCAGACGATCGGACCGAGCTTGGGGCCGAGCTCCTCCAGCCCCTGGGCGAAGAATTTTGCCATCGACTCGCCAGCCTCGGACAGCACGCGGCGGTTGGTGACGAAGCGGTTGCCCTTGATCGAGAAGACGAAGCCGTCCGGCGTCTCGGCCGCCCACTTGGCGTAGGTCTCCGGCTTGAAGCCGGAATAATAGGTGCCGTTGACCTCGATGGTCCTGAGCCTGCCGGCGGCGTATTCGAGCTGGCGCTTCTTGGGCAGGTCTTGCGGATAGAAGGTGCCTTCCCACGGCTCGAAGGTCCAGCCGCCGATGCCGGCGCGGATGGTGCCTGATGTCATGCGTGCGCTCCCTTTGCGTGGCGCGCAAAGTGCGCGGCCCGGCCGGGTTTGTCCATCGTTGCGAAAACGCTCCTGACAGTCACGACGTGTCGGGGAAGGCCAACGCGTAGTCGGCGAGCGCATGGGCGTGGGCGAGGATCACGTCGACCTCGCGGATGTGCTTTCCGTGCGGGACGGTCGGGTCCCAAACCGCGAGGCGGCCGCCATAGGGCGGACCGCCGCGCAGGGGGTAGGTGCGACGGAAGCGGCGACGGGCGCTTGGCGGGGCTGAGGCTCCAGCCGCCGAGGCTGCGGCGACGGCCCGGTCTTGCGCCGCTTGCGCATCCATCCGCGCCTTCAGCCGGGCGAAGCGGCGGGCCTGGCCGGGCAGGTCTTCGAGCGCGGCGCCAAGGGCTGCGAGACGACGGTCGACGCCGGCGGCGCTGATAAGGTCGTCGGGCGCGGGCGGCGGCGGTGGCGGCGGTAGCCGGTGCGGTTGCGTGATGCCCGGAAACATGATGCGCGGGGCGGCGTGGGCCGGCACGTAGCGGCGGCGCGGCGTGAGGCGCAGGCGGCGCGGCGGGTCGAACAGCGGGAAGGCGGGGATGCGGGGAGGGGATGGTTCGCCCCCTCCACCACGCTGCGCGTGGTCCCCCTCCCCCGCTTCGCAGGGGAGGATCAGGGGCCGCGCCATGTCGGCCGACGATACCGTGACGGCGATGCCGAAGCGGCGCAGGAAGGCTTCCCGGTCGGCGGGGTTCGGCAAGGTGCGGGCGGTGAGCGGCGCGGGTTTGAGTTGCGGCGCAGGCTTGCGCGGGAGAGGCGCAGGCACGACGATCCCGCGCGCGGCCGCGATGATGAGCCGGCGGGCGGCGGCCTCGGCCGGCCGCAGCAGGGAGAGGATGGTTCGCCAGACGTGGCGGGTGACGGTGGGCCGCTGGAGAGTGGGCGCGGCCTCCACCTCCCCCTTGTGGGGAGGTCGACGCGAAGCGTCGGGTGGGGGGAACCTCGCCATGGCGACCAGCGAGGCCACGATGCGCACCAGCGCCTCCCGGTTCGTCTCGATCGCCACGCTTCCTTCCATCGCCGTGCTCCTTTGCATTACGGGCGCGGATATTGTCCGGCAGGTTGGGAAGGGTGTGGATGGCGTTCAGGAAAGGATTGCTGACAGATGGTGACAGCGGTTGCGGGTGCAACTGATCCCCCCTCTTGCAAAATCTAACACTTGGCTGCGCCAAGATGTTGATTTTGCTTTCTCCCCCGCAAAGGGGGGAGATAACGCTGGCGCCGGCTCCGGCGCCAATCTCCAGCGTTGGCGATTTGCGGATGCGGTTGTGCGCGCACCCTATCTCCCCCCTTTGCGGGGGAGAAAGCGATTTCGACGGCTTGGCCGAGCCCGCCCGCAAGGGCGGTCTTCGCGAGGCCAAGTGTCAGAAATCGCAAGAGGGGGGATGCTTCGCGCCTCAGCCCATCGTCGCGCGCGACCGCGAGGTTCAGGCATGGGTCCCGGATAGCCTCAGCTTCGCTCCGGCTTCCGGAATGACGAAAGGAGAGGTCGCGCCGGCTTCGGGATGGCGAAGTGAGTGCGCCCGCTTCCGGGATCACGAAGTGTGGATGCTCCCGCTTGCCCGGATAAGAAGGGCTGAGAGCGCCGTGAACGAAAATGGAGACGTCGGCCGCCTCGGCGCGGGTGTTTCCGCGCACCACGGAACATCGGCCTCCACTAAGGAACAATCGCCGCCGCTGCGCGGTTGGAGCAGATCGAGCGAGGATCTCGCCATGGCCTGCACCGAAACCTTCCTGCGCCTTGTGGTAAGCATGGTAGCCGTCGCCGTCCTGTTCGGCGGAGGCATGGTGGCGGTGATGTCGATGCCGCGGCTGGCAGCCGACGCGGGCGCACTCCTTCCCTATGTCGCGGTGGCGAGCTGCCTGCTGGCGCCGCTGCCGGCGGCTTTCGTCGCGCCGCGCATGCGCATCCGCCATTGGGGCCGAGCCGCCTGGGGCAGGGGCGACTTCATCTCGGGACGAGGGCGGCGGTAGAGGCGGGAGGCGGCGTCCGTGATTTTCGGATGGCTCTCCTGGATTTTTCTATCACTTAGCCTCGCAATGGCCGGCCAAAGGCCGGGCTGGGCCAAGTTGATGAAAATTCTCCCCCGCAAGGGGGGGAGACAAGGCCGGCGGGGCGCCTAGAACACCGCCAGATAGCGCAGCAGCGCGATGATGCCGATGACGATGACGACGAGCTGGATGATCTGGCGCACGCGGCCGTCGACCGGCAGGCGCTGCACCAGATAGAGGATGAGGATGACGACGAGGAAGGTGATCAGGATGCTGACGAGTACGGACATTCTTCCCTCTTCATGAAACGAGTGCCTGAAAACGAGAGGGAAATGCGCGGAGGGGGAGGGTGGTTCCGGAGGCCCGCCTGGCCGAACCGGCGGCGGCGCGCTGAAACATTGCCGGGCCCGCCGGCGGCCCCTTAGGGTGCGAAGCGCATGAGGGAGGCCGAAAGCATGGCGATCCAGCGCATGGACAATGTGGGGATCGTGGTCGAGGACCTCGACGCCACGGTCGATTTCTTCCTGGAGCTCGGGCTCGAACTGGAAGGGCGGGCGACGATCGAGGGCGAGTGGGCCGGGCGCGTCACCGGGCTGGGCGACCAGCATGTCGAGATCGCCATGATGCGCACGCCGGACGGCCACGGCAAGCTGGAGCTCTCACGCTTCATCCGGCCGGCGGTGATCGCCGACAACCGCACCGCGCCGGTCAACGCGCTGGGCTACCTGCGCGTGATGTTCGCCGTGGACGATCTCGACGGGACGCTGAGGAAGCTGGGCGGGCGGGCGCAGCTGGTCGGGGAGGTGGTGGATTACGAGGGCATCTACCGGCTCTGCTACATCCGCGGGCCGGAGGGGGTGCTGATCGGGCTGGCGCAGGAACTGGGGTGAGGGGGACCGTGGTCGGTTCGGGAAGCGGCGGACCTCATCCGCAACGGAGCGATGCCGCCGCTTCGTCATCCTCGGGCTCGACCCGAGGATACATGCCTGAACGGTGACGAAGGGCAGGGCGGTGCGGGTTAAGCGCGCTTCGCCCGCCGCCTCACGCGGCGGCTGTCATTCAGGCATGGATCCCAGGGTCTTCGCCTTCGCTGCGCTCGGCTCCGCCCTGGGATGACGACTAGGAAGGTGATGAAGACACGAGGGATAACAGACGCTTTTCCCCTGAACTGAAATCGAGGTGCGTTGAGACGAGGAAGAAATGCGGAGAGAGGGAGGTGGAGACCTGGGCCGCATACCCAGTTACTAGGTCGCTATAACTTGGAGGCGGAAGGAGGAGCGCGTCGAGCGTCAATATCTTTATACATGATGGAAAAGCCGGTTTTCTGAGCTACCTTTCTTGCACGCTTTTCTAAATCAACAAGGCGATCAACGTCACCGTCGCGGAGAATGACTGGAAGGAAGTATCCGCTAGATACCCCCTCCGATTCCACATATTTTGTGAGTTGTTTCTCCAATCCATTCCAAAATTTTGTATTGTTTACAAGCTTGACCTCTAAAACAACTTTGTATATTGATCCAGACGAAAACTTAAAATCGACGGGACCTCTACCTATATTTGACTCTTTTGTGATATCGATATTGTTTGCGTCACAATAGTGCTTGACGATTCCCAGAAAAAGATTTTGGACGGCCTCCTCAGGCTTCGCGGTCCCGTTGTCATTCCAGAGTAGTGCCCAACCTTTCTGGTTCTCTACGTAGTTCCCAAAAATTGATACAAATCGGTCAACTAGGTTGTCAAATTCCTCTTGCGAATTGACTGTTATGCTAAGAGGATGGGCAGAAGTGTACGCTTTGGTTTCCTGATACCAGCGGAGAAATCCCTTAGGGTCGTTCAATCCATCGTAAGGATCGGAACCCTTTTCCTCTCGGTATCTAATGTATCTTTCTCGAATATCTGGATTGTCGAGCGCAATCTGAATGATGTGTTCGGCGTCGGCTCGGCTTAGAATTACCTCGCCAAACATCTCGCGCATCGCTTTGTCCTCGTTGTGGACGCAATAATCCCAGAAGTCATTCTTGTTGATACTAGGCAGATCGCGAAGAAATTCTTTTGGAACAAGAAGTATAGGTCTCCCGTTGTAGGGGTTTTCTGGGAGTAAGAACTTTCCATTTTTCCAGCGGCCGGAGGTAGGATCAAAGACCGCTCGATCATACCGCCACTCAGATAGTGGAACTCCATATCGATCACATATTTCTGTGGTGTAGTCTGCGAAGCGGTGGCGAAGGATATTTCCCGTGGCATCGCTGATGCGGTCGCGCCCTATGCGTTCTCGAAAGAGTTGCACCTGTTCAAAGTGGTTGAGGTCCTTCATACCCTGCTCGACGGCGGTCCAAAGCGCCGATGTTATAGCTTTGGCGAATCCCTTTCCTGATCCTTGTCCTGCTGTTGTTCCATCGGAGTATCCCAAGC
This sequence comes from Pseudomonadota bacterium, assembly GCA_023435335.1. Lineage (GTDB taxonomy): Bacteria > Pseudomonadota > Alphaproteobacteria > Rhizobiales > Rhizobiaceae > RCIO01. The sequence goes on from JAEYRU010000038.1 coordinate 33,566, forward strand.
AGAATTCTTCCACCTCAGGGAAGAGCATAAGCCGTTCGACAGAATTCCAAATGGGAGAACCAATCTTCCCTTCTGATCGAGCGATGCGCTCCAAAGCGTGAATGAAGTAGGCCGTCAACTCGTCGTGCGCACCCTCAAATATGCCTTTTTCATTGTCGAAAATGAGAAACGGATCCACGAAAAGCGGTGTATCGATGGATAAAACCGGGTCATTCCAGTCGACGTCGCCGATATCAATTTTGAAGTGATCCGAAAACTTCATCTGAAATCCCCAGAAAATAGTAGGGGCGCTGCATCTGCTAGCGCCCCTACTATTATTCTCTTTTTTCGAAAGAAGTCGAGAATCAGCTACACCCGCTCGTCGAGCCGCAGGTGTCGCACTTCTCGCAGGTGCCGTTGCGCACCATGGTGAAGTTCTGGCACTCCGAGCACATGTTGCCGGTGTAGCCCTGCATGATCGCCTTCTGCCGGCGTTCGGCGGCGAGCGCCTTGGCGTCGGCGGCCTCGCGGGCGGCGGCGTCGGTGAAGAGCGCGGCGGCCGACGCGCCGTCGTCGGCGACCTCGTCCTCCACCGCTTCCTGCGCCAGCTCCCGGGCCCGCTCCTCATAGTCGCGCTTGAAGGCGGTGACCTCCTCGCGCAGCTCGGAGACCGCGGGTTTCAGCGCCGTGACCGTGCCGCCCGACGCGATGGCGCGCACGTTGGAGCCGCCCGAAGCGGTGGGGGCGGCGCGGACAGGGGCGCCGCCGGAAGACGAGCCGCCCTGGCCCTTCGGCTCGCCGCCGCCCGACACGACCTTGAGCGGGGAGGCGCCGCGGGTGAGGCCCTTGGAGAAGGGCGTCGCCTTGCCTTCCGAGATGCCGCGGCCGAGCGAGGTGTTGGAGAAGTCGGACGTGTCGACATGGGCGAGGTCGTTGCGCTCCAGGTAGGAGACGGCGAGCTCGCGGAACACGTAGTCGAGGATCGAGGTGGCGTTCTTGATCGCGTCGTTGCCCTGCACCATGCCGGCCGGCTCGAACTTGGTGAAGGTGAAGGCCTCGACATATTCCTCGAGCGGCACGCCGTATTGCAGGCCGAGCGAGATCGCGATGGCGAAGTTGTTCATCATCGCGCGGAAGGCGGCGCCCTCCTTGTGCATGTCGATGAAGATCTCGCCGAGGCGGCCGTCGTCGAACTCGCCGGTGCGCAGGTAGACCTTGTGGCCGCCGACCACCGCCTTCTGGGTGTAGCCCTTGCGGCGGTTGGGCAGCTTCTCGCGGTAGTGCACCTGGCGCTCGATGATGCGCTCGACGATGCGCTCGGCGACGGTGGCGGCCTGCGCCGCGGTGGGGGCGGCGACCAGCTCCTCGATCGCGTCGTCCTCGTCGTCCTCGTCGGCGATGAGCGAGGCGTTGAGCGGCTGCGAGAGCTTGGAGCCGTCGCGGTAGAGCGCGTTGGCCTTCAGCGCCAGCTTCCACGACAGCATGTAGGCTTCCTTGCAGTCGTCGACGGTGGCCTCGTTGGGCATGTTGATGGTCTTGGAGATGGCGCCAGAGATGAAGGGCTGGGCGGCCGCCATCATGCGGATGTGGCTCTCCACCGACAGGTAGCGCTTGCCGATCTTGCCGCAGGGATTGGCGCAGTCGAAGACCGGATAGTGCTCTTCCTTGAGGTGCGGCGCGCCTTCCAGCGTCATCGCCCCGCAGACATGGATGTTGGCCGCCTCGATCTCCTTGCGGGAGAAGCCGAGCGCCGGGAGCATCTCGAAGGAGACGTCGTTGAGCTGGTCGTCGGTGAAGCCGAGCACGTCGCGGCAGAAGTCTTCGCCCAGCGTCCACTTGTTGAAGACGAACTTGATGTCGAAGGCGGCGGCGGTGGCGGCGTTGAGGGCGGCGATCTTCTCGTCGGTGAAGCCCTTGGCGCGCAGGGTCGACGGATTGACGCCGGGCGCCTGGTTGAGGTTGCCGTGGCCGACCGCGTAGGCCTCGATCTCGGCGATCTGCGCCTCGGAATAGCCGAGCGTGCGCAGCGCCTCGGGCACGGCGCGGTTGATGATCTTGAAGTAGCCGCCGCCGGCGAGCTTCTTGAACTTCACCAGCGCGAAGTCGGGCTCGATGCCGGTGGTGTCGCAGTCCATGACGAGGCCGATCGTGCCGGTGGGCGCGATCACGGTGGCCTGCGCGTTGCGGTAGCCATGCTTCTCGCCGAGCGCGATGGCGCGGTCCCAGGCGTCGCGGGCGTGCTCCATGAGGCCGGGGACCGGGCAGTCGCCGTCGACCAGCGGCACCGGCGCGACCGCCAGCTTCTCGTAGCCGGAAGCCTCGCCATGGGCGGCGCGGCGGTGGTTGCGCATGACGCGCAGCATGTGCTCGCGGTTGCGCTCGAAGTCGGGGAAGGCGCCGAGCTCGCCTGCCATCTCGGCCGAGGTGGCGTAGGCGACGCCGGTCATGATGGCGGTGAGGGCGCCGCAGATGGCGCGGCCTTCCTTCGAATCGTAGGGGATGCCGCTGGTCATCAGCAGGCCGCCGATATTGGCGT
>JAEYRU010000092.1 GCA_023435335.1 Pseudomonadota bacterium
GGTGCAGGTTCATGTGAATGCCTCCTCGCAGGAAAACCGGGGCGTCAGCGCGCCTCCGAAACCGCGCCGAAGACATCGACGAAGGCCTGTTTCAGCGCCACGTCGAAGTCGGCCATGGTGATCGGCAGGCCCAGATCGACCAGGCTGGTGACGCCGTAGCCGCTGATGCCGCAGGGCACGATGCCGGTGAAATGCGACAGGTCCGGCTCGACGTTGATGGCGATGCCGTGGAAACTCACCCAGCGGCGCAGCCGGATGCCGATGGCCGCGATCTTGTCCTCGGCGGGAGAACCGTCGGGCAGGGGAGGCTTGTCGGGACGCGCCACCCACACGCCGACGCGGTCGTCGCGGCGCTCGCCGCGCACGTTGACGCGCGCCAGCGCGCCGGTGATCCAGTCCTCCAGCGCGGTGACGAAGGCGCGCACGTCCTCGCGCCGGCGCTTCAGGTCGAGCATTACGTAGGCCACCCGCTGGCCGGGGCCGTGATAGGTGTATTCGCCCCCGCGGCCGGCGTCGAAGACGGGAAAGCGGTCGGGCTGCAGCAGGTCGGCGGCCTTGGCGCTGGTGCCGGCGGTGTAGAGTGGCGGATGCTCGACCAGCCAGACCTGCTCGCCCGCCGTGCCCGCGCGGATGGCGTCCGCCCGCGCCTCCATGACGGCGAGCGCGGTTTCGTAAGCGGTCAGGCCGGGCTCGACGCGCCATTCGACCGGGCCGGCGCCGTCGCGCGGCAGGAAGGAGGCGGGGAGGCTGTGGCGCTGGAGCATCGAAAATTATCCTCCTGCCAGATATGGATTGCCCGGGCGCTCGCGTCTAGTGCGGTTGGCCGGCGCCTGGCAGGGCCGGGCTTGCCGGCCCATGGTGGCGTCCCGGGGCGGAGGTGGCAATGGTCGATGTGGTCCAGGCGGAGAGCCCGCAGCAGCTCGAGGACGTGCGCGGCTTGATCCGCGCCTTCGTGGACTGGGCGCGGGTGCGGCTGGCCGACGATATCGAGCGGGTGAACCGCTATTTCGACCCGAAATTCTTCGAGCCGGAGCTCGCCGGGCTTCCCGGCCGCTACGCGCCGCCGCGCGGCAGCCTGATCGTCGCCTACGAAGACTGCCTGCCGCTCGGATGTGTCGGCATGCGCGATCTCGGCGACGGCGTCTGCGAGATGAAGCGCATGTTCGTCACCGCCGAGGCGCGCGGCAAGGGCGTCGGGCTGCTGCTCGTCGAGCGCCTGATCGCGGATGCGCGAAACGCCGGCTATGGCGTCATGCGGCTGGACACCAGCATGCACCAGCACGAGGCGATGGCGCTCTACGAGAAGATGGGGTTCCGCCCGGTCGCGGCCTATTACGACGTGCCCGACGACCTGAAGGACTGGCTCCGCTTCTACGAGCTGAAGCTCTGATCAGGGAAGAATGGTGCGGTCGAGAAGACTCGAACTTCCACGGGTTGCCCCACAGCGACCTCAACGCTGCGCGTCTACCAATTCCGCCACGACCGCACGTGGTAGAAGCCGGACCTGACCGGCCCGGCGCATGTAGCAAATAGCCCAAGGCGAAACAAGTGCGCTGACGGGCCAATTTCAAGCCATTCCGCCGGCGGGAGAAGCGGCTCTCACGCCGTTCCCGCAAGTCCGGCGAACGCCAGCGCCGGCCGGTCCAGCGCCAGCCCGCGCCGGTGCATCTCGGCCAGCACCGCGACGGCGTCCGCGGCCCGCCGGAAACTGGCTGTGTGGAGCGAAATGCCACGGCGCGGGACGATGGTCACGTGGTGACCGAGGAGCGAGCGATAGGAAACCTGTTCGATTTCGCCGAAGCCGAAGCAGTGGCGCCGGATGACCCGGATACACACCCGGTCTGGGCCGACGACGAGCGACTGGTAGAGCGAGTTGCGCGCATAGGCGAAAAGCGGCAGCGCCTTGAAGCTGCTGAACGTGGCGCGGGGGCGAAAGCTGGCGTCGCTCATGCCGTCCTGGAACCCTCCGTGCCGCTTCCGCGTCTCGCTTCGTGAAGAGCATTGAACCGTCTTCGGGTAAAGCCGGATTTTGCTTTGTGTTCGCCAGCGCGTCCGGCTAGACCGGGGGCGAAAACGACCCTCGAACCAGGCGGGAGGCGCAGTTGGAAGATCCGCATGACCGCCCGCTGGGGAGCGAGGCGCCAGAGCCCGCCGAGGCGCCGCGCGCCGAAATCTACAACGAGGACGGCGCGGTGCGGCAGGATTTCCTGGCCCGCATCGGCGCCGCCATCGCCGACCGCGACACGCTGACGCTGAGACAGGATGTCGGCCGCCTGCACCAGTCGGAGGTGGGCGACCTGATCGAGGCGCTGCTGCCCGAGCAGCGGCGCGCGCTCGTCTACCTGATGGGAGCCGATTTCGATTTCACCGCGCTCACCGAGGTGGACGACGCAATCCGCGCCGACATCGTGGAATCGCTGCCCAACGAGCAGATCGCGCAGGCGGTGCAGGAGCTCGATTCCGACGACGCGGTCTACATCCTGGAAGACCTCGACGCAGCCGACCAGGACGAGATCCTGGCGCAGCTGCCCTTCACCGAGCGCATCAGGCTGCGCCGCTCGCTCGCCTATCCGGAGGAGACGGCCGGCCGGCGCATGCAGACCGAGTTCGTCGCGGTGCCGCCGTTCTGGACGGTCGGCCAGACGATCGACTACATGCGCGAGGAGCAGAACCTGCCCGACCGCTTCAGCCAGATCTTCGTCATCGACCCTACCTTCCGCCTGCTCGGCGCGATCGATCTCGACCGCATCCTGCGCACCAAGCGCACGGTGAAGGTCGAGGACATTATGCACGAGACGCGTCACGCCATTCCGGCGTCGATGGACCAGGAGGAGGCGGCGCAGATCTTCGAGCAGTACGACCTCTTGTCGGCCGCCGTGGTGGACGAGAACGAGCGGCTGGTCGGCGTGCTCACCATCGACGACGTGGTCGACGTGATCCAGCAGGAGGCGGAGGAGGATCTCCTGCGCATGGGCGGCGTCGGCGACGAGGAACTGTCGGACCGGGTTCTGGCCACGTCGCGCTCGCGGGTGCCGTGGCTGCTGGTCAACCTGGTCACCGCCTTCCTCGCGGCATCGGTGATCAGCCTGTTCGACGCCACCATCGAGCAGATCGTGGCGCTGGCGGTGCTCATGCCGATCGTGGCCGGCATGGGCGGCAATGCCGGCTCGCAGACCATGACGGTCACGGTGCGCGCGCTGGCGACCCGCGACATCGACATCTACAATGCCGGACGCATCATCCGCCGCGAGATGGGCGTCGGCTTCGTCAACGGCATCCTCTTCGCCGTGCTGATCGGCACTGTCGCCGGGCTCTGGTTCCAGAGCCCGGAGATCGGCGGCATCATCGCCGCGGCCATGATCATCAACATGTTCGTGGCCGCAGTCGCCGGCATACTCGTACCGCTGCTGCTCGACCGCGTCGGCGCCGATCCGGCCGTGGCATCGGCCGTCTTCGTCACCGCGATCACCGACGTGGTGGGCTTCTTCGCCTTCCTCGGCCTTGCCGCATGGTGGTTCGGCATCGGCCTGAACTAGCGCGGCGCCTGACCGGCGCCGGAGCCCGGGCGCATGGCGCTCCGCCGTATCGAGCCCGTCAGGTAAGCGGGAACAGCTGGATTTCCACGCGCCGGTTGAGCGCCCTTCCTTCCGGCGTCGCGTTGCTGGCGATCGGCCGCGTCTTGCCGTAGCCGACGATCGAGAAGCGGCGGTTGTCGACGCCCTGCGCATTGAGATAGCTGGCGACCGAAAGCGCCCGGCGCTGCGACAGGTCGAGATTGTGCGCGTCGCTGCCGGTCGAATCGGTGTGGCCGTACACGTCGATCAGCGTGCGGTTGTACTTCTGCACCACCAGCGCAACAGAGTTCAGCGTCGGATAGAACTGAGTGCTGACCGCGTCCTGGTCGGTCGCGAAGGTGATGTTCGAGGGCATGTTGAGGATGATGTAGTCGCCGTTGCGGGTGACGCTGACGCCGGTGCCCTGCAACTGCGCCCGCAACTCCGCCTCCTGCTGGTCCATGTAGGCGCCGATGGCGCCTCCCGCGAGCGGGCCGACGCCCGCGCCGATGAGCGCGGCGTTGCGCTGCGCCACGCCGGTGCCGCCGACCGCGAGCCCGACAAGCGCGCCCGCCCCTGCGCCGAGCAGCGCGCCGCCGGCCGTGTTGGACATCTGGCGCTCGCCCGTGAAGGGATCCGTCGTGCAGGCGGCGGCAAATGCGGCGGCGGCCATGACCGCGACGAGCTGTTTCTTCATGTGACCCTCTCCCTTAGCGCTCTTACGCCCGCGCGAAGCAGGCAGCCATGTATCCAGCATCAAAGTCCGCGTCGCGGGACTAGGCAAGGAAAAAAGCGGAAGATGGAGAACTCAGGCGGGCAGGATCAGTCGGTGCGGTAGAGCATCCAGTTCTTGCGCTGCAGCGTGGTGCCCGGCACCGGATATTTGGTGACCCGGTTGCGGCCGTTCATCTTGGACGCGTAGAGCGCCTGGTCGGCCTTTTCGTACAGCTCGTCCGGTCCGGCGGCTTCGGTCGCCATGCACACGCCGACCGAGATGGTGATCCTGTCGTGCGGGGCGGCATTGGCATGGATGAAGGGCGTCTTCTCGATGATCTGGCGGATGTCCTCGGCGAGCGCGACCGTGCTGTCCTCGCTGAGGCCCTCGACGATCATGGCGAACTCCTCGCCGCCGGTCCTGGCGACGAACATGTCGGGGGTGCCGCTGGCCCTGAACACGCGCGCAATGTGCTGCAGGACGCGGTCGCCGACCGGATGGCCATGCCGGTCGTTGATGTCCTTGAAGCGGTCGATGTCGGCGATGATCAGCGCGCTGAAGATGACGCTCTTGGGATCGCCGTAGACGCGCGTCATCTGCCGGTCGAAGGCGCGCCGGTTCCACACCTGCGTCAGCGCGTCGGTGTCGGCGAGCTTCTTGTATTCGACCAGCTTCTCCTTCACCTCCGCCAGCTCGGCCGAGGTATCCGCGATCGAGGTGGCGATCTGCTTGCCCTGCGCCAGCGTGCTGCCGGTGGCCATCGACATGATGTCGACGATCCTGCGCAGCAACTCGGTGGTCACCTGCTGCTTGCCCGCCAGTCCGGCCGATGTCTGGTCGAGGATGATCCCGTATTTCTCCAGCGAACTGCGCTCGCGGTGCAGCAGCGCCATGATCTCCTCGGTCTTCGCCAGGATCGCGTCATGCGCGTTCTCGACCGCGCTGACCTCGTTCCGCGAGGGGAAGAACTCACACGAGAGCCGATCGAGATCGTCCTGCTGCGGCCGTTGGCCCAGAGCCTCGAGCGCCGCCCGGAGCTCTTCGTTCGAGCCGACATGCGCCTCGTAGAAGATCTCGTAGTTGCGGGGCAGGCCGACGACACCCATGCGTTGCATGACGTCGACTATGGCGAGCGCGGTATTTATGGTCGTTTCCTGCTCCGCCTTCGACGGCTGCATCGATCCCCACCCCAATCAGCCGAGCCGCCTAGCCCTTCCCCGATCCGGCGAAGAAGCTGGCGGCTGCGGCAGGACCCGGCACCGACGGAGCGTCCTTACGAGGTGACGCCGATCCGCCGGTCCGCTGCAATGCTCGCCCAACATAGGGCCGGCCGAGCTAACGTCGGGTTAACCCGGCACCGCTCGCCAATGCGCAAAGCCATGTTTTCCGGGTGTTTGAGCCCTTTCGGCACGTGTGTGCCGGCGAAATACCCGAGACAGGATTAACGTTGCGTTTCGTTTTTCCCTAGGGTCTGTCCCACTGCGGCGAGAAGCCGAAATCGCAGATGCGGCTGTTGGCCGATCCGAGCGAGGAGATGGCGGCCATCTCCGCCTCGCTCAGCGCGAAGTCGAAGATGTTGAGGTTTTCGGCAATCCGTTCCTTGCGGGACGATCGCGGGATCGCGGCCACCCCGTCCTGCTGGACATGCCAGCGCAATACAACCTGTGCGGGTGTCTTGCCATGACGTCTGGCCGCCTCCGCAACCGCCGGTTCGCCGAAGAGCGCGTTGCCGCGGAAGAGGGGGCAGTAGGAGACCGTCGCCATTCCGGCCGCCCGGCAGGCGGCGATCACCTTCTCCTGCCGCAGCCGCGGGTGGTACTCGACCTGGTTGCAGGCGAGCGGGCCGGCCGACAGGGAAATCGCCTCCGCCAGCAGCGCCGTGGTGAAGTTGGAGACGCCGATATGGCTTGTCAGCCCGTCCTCGCGCGCCCGGTTGAGCGCCCCGATCGTCTCGGCGAGCGGCACCGAGGGGCTCGGCCAGTGGATGAGCAGCAGGTCGACATGGTCGAGGCCCAGCCGCTCCAGGCTCGCTTCCGCCGAGCGGCGGAAGTCGGCGGCGCGCAGGTCGGTATGCCAGACCTTGGTGGTGACGAAGAGATCGTCGCGCGCGACGCCGGAGGCGCGTATGCCGGCGCCCACCGCTTCCTCGTTGCCGTACGAGGCGGCCGTGTCGACGTGGCGGTAGCCGATGTCGAGCGCATGCGCGACCAGGTCCGTGCATTGACGCCCCTCCAGCGTCCAGGTGCCGAGGCCGAGGCAGGGCATGTTCGCGCCATTGGCATTGATCCGGTGCATGGGCATTGTTCCTTCTGGCGTGATTCTGCCGCGGCGGCGGCGGATGCGATCTGGACGAGGTAGGGCTAATGCAGGTGAACGGCGAGGGCAAATCGCGCATCGAACTGATCGACGTCGCGCGGGGCACGGCTCTCGTCGCGATGGCGATCTACCACTTCACCTGGGATCTCGAATTCTTCGGCTACATCGATCCCGGCACGACCGGCGAGGGCGGCTGGAAGCTCTTCGCGCGCGCCATCGCCTCCTCCTTCCTGTTCCTGGTGGGGGTCAGCCTTGTGCTGGCGCATGGCCGCGGCATCCGCTGGCAGCCGTTCCTGCGGCGCCTCGCCATGGTCGCGGCGGCGGCGGCGGCGATCTCGCTCGTCACCTGGTTTGCCGTGCCGGGCGGCTTCATCTTCTTCGGCATCCTGCACCAGATCGCACTGGGCAGCCTGATCGGACTCGCCTTCGTGCGGCTTCCGTGGCCGGTTGTCCTGGCCGTCGCCGCGGCGGTGATCGCAGCCCCGCATTACCTGCGCAGCGCCGCCTTCGACGCGCCGGTCTGGTGGTGGCTGGGCCTCTCGCCGGCCGATCCGCCCTCCAACGACTACGTGCCGGTCTTTCCCTGGACGGGCGCCGTGCTGGCCGGCATGGCGGCGGCCAGGCTCGCCGAAGGTCTCGGGCTGTTGACCGCGCTGGGTGCGGTGTGGCCCGGGCGCATGGCGGCGCCGGTGATCTTCGCGGGGCGCCACAGCCTCGCCTTCTACCTAATCCACCAGCCGGTGCTGATCAGCGCAATCTGGCTGTTCGCGCTGCTGGTGCCGCCGCCGGCGCAGACGGGAAGCGGCTTCATCGGCGCCTGCACGGCGGCCTGCCTGGAAACGCGCGACGGCGACTTCTGCCCGCGCTACTGCGGCTGCGTTCTCGAGAGGCTGGAAACAGAGAATCGTCTGGACGATGTCTTCGCCGGCGATCAGGATGCCGAGACGATGGCGCGGCTCAACGAGATCGCCGGCATCTGCACGGTCGAGACCGACCTCGCCGCGCCCGTGCCGGAGGATTGAAGCTGGAAGGAGAGGGCGATGGGCACCTATGAGGAGCGGCCGAACCGGTTTCCCTGGCCGCCGGTCATCTATGTCGCGGCGATAGCGCTCGCCGTCGTCCTGCACTGGGCCTGGCCGCTGCCGTGGCTCGGCTCGCCGCTGGCCGATTTCCTCTTCGCCGTGGGTCTTGTCCTGGCGGCGGGCGCGCTCGCCATCGACTTCGCCGCCATGCGCGCGCTGCAGCGGGCGCGCACCACGATCCTGCCGCACCGCGGCAGCACCCACCTGCAGACCGGGGGGCCCTACGCCGTTACCCGCAACCCGATCTATCTCGGCAACACGCTGCTGATGATCGCGGCGGGCCTCGTCTTCGGCATTCTCTGGTTCCTGCTGCTCGCCCCGGTTGCAGGCTTCGTCACGCAGAAGCTCGCCATCGAGCGCGAGGAGCAGCACCTGGCGCTACGCTTCGGCAAGCCCTATCGCGACTACATGAAGCGGGTGAGGCGGTGGATCTAGGGCAGTAGGGCAGGCTTCTCCCGGCCATCGATTGACCGCGGTTGTTGCCCGCGGCGGCTCGATGCCGGATATTCGCCGCTGGCTTAGGTGTTGACGCCGAGCTCCACCAGCCGCTCCACGCAGGCTTCCTCGGCCTGGTCGAGCTCGGTCAGCGTCTCTTCGAGGTCGCGCCGCTTCTGCCGCAACTGGTCGCGTTTCTCGGAAATGCGCGTGATCATCAGCTTGAGCTGGCCGACCTCGCCGGGCGGCGCCTTGTACATCTGGATGATCTCGCGGATCTCGTTGATCGAGAAGCCGAGGCGGCGGCCGCGGATGATCTGGCGGATGAGGTGGCGGTCGGTCGGGCGGAACAGGCGCGTGCGGCCGCGGCGCACCGGCTGGATCAGGCCCTCGTCCTCGTAGAAGCGCAGGGTGCGGGTCGAGATGTCGAACTCGCGGGTCAGCTCCGTGATCGTGTAATATTCGCGCAATGCCCGAGCCTCGTCTTCGCAGGCCGGTTTGTCGCATGGCGCTTACGTAAAAGTCAATTGCGGCCAGGTTGCCGTGCCGACCAGAGATCGGGGGAGGGGCGGCGCGACCTGTGGGGTTCGGCGACGGCCCCGGCGGCGGGAGCATGCTCGCGATTCGGCCGTCGGCGCCGCGGAGCCCCGCCCAAATCCCGAGCCGCGCCGGCGCGTACAAAATGAGAACAGATTTGAGAAACGTCGGAAAAACAAGCTCTTGCGCCTCTTGTCAAACAGGAACAAAAGAGGTACAAAAATAGTGGGACACCGGATCATCCGGCATCGTTGACGACCAAGGGGTAATGTATCATGGCTCAGAACTCATTGCGGCTGGTTGAGGATAATTCGGTGGACAAGACAAAGGCCCTGGACGCGGCGCTATCGCAGATCGAGCGTGCGTTCGGCAAGGGCTCGGTCATGCGGCTCGGCAAGAACGAGCAGGTGATCGAGATCGAGACGGTCTCCACCGGCTCGCTCGGGCTCGACATCGCGCTCGGTGTGGGCGGCCTGCCCAAGGGGCGCATCGTGGAGATCTACGGGCCGGAGAGCTCGGGCAAGACGACGCTGGCGCTGCACACCGTGGCCGAGGCGCAGAAGAAGGGCGGCATCTGCGCCTTCGTGGACGCCGAGCACGCGCTCGACCCGGTCTACGCGCGCAAGCTGGGCGTCGACCTGGAGAACCTGCTGATCTCGCAGCCCGACACCGGCGAGCAGGCGCTGGAGATCTGCGACACGCTGGTGCGCTCGGGCGCCATCGACGTGCTGGTGGTGGACTCGGTCGCCGCGCTCACCCCGCGCGCCGAGATCGAGGGCGAGATGGGCGAATCGCTGCCCGGCCTGCAGGCGCGCCTCATGAGCCAGGCGCTGCGCAAGCTGACCGCCTCGATCTCGCGCTCCAACACGATGGTGATCTTCATCAACCAGATCCGCATGAAGATCGGCGTCATGTACGGTTCGCCCGAGACGACCACGGGCGGCAACGCGCTGAAGTTCTACGCCTCGGTCCGCCTCGACATCCGCCGCATCGGCGCGGTCAAGGACCGCGACGAGGTGGTGGGCAACCAGACCCGCGTGAAGGTGGTGAAGAACAAGCTGGCCCCGCCCTTCAAGCAGGTCGAGTTCGACATCATGTATGGCGAGGGCGTCTCCAAGATGGGCGAGCTCGTCGACCTCGGCGTCAAGGCCGGCGTCGTCGAGAAATCCGGCGCGTGGTTCTCCTACAATTCGCAGCGTCTCGGCCAGGGCCGCGAGAACGCCAAGCAGTTCCTGCGCGACAATCCCGAACTCGCCGGCGAGATCGAGCTGGCGCTCAGGCAGAATGCCGGGCTGATCGCGGAAAAATTCCTCGAGGATGGCGGCGACGTGGAGGACAGCGAAGCCGCCGGCATGTGATCGCTCGCCGGTAGTGCCGGCATGTGATTGCTTGCCATCGATTGTCCGGCCATGACGGCCGGGGAGGCCGCCGGGCGCCTGCTCCGGCGGCCTTTTTCGTTTTCTGGACAAGCGGGCGGGCGCAAGGCTAAAAGGCGCAGTTCCATCGCC
>JAEYRU010000157.1 GCA_023435335.1 Pseudomonadota bacterium
CGGCCCTTGCGCGCCATGCCGAAGATGCGGTTGGGCCCGTGGCTGGTGAGGTCGACGAAACGCTCGAGTGTCAGCCGCCCGGCATTTACATGGTCCAGCATGATGGGCACCAGCGTCTGCACGCCGGTCATGCCCGATGGCGAAGCCGGATACGGCCTGGCCTTCTCCTCGAGAGTATGCGGCGCGTGATCTGAGCCCAGGACGTCGATGATGCCCTGGGATATCCCCTGCCAGATGCCGTCGCGGTGGCGCGCGGCGCGCACCGGCGGGTTCATCTGAATGAGTGTGCCCAGCCGGGCATAGTCGTCGGCCGTCAGGGTCAGGTGATGCGGCGTCGCTTCCGCCGTCGCGACGTCCTTGTGCGCCTCCAAAAAGGCGATCTCCTCCGCAGTCGAGATGTGCAGTACATGGATGCGCGCGCGCGCCCTGCGCGCAATCCGCACCAGGCGCTCTGTGCAACTCAGTGCCGCGACCTCATCACGCCAGACGGGATGCGACGCGGGGTCGCCATCGACACGCTCACCGAGCCGCTGGCGCAAGCGGTACTCGTCTTCCGAATGGAAGGCGGCGCGGCGGCGGACATTGCGCAGGATGGCGGCGACGCCCTCGTCGTCCTCGACCAGCAGATCACCCGTCGAGGAGCCCATGAAGACCTTGATGCCCGCTGCGCCTGGCAGGCACTCCAGTTCGCCGAGTTCGGCGGCATTGTCGCGCGTGCCGCCAACCCAGAAGGCGAAGTCGCAATGCATGCGATGGCGGGCGCGCCGCACCTTATCCGCCAGCGCGGCCTCGCTCGTCGTCTCCGGCTTCGTGTTCGGCATCTCGAAGACGGCCGTGACACCGCCCAGAACGGCCGCGCGCGAACCGGTGTCGAGGTCTTCCTTGTGCTCGAGCCCGGGCTCGCGGAAATGCACCTGGCTGTCCACCACGCCGGGAAGCACATGCAGGCCCGCGCAGTCGATCCTCTCGCGCGCATCGGCGTGCGCAAGGTCGCCGATTTCGGCGATGCGGCCGCCGCGAACGCCGATGTCGCGCAGGCCCGTGCCATCATGATTGACGACCGTTCCGGCGCGCAGAATGAGATCGAATGTCGGCATGATCGCTCCTCGTCGGCCACCGGGCTTGTCCGCCGTCGCCGCCGGGCTTACGTAGCACGGACCACAAATGCAAGATCGGACTCGCCCATGCCGACAGCGCATCTCGCCAACCGGACGGTGATCCAGGTCGCCGGACCGGACGCCGAGCATTTTCTGCAGAATATCGTCACGACCGATCTCGACAAGCTCCACGAAGGCGAGGCCAGACCGGGCGCCCTGCTGTCGCCGCAAGGAAAGATCCTGTTCGATTTTCTGATCTCGCGCGCGGGCGGGGATGCGCTTCTGCTCGACACGCGCGCCGACGCGGCGGATGATTTCCTGCGACGACTGACGCTCTACAAGCTGCGGGCCAAGCTGGATATTTCGCAGCAGGATCAAATGCTTGTTTCTGCTTCATGGCAGGAAGAGTCAGACGATTCAGAAACCGATTCAACGGCTTCGCAAACCGATTCAACCTGGCTGCGCGACACGCGCTTTCCGCCAGAGGCTCGCGTGACGCGTTGCTATGGCGCCGCGCTGCCCGCGGATGCCACGATGACTGATTGGGACGTGCTGCGCGTGCGTCACGGCATTGCCGAGAGCGGCGCCGACTACGCGCTGGGCGACGCCTTTCCGCACGACGTGCTGCTCGACCAGACCGGCGGCGTCGGCTTCCGGAAAGGCTGTTACGTGGGTCAGGAAGTGGTCTCGCGCATGCAGCACCGCGGCACCGCGCGGCGCCGCGTGCTGCTGGTAGAGGCGGGCGCCGACCTGCCCTCCCCCGGCACGGAGATCACCGTCGGCGGCCGCACGATCGGGCAGCTCGGCACCATAAGCGGCCGCCGCGGCCTCGCAATAGCCCGCATCGACCGCGTGAAGGACGCCATCGACGCCGGAGTGGAGTTGGTAGCAGGCGAGGTGGAGATATCGCTCTCGATTCCACCCTGGGCCGGCTTCTCCTTCCCGGAAGCGGCGTCCGGCGCGGAGGAAGCCTGATGCCCGACAAGGCAGGCGCGCCGCCACGCGCCTGGCAGCGCATGCTTTCGGGCCGGCGCCTGGACCTGCTCGATCCCTCCCCGCTCGACGTCGAAATCACCGACATCGCCCACGGCCTGGCGCGCGTGGCGCGCTGGAACGGCCAGACGAGAGGCGATCATGCATTCTCGGTGGGCCAGCATTCGCTGCTCGTGGAAGACGTCTTCTGCCGCATCACAGCCAATCCGGCGCCGACGTGGCAGCTGGCCGCGCTGCTGCACGATGCGCCGGAATATGTGATCGGCGACATGATATCGCCGTTCAAGGCAGTGGTCGGCGGTGGCTACAAGGCGGTCGAGACGCGGCTGCAGCAGGCGATCCATCTGCGCTTCGGCCTTCCTCCGGCCCTGCCGGAGAAGCTCAAGGCGACGATCAAGCGGGCCGACCACATCGCGGCATGGTTCGAAGCGACGCTGCTCGCCGGCTTTTCGGAGACGGAGGCTGCCAGGTATTTCGGCCGCCCGCGCGGTCTCGCGGCCAGCGTTTTCGATCTCACTCCGAGGCCGGCCAAAGCGATCGAGAGGGAGTTCCTGAGACGCTTCAGCCAGATCGATAAGCTGTGCCAGGGCAATCAGATCGGGGCATAGCCTGCCCCTGTCAACGCGTCTCGCCCTCCCCCCTCGCCGTCCTGAGTCCCGCCACCACGCGGTCGGCCATGCGCTCGCAACGCGCACCGGCGAACGGAAATAGGTCGGGCAAGGCGTTGGCCATGCGCTCGGCCAGCCCGGCGCGCACCATCTTGCGAGCACGATGGAGCCTCGTCTTCACGGTGGCTGGTTTCAACCCCAGATGCTGCGCCGTCTCCTCTATGCTCATGTCCTCGATGTCGCGCAGGACAAGCACCAGCCGAAAGGCATCGGGCAGCCCCTCGACCACCTGTTCGAGAAGTTCGCGGACCTGTGATCTTGCCATAGCCTGCTCCGGATTGAGCTGCGAGGACGGAAAGACGATGATACGCGCCGTGTCGACCATGTCGGGTTCGACGCCTTCGCGGTCGTCGGCATCGGGGCGGCGGCGAAGACGGCCGAATGCGGCGTTGAGCGCGATGCGGGTGATCCAGGTCGCGAAGCTGGCGTCGCCGCGGAAGCGGTCCAGCGCGGAGAAGGCTCTCATGTGCGCTTCCTGCACCACCTCCTCGGCATCGGCGTCGTTGCGCAGGATTGCGCGGGCCACGCGATAGAGCCGCCTGTTGTAGCGCTGGACGAGGACGCGGACCGCGTCCTCGTTGCCCTGGCGGACGAGTTCGACCAGCAACTGGTCTTCCGCCTCGGCCAGAGCGGCGGTGGGCGCCCGCGCGCCGGCTTTCTCCATCGCTCGCATCACGTACTCCTGTGCACCGTGCGCCGCCGCAGGATCTCCTCGACCCGGGGGAAGGCATGCGCCGCGACGTCCGGCAGCGGTTCCTCGCCCGTTTCCACGCGATCGGACCAGCCTAGCGCCGCCGATTCTCCGACGACGACACGCCCCACCATCCCGGCGTGTTCGTGCGGGACGCAATAGAAATCATATACACCGGGCAGCGTCAGCGTGACCGAGAATGTCTCGTCCGGCAGGAGGTAACCGGAATTCCAGGGCTCGGCAGCGGTGGGGATGCGCCGTGGGCGGTTCATCATGCGCGGATGATAGGCGGTCGCGGTATGCGAATTGCCGGGGTCCCGATTGATCCAGCGGATGGTCGCTCCGGGTTGGACTTGAATCCCTATCGGATCGAACCAGACCCGCGAACCGTCGGCGTTGCCGCGCATGACGATCTCGGCATCGCCCGAAGCCCACGCCTGTCCTTGCGGTCCGGCGAACCGGCCGGCGAGCAAGAGCCCGCCGACCGCGATCGCGCCACGTCGAGTGACGATCATTCGGCCACCCTCGCCTCATCGGCCACCGGTACATGCCACAGCACGACATGGGAGTGCGGTTCCTCCACGCCGGGATGGCCGGCATTGAAGTAGATGTCGACGTGGTCGACGTTTCCGCCGGGAGCGGACAAATTCTCGAAACGCTTGTCGGCGTCGGACAGGTCCTTCGTCGGCAGCATGTAGATGGTGCTGACGAGCACGCCGTCGCGGTCGTAGGCGAGGAACGGCCCGGCCGGCAGCGTTGCCGGATCGACGAACAACTGACCGAGGCCCGGCAGAAAATCGGGCAGCTGCACTAGGCCGCTCACCGCCTTGTAAGGCTCGACCGGCGGCGATTTCGCCACTTCGGCCGGAACGTCATGCGCAAAAGCGGAAAGTGAGCCGGCCAGCAGCAGGGCAAGCGAGGCGGAGGCAATTCTCATATCGGCAACTCCTTTGCAGTGGCCGCCGCACACGCGACGGTCCGCTGCATTGGATGCCTGTTTTCCGAAAAGGTTCCCGGAGTTCGCGCCTACCGAGCGCGTTCGAGCCGGTCGATGAACCACTGGGTCAGGCGCTGCCAGACCTCGTCCTTCTCGCCGGAGTCTTCCACCCCGTGCTCAAGGTTGGGATTGTCGTTGACCTCTATGACGAAGACCCCCTCCGGCGTCTCCTTGAGATCCACGCCGTAGAGCCCGTCGCCGATGCAGCGGGCCGCGCGGACCGCGACGTCAATCACGTGTTCGGGCGTCTCGCTCAGCTTGAACGAACGGAAACCGCCCTCGTCGGGCCGACCGCGGCGGTCGTGGTTGACGATCTGCCAGTGCTTCTTGGCCATCAGGTAGTGGAGCGCGAAGAGTGGCTTTCCGCCCAGCACGCCAACCCGCCAGTCATATTGGGTGGGCATGAATTTCTGGGCGATAAGCAGGTCTGAATCCTCCAGCCATTTCGTCGCCAGCGCCTTCAACTCGCTGAAATCGGACGCCTTCTTGACGCCGCGCGAGAACGACCCGTCCGGAATCTTGAGGACGAGCGGGAAGCCCAGCGTCTGCGCGGCCACCTCTAGGTCGCCCGGACCGGCGATCATCACGGTCGGCGGGACCGGCACCTTGTTGAAGGTCATCAGCTCGTTCAGGTAGACCTTGTTGGTGCAGCGGATCATCGACAGCGGGTCGTCGATGACGGGCATGCCTTCCTGCTGCGCGCGGCGCGCGAAGCGGTAGGTATGGTTCGAGATGGCCGTCGTCTCGCGGATAAACAGCGCGTCGTAATTGGCCAGCCGCGGCAGGTCCTTCTTGGTGATCGGCTCGACCTCGACGCCCATCTTCTCGGCGATGCGCGACCAGTGTTTCAGGCTGCCGATGGTGGAAGGCGGCAACTCTTCCTGCGGGTCGACGAGCGTCGCGAAGGAATAGCGCGCGGGCGTGCGCGTCCGCGAATCGCGCCACTCGCGCTTCGTGTACTGCTCCAGGCAGGCAAGGAAGCGTGCTTTCTCGCCCGCATCCATGCGGGCGAGCGGCAGGAAGCCTATCTTCCTGATCGAAGCCCAGTTGCCCTCCCCGATGCTTACTTCGAGCGCGGGCGCGCGGAACCAGTCGAAGAGCAGCCGAGAGAAGCGCTCCCAGGCCTTGCCGGGACCGATGCCGAAAAACACCGTCACTCGTTTGGAGAATTCGCCGCCCAGCGCGGCGCGGCACTTGTTCAACGCCTGCTCCAGTTCAGGCAGCGCAGCTTCGTAGAGCTTGCGCTCCGACAGGTCGATCATCGTCTCGACCGTCGGCATCACCTTGTGGCCGCGCGAGCTCGCCAGCAGCGAGGCGTAGTAGCCGCGCGACTGGTACGCATACGAGTTCGAAAGGTTGATGACCTTGGGCCGCTGGCCGCGGAACAGAGCCGGGTGGGCCAGGTAGTCGCGGTTGGTAATGATCTTGTGCGGCGTTGCGACCTGATCCAGATCGGACTGCCTGCCGGTAAGGATGACCCAACTCATGCGGGCTCCCGCTCTCCCAGAATGACGGCTGCGCGCATGCCGCCGAACCGCGCCATGCCGTAGAAGATATGGTGGCTGATGGGGATCGCGGCGGCATCGATCCTGGTCTCGCCGCGCTCGTCCTCGACCCAGGGATCGTGGACGATAAGATGATGCCCGTCATCTCCAATGACCAGGACCCAGTGGGGAACCTTCTTTCCGAACATCAGATACCCGCTGATGAGGACGACAACCAGCTTGCCCGCCGCGACGGCGCCACGAATGTCGTCCAGTGTAAACGAGCGATAATCGACGGGGATGCCGTAGCGTTCCACGCTACGACGGAAATCCGCCTGGGCGAGTTCCATGACCCGACGCTTCTCGGCGCTGCGCACCGACTGGAGGAACAGCGCACCGGCGTGGGAGACGATGATTTCCGCTGACAGTCCGCGCTCGTGGGCCGTGACCGCCAGGCCGAAGGGCTCGCACCCTCCCGGCCCCGACAGCATGAATACCGTGGTCGCCTCGCGCCACAGGCGTATCTCGGTGACTTCGTCCAGCGGGAAGCCCGGCTGGAAATGCGCCAGTGCCATCATAAGGCAGCATGGGCCGCAGGTGAAATCCGCCGACTGCTCCTTGTATGGGACTGGCGGGCGCAAGGGCCGAGCGCCCCGGAGCAGCTTCTCGTAGCGCAGCGCCGCGGCGCCGTCCTCGTAATAGTCCGGCTCGCGCCCGATGTGCCTGTAGCCGTTCATCTCGTAGAGCCGCGCGGCGCGAGTATTGTACTCCCGAACCTCAAGCCTCAGCAGAAGCCGGCCATTGGCATATGCGACTTCCTCCGCCGCCGCCAGGAGGGCGCGGCCGAGGCCCGCTTCGCCGGCATCCGGGAGCACCGCGATTGAGTAGAGGCGGGCCACGCCACTGCCGCTCCGGTAGAGCACCATGCAGTAGCCGATCGGCCGCCCGGCGATCTCGGCAATCAACGTATCGGAGGTCTTGCGCGCGATGAGCTTGCGGAACGAACGCCTGGAGATCCGATCCGTCTCGAAGGATCGGTTTTCGATGGCGACGAGACTGTCTATGTCGGCGTCGCCCGCTGGCCGGATTTGGGCAGGCATGCGGTAGGGAAGTCCTCGGATTCCACGAAGGCCGGACCCTGACTCGCAAGGGCGCCTGCGTGTTGCCTTCTCCCGCGCAAGCAAAATCCGCTAACGCTCCCGAATCTTGGCTGAATTGTGACAGAGCCTTGGGCCGGCGGGAACGGGCCGGAAAAAAGAAAAATCCTCCCCGTAGGCCAGTCAAGATTGCGGGCCTTTCGTTGTTCCGTCGCGCATATGCCATGATCGTGTGGTGGAGGAAACGAGCATGAGACCGATCGCACTATGGAGCTTGGCTGCGCTCGCGAGCGCGGCCGCGGCTGTGCTTCCGGCCGAAGCCGGGCGCACCTGTCCGGCGCGCACCAGCATTTCGTTCGGCGAGACCGCCGAGTCGCTCGCGCATCGCTGCCGTATCACGGTAGAGGCGCTGGAGAGACAAAACCCCGGCTTCGACCGCAACAGGCCGCAGGTCGGGGTCGGCATCAACGTTCCAGCGCCGCCCCTCCCATCCCCGCAATTCGGGATCCACGGCAATCGCGGCATCGTCTCACCGCCTCCGCGCGTCCACATTCCCCGGCTCTAGAGCCTACGGGGGTCAAAACATCAAAACAATTGAACAGTGGCCTAATTCAATTCGTTTGTCCTGATCGTGGCGGCTTCCTAATCTGGACCTATCCATTGGGACACCCCGCATGAATCAGCTTGCTTCCGCCCGGCAAAATCCGCTTCCCTGGCTCATCATCATTTGCGGGTGCCTGATCGCGGCGCTCACCTTCGGCCCGCGCTCGGCGATGGGCTTCTTCCAGCTGCCCATGCTGGCCGAAAAGGGCTGGGACCGCACCACCTTCGGCCTCGCGATGGCGATTCAGAACCTTGCCTGGGGGCTCGGTACGCCGATCTTCGGCGCACTCGCCGACAAATACGGCACGTGGCGCGTGCTGGCGCTCTCCGGCTTCATGTATGCGGCAGGCCTCATCATGATGGGCACCGCCGAGACGCCCGGCATGCTTCATCTCGGCGGCGGCCTGCTGGTGGGTCTGGGCGTCGCCTCCGGCTCGTTCGGGATCGTGCTCGCCGCCTTCGCGCGCAACGTGGCCCCGGAGCAGCGCAGCTTCGTCTTCGGCCTCGGCACCGCGGCCGGCTCGGCCGGCATGTTCATCTTCGCGCCGCTGAGCCAGGGGCTGATAACGGCGTATGGCTGGTTCGACACCCTGGTCATCATGAGCGCGATGATGCTGGCCATCCCCGTGCTCGCCATTCCGTTGCGCGGCAATTCCCGCTCGGGCATTGCCCAGCAGGCGGTATACGAGCAGACGGTCCCGCAGGCGCTGCGCGAGGCGCTGGCGCACCGCTCCTTCGTGCTCCTCGTCTCGGGGTTCTTCGTCTGCGGCTTCCAGGTCGCCTTCATCACCGCGCATTTTCCCGCCTACATCGCGGATATCGGGGTGGAGGCGCGCTACGCGGTGATCGCGCTATCGCTCATCGGCTTCTTCAACATCATCGGCTCGCTCGCTTCCGGCTGGATCGGCCAGCGCTATTCCAAGCCGATATTCCTGGCCTGGATCTACCTCGCCCGCTCGGCGCTGATGACGGCCTTTCTGCTCCTGCCGCAGACGCCGGCGACCGTGATCGCCTTCTCGGTAATCATGGGACTGTTGTGGCTGTCGACGGTGCCACCGACCAATGCGCTCGTCGCAATCATGTTCGGCACGCGCCACCTCGGCATGCTGGGGGGCATCGTCTTCTTCTCCCACCAGATCGGCTCGTTCATTGGCGTCTGGCTGGGCGGCTATCTCTACGATCGCGTTGGAAGCTACGATGGCGTGTGGTGGCTCGGCGTGCTGCTCGGTCTGTTCGCGGCCGTGGTGCACTGGCCGATCCGGGAAAAGCCGGTGGAGCGGCCGGCGCTGGCGGCGGCCGAATAGGCCGCCAACCGCCGGCACTGCCTCTCAGCGCCGGCCGTTGAGGTTTTCCAGCGGGAAGATCGAGCAGGTCTCGGTGCCGAAGGCGAGCAGCTTTCCGTCCTTGTCCTTCAGCGTGGCCTCCGACACGGCGAGCGTGCGGCCGCGATGGATGACGCGGCCCTCGCACACAACTTCGCCTGTCCTGGACGTGATCGGACGCGTCAGGTTCACCTTGAACTCGGCAGTGGTGTAGGCTTCGCCTTTCGCCATCGTGGTGTGCACCGCGCAGCCCAGCGCTGAATCCAGCAGCGTCGCGGCAAAGCCGCCATGCACGGAGCCCAGCGGGTTGAGGTGCCGTTCGCCAGGCAGTCCGCGAAATACCGCCCTGCCCTCGGACACCTCGACGAGCCCGAAACCCATGGTCGCGCCGATCGGCGGCGCCGGATAGTGGCCGTCGATCAGGCGCTGCAGCATTTCGAGGCCGGTATACCCGGCCATCTCTTCCATCGGCAGGACACCGAGGCCGCGCGGCGCGACATATCCCGGAAACAGCTCGACGGCGCTCATGCTGCGGTGCCGCCCAGTGCGTCCTCACCCTGCGGCTTCACCCTTCGCAGCGTGGCGAGAAACGCGGCGCGGGCTTCCGGCTCGTGCAGCGCGCGCGGCTCGTAGACATGGCGGGCGAAGAAATAGCCGGTAAGTCCGAATGCAGCCTCGATGGAAGGCGGGTCGCCGCGCAGGCCGGAGCCCGGCCTGAGGAAGGCTGGCAGCGGCAGCAGCCGGCCGCTCCACGGAGCGCCCGCCTCCCTGGATACCGCACGGCCGGTCTTGGGCGAGACATAGGCGAGATCGTCGCGCCGGCCTGTCGCCGCACACTCATCGAGTGCGAGGCCAAAACCCAGTTCATCGAGCAGCAGAAGCTCGAAACGGATGATGAGTTCGGCCGCCGCCTCCGGATCAGCCAGATGGGCGATCAGGAGCCTCAGCGTCTCATAGAGACTGGCGTGCGGGTCGCGCTCCGGCAAGAGCCGCAGATGCGCGGCG
>JAEYRU010000186.1 GCA_023435335.1 Pseudomonadota bacterium
AGACCGCGTGACCGTAACGCGGCCCAACCGGCGCCGCCGCCCTCCCTGATACCCGGTGCGCACCAGGTTCCCGCAAGGGCGACTGGCCCCATTATGCCCGAGGCCGCGAAGGTGGGGATGGATCACGTTTTGTTACAGCGGCGAAGCCGAGCTGGATCAATGGCTTGGCCAAAGTCCCATTGACGTGCACTGCCGCTTCTATCCACGTCCTGACCCCGGACGCGGGCTGGCACCTCCGCCCGAAGACGGGCCGGATGGCCGCAATCATTCTCGTTTTGTTCGCGATTTCACTTGGCGCGCCTTTTGGCGGAGGCTAACGTCCCGCCGTGACTGCCAAGCCTGATATCGCCGGCGCCGAAGCCGGCCCGTTCCTGCCCGAGCCTTTCCTGCGCTGGTTTGCCGAGCGCGGCTGGTCGCCGCGCGCGCACCAGCTCGAGCTGCTTAAGAAAGCGCAGGCGGGACGGTCAGTCCTGCTGATCGCCCCGACCGGGGCGGGCAAGACGCTGGCTGGTTTCCTGCCGGCGCTGGTCGACCTGGCGATGCGGGGCAAGCGCGGGCCGGGCGAGGCGCGCCGCGGCATCCACACGCTCTACATCTCGCCGCTGAAGGCGCTCGCCGTCGACATCGAGCGCAACCTCGCCAAGCCGGTGGCGGAGATCGGCCTGCCGGTCACGCTGGAGACGCGCACCGGGGACACGCCGCAGCACAAGCGCGCGCGCCAGAAACTGGCCCCGCCCGACATTCTGCTGACCACGCCGGAGCAACTTGCCCTGCTGATCGCCGCGCCTGACGCGCGGCGCTTCTTTGCCGACCTGCGCTATGTGGTGCTGGACGAGCTGCATTCGCTGGTGACCTCGAAGCGCGGCCACCTGCTGGCGCTCGGCCTTGCCCGGCTGCGGTCCTTCGTGCCCGGCCTGCAGACGGTCGGCCTGTCGGCCACCGTGGCCGAACCTGACGAGTTGCGGCGGTGGCTGGTGGGGCAGAATCCCGCGGGCGCGATGAGCGAACTCATCACCGTCTCCGGCGGGGCGAAGCCCGAGATAACAATCCTTGACTCCGAGGAGCACGTCCCCTGGGCGGGGCATTCCGCTCTTTACGCGATGCCGGAGATCTACGAGGCGATCAGGCGGCACAAGACGACCCTGCTCTTCGTCAATACGCGCAGCCAGGCCGAGCTCCTGTTCGGCGCCCTGTGGCGGATCAACGAGGACTCGCTGCCGATCGCATTGCATCACGGCTCACTCGATGTGGCCCAGCGCCGCCGCGTCGAGAAGGCTATGGAGGCGAACAGCCTGCGCGCCATCGTGGCCACTTCGACCCTGGACCTCGGCATAGACTGGGGTGACGTCGATCTCGTGGTGCATGTCGGCGCGCCGAAGGGAGCGAGCCGGCTCGCCCAGCGCATCGGCCGCTCCAACCACCGCATGGACGAGCCCTCCCGCGCGATCCTTGTGCCGGCAAACCGCTTCGAGGTGCTGGAGTGCCGCGCCGCGATCGAGGCCAACTACCTGGGAGCGCAGGACACCCCGCCGCTGCTCGCCGGCGCGCTCGACGTGCTTGCGCAGCATGTGCTCGGCTCGGCCTGCGGCGAACCTTTCTTCGCCGACGCTCTCTTCGACGAGGTGCGTTCCGCCGCGCCCTACACGGCCCTCGACCGCGACACCTTCGACCGCGTCGTCGAATTCGTCGCGACCGGCGGCTATGCGCTGCGCACCTACGAGCGGTATGCGCGCATCCGGCAGATGCCGGACGGGCGCTGGCGCGTCGCCAATCCGCGCGTCGCCCAGCAATACCGGCTGAACGTGGGCACCATCGTGGAAAGCCCGATGCTCAACGTGCGCTACGTCCGCGCCGGTCGCGGCCTGGCCGCCCGCGGCGGCCCTGCGCTGGGCAAGATCGAGGAGTACTTCCTCGAGATGCTGGCGCCGGGCGACACTTTCTTCTTCGCCGGCAGGGTGCTGAGGCTCGAAGGCATCCGCGAGAACGAGGCCTTCGTCTCGAACGCGCCCAACCTCGACGCCAAGGTGCCCTCCTACATGGGCGGCAAGTTTCCGCTCTCGACCTATCTCGCCGACCAGGTGCGCGCCATGCTGGCCGATCCCGCGCGATGGAACGCGCTGCCCGACCAGGTGTCCGACTGGCTGCGGCTGCAGCGCGACAAGTCGGCGCTGCCGGCGCGCGGCGACCTGCTGGTCGAGACATTTCCGCGCGGCGACCGCCACTACATGGTCGCATATCCCTTCGAGGGCCGGCTTGCCCACCAGACGCTGGGCATGCTGCTCACACGCCGGCTCGATCGCGCCGGCGCGCGCCCGCTGGGATTCGTCGCCACCGACTACGCGCTCGCCATCTGGGGACTTGACGACCTCGGATCGTTCTTCAGGAAGAAGATGAAGCTTTCCGACCTGTTCGACGAGGACATGCTGGGCGACGACCTGGACGCATGGCTCAACGAAAGCTGGATGCTGAAGCGGACCTTCCGCAATTGCGCCGTGATCGCCGGGCTGATCGAACAGCGCCATCCCGGCCAGGAGAAGACCGGGCGGCAGATCACGGTGTCGGCCGACCTGGTTTACGACGTCCTGCGCACGCACGAGCCGGACCATATCCTGCTGCAGGCGACGCGCATGGACGCGGCGGCCGGCCTGCTCGATGTCAGGAGGCTGGGCGAGATGCTCTCGCGCATTCGCGGACGAATCATGCATAAGGACCTGGATCGGATCTCGCCACTGGCGGTGCCGATCATGCTGGAGATCGGCAAGGAATCGGTGCCGGGCGAAGCGCAGGAGACCCTGCTCTCGGAAGCGGCCGAAAGCCTGATCGACGATGCGCTCGGCGGGGCGTCTGTTTGAAGGATTGCATGAAAGTGGCAGTTTCGGTGAGCGACAGGGCGGTAGCCGAGCTGGAACTCGCCGGCGAGCGGGCGATGTGCGATCCGCGCGGCGTGCTGTTCCTGCCGGAATACGGCCTGCTCGTCGTCTCCGACCTGCACCTGGAGAAGGGCGCGGCGCTGGCGCGGCGCGGCTCGCTGGTGCCGCCTTACGATACCGCCGCGACGCTCAGCCGACTGCGACATGTGCTCGACGACTATCGTCCCGACGCGGTCGTCAGTCTCGGCGACAGCTTTCACGATGGCCAGGGCTCGGCCCGGCTGCCGCCGGTGTACCGCGCCGCGCTGACCGAGATGATGACCGGCCGCGACTGGTACTGGATCGCCGGCAACCACGATCCGGATGCGCCGCAGGACCTGCCGGGGCGTTCGGTAAGCGAACTGGTGGTCGGCGGGCTCACCTTCCGCCACGAGCCCCGCAAGGGCGCCGCCGAGGGCGAGGTCGCGGGGCACCTGCACCCCGGCGCGCGCGTGGTGTTGCGCGGGCGCTCGGTGCGCCGCGCCTGTTTCGCCAGCGACGGGCTGCGGATGATCATGCCGGCCTTCGGGGCCTACACGGGCACGCTCAACATCCTTGACCGCGCCTATCACGGCCTGTTCGGCATGGAGCGCCTGACCGCCTACATGCTCGGGCGGGGCAAGGTGTTTCCGATTGCCGGAGCGATGCTGCGCGGCGGTTAGCCGGCCGCCGTCGCGGCAAAGGCGACGATCATCGAGATCACCGCGATCGCGGTAAGTTGCGTCCGCAGCCGCGCGAACCAGGCCGGCAGCACGCCTGCCTGTCCGGAGAATGCGTCCCACGCGCCGTGCGCGGCGAAGGCGACCGCGAGCAGGACCATCGCGATGTGCGGCGGAAGGAACAGTACCGTCCAGCCGAGCAGCGCCGGCACGACGCTGATGGCGATGTCGCGGCGCGCCTGCTCGTAGCCGCCGGCCACGGCGAGCGCCCAGCGGGCGCCTCCGAGGAAGGACAGCACGAGCGCCGCATAGCTGGTGAGGAGCGCGATGGTCGTTCCGCGCCAGACATGGTCGAGCGGTATGGCTGCGAGCCAGAGCGAGAGAACGAGGAACGGGATCGCGCCGGCGAAAGCGAGCCGGGTGGCGAGCACGCGGTCGGGCGAGGCCTCCGGCTTCTCCGCCGACTGGATTTCGCTCATGCGCTACTCCCGGCGGAACACCACGCTGCCCACCCAGCCGGTGAGCATCGCGAGCATGACCGCGAAAAGGCCGTAGAAGAGGCTGTACTGGTGCGCGGCTTCGTACAGCGACTGCTCGAAGCCGGCCTTGTAGATGGCGAGCGGAGCGGAGGACTCGCCGACGAAGGCGCCGTTCTTGAACAGGAAGGCGCGCGCGCGGTGAGTGCCCAGCGGCACGTTGGGCGCCAGCGAGACGGTGGCGCGGAACAGATTCTGCGACAGGAACTGCACGCCACCGACGCGCTCGTTGTAGAGACCCGTCGTCCGCTTGCGCTCGCGCAGGGCGCGGCCGAACTCGCCGATCGTGGCGGCGGAGCCGTCTGGGTAGAGCGGCTGCAGGTGGATATTGTCCGGGCCGAGCGAAAGCTGGCGATAGGTGCCCGGCTCCGTCATGTCCTGGAAGGCGCGCGTGGTCGACACGGCGTAGGATGCCGGCACGTTGATGAAGGTCTCGGACTGCGTGTTGATCCACATGCCGAGCACGCGGTCCTTGCGGCGCACCACCGTCGGCCGCGGCGGACCCTCCAGCACTACCACTACGTCGTAGCGGCCCTGCCGGCTTACCAGCGGGTCGGCATTGTCGACCGAGCCGAAGATGGTGAGGTCGGCGCCCGAAAAATCGGAGCGGATCATGATCCGGTCGGTCGACAGACCGATCTGGATGCGTTCGGGCGCCGGCGGCTGGGCCTGC
>JAEYRU010000207.1 GCA_023435335.1 Pseudomonadota bacterium
CGCCGCCGCTTCGGCGAGCGCATCCCGCTCATCCGCCGCGAGCACGTGCGCGGCTATTACGAGCGCAAGCCCGACTGGCTGGTGCGCCCGCTGGGACTGGACAAGGTGCGCGCCCAAGCCGAGGCGATGGAGCGGCAGGCGGGCCGCTTCTACATCGCGGCGGCGAAGCGCGCGGGCGACGCCTCCACGCGCAAGCTGCTCGGCGATCTCGCGGCCGCCGAGAGCGGGCACGAGACGCTGGCCCGGCGCCTGGCCGGCGAGCACCTGACGGGTGACGTGCGCGCGGAAGAAGGAAACGCCGAGCGCCGCCAGTTCATCCTCACCTATGTGCAGCCGGGGCTGGCGGGCCTGATGGACGGATCGGTGTCGACGCTGGCGCCCATCTTCGCCGCCGCCTTCGCCACACACGACACCTGGAGCACCTTCCTCGTCGGCCTGGCGGCTTCGATCGGCGCCGGCATCTCCATGGGGTTCACCGAGGTCGCCTCCGACGACGGCAGGCTGTCCGGCCGCGGCTCGCCGGTCAAGCGCGGGCTGGCCACTGGCATCATGACCACCGTGGGCGGCCTCGGCCACGCGCTGCCCTATCTGATACCGCATTTCTGGACAGCAACCGCGCTCGCCGCGATCATCGTCTTCGTCGAGCTGTGGGCGATCGCCTACATCCAGAACCGCTGGATGGAGACGCCGTTCCTGCGCGCCGCCTTCCAGGTGGTGCTCGGCGGCGGCCTCGTCTTCGCCGCCGGAGTGCTCATCGGCAACGCGTGACCGGAGCTCTAGCCGTTCACCTCGCGGCTGTCTTGCGGCGCCTCGCTCCTCTCATGCATCCCGTAGTCGCGCACCACTTGCGCGATGCGCAGCCGGTAGCCGCGAAGAATGCCGCCGCGCCCGGCGACCTGCGCCTGCCGGTGCTCATGCGTGTTGCGCCACGCCCTCACCGCCTCCTCGTCGCGCCAGAACGACAACGAGAGGATCCGGCCCGGCTCGGCGAGGCTCTGGAAGCGCTCGATGGAGATGAACCCGTCGATGCCGTCGAGCAGCGGGCGAAGATCGGCGGCGATACCCAGATAGGCCTCGCGGTCAGCCGGCTCGACCTCGAAGATGACCGCGATCACTGCGTCACCAGGGGCGCATGCGGCGCGGAAGCAAGCTTCAGGAAGATGCGATCCTCGCGCAGGATGAACTTCCGGTCCCTTGCGAATTCGTAGTTGGCCCGCCCCGCCGGGTCGGCAGCCAGCCGCGCGCGGTAGGCCTCGTAGGCGGCGAGGTTCTCGACATGGTAGACCCCGTAGGCCGTCGTCGCCGAACCTTCGTGCGGCGCGAAATAGCCGACGAGGTCGGCCCCGCAGCGGGGGATCGCCTGTCCCCAGTTGCGCGCATATTCGACGAAATCCTCGCGCCTGAACGGGTCGATCTCGTAGCGGATGAAGCAGGTGATCATCGAATCCTTCTCCTGTTGTTTCCGTCACGCTTCGACACCGATCGAAGCATCGGGCGGCGGCGTCGTGTTAACGCCAGGGCGGCTTCTCGCATTCGCGCTCGGCCTGCCGGCGTGTGATGCCGACATCCGCAAGCATACGGTCGTCGAGCTCGGAAAGCGCCTGGCGCTGCCGGTGTCGCTGGTTCCAACGCGCCCAAAGCCGCGGCAGGCGCAGCGCGAGGCGCAGCATCCGGGCCAGGCCGGTCGGGCGCCACGCCGCGCGAGCAGACAGGTTGGCGGGCATCGCGTGTCTCCTTTCCGATGCCGGCAACCTAGCGCTTGAATGACGTATACGCTTCGACTACGGTCGAACTGTTATCGACAGGAGCAGGCGATGAAGGACAGTCCCGATCTCGCGCGCGTCGCCAGTCTGGTGGGCGACCCCGCCCGCGCCGGCATGCTGTCGGCGCTGCTTGGCGGCATGGCGCTCACCGCCAGCGAGCTGGCGCTGGAGGCCGGAGTCACCCTGCCCACGGCGAGTTCGCATCTGGCCCGGCTGCTCGATGGCGGCCTGATAACCGTCGCCGCGCAGGGCCGGCACCGCTACTACGCGCTGGCCGGCCCGCGCGTCGCCTCCATGCTGGAGGCGATCAGCGTCGTGGCCTCCGAGGGCCCGCGGCGCGTGCGCCCCGGCCCGCGCGATGCGGCGATGCGGCAGGCGAGGGTCTGCTACGACCACCTGGCCGGCGATGCCGGCGTAGCCTTCTACGACCGGCTGGTTTCGGGCGGGATGCTGCGCGAGGCGACCGCCCGGCAAGGCGCAGCCGCACGCGCCGGCTCCCTTTCAGCGGCCGCCGTGGCGCATGCCGCCCCCGCGGCGTCCACTTCCCTTGAACTCACCGCCGCCGGCGAAAGCTTCTTCCGCGCATGGGGCGTCGATCCCGGCGCGATCCCGCGCGGGCGCCGGCCGCTCTGCCGTTCCTGCCTGGACTGGTCGGCACGGCGCGCGCATCTGGGCGGCGCGCTGGGCGCGGCGGTGCTCGACCGCATCTTCGAGCTGAAGTGGGCGCGCCGCGAAGCCGGCACCCGCGTGGTCACCTTCACGCCGCCGGGCAAACGGGCGTTCGACAAGCTGCTGGAGGGGTAGGCTTCCACGGGCATTCGCGCGGTGCGGCCCGCCGCACCCGCGCCGCTCAGACCAGTGTCGGCGCCAGCGCCGCACGACGCAGCCTGGCGGCGTCCTGGCTGGGTGGCGCGCCGAACTGGCGGCGATACTCGCGGCTGAACTGAGACGGGCTGTCGTAGCCCACGCGATAGCCGATCCCTGAGACGTCGCCGGGTTCGGCCGCGAGCATCAGCCGGGCCTCCTGCAGGCGGATCTGCTTCTGGAACTGGATCGGGCTCATCGCGGTCGCCGCCTGGAAATTGCGGTAGAAGGCCGAGGCGCTCATGCCGCAGAATGCGGCGACGTCCTCCACCCGGAACGGCCGCGCGTGGTGCTCGCGGATCCAGCGCACCGCGCGCGCGATCTGGCTGAGGTTGCTGTCGGCCAGCCCCAGCTGGCGCACCGCCGCGCCCTGCTCGCCCTCGATCAGCCGCCAGAGTATCTCGCGCTTGATCAGCGGCGCGAGCACGGGAATGTCGCGCGGGCAATCGAGCAGGCGCAGGAGGCGCACGACCGCGTCCACCAGCCGCTCTGGCGCGTCGCTCACGATCATCCCGCTCGGCGGGCTGCCCCTGCCGTCGCGAATGTCGGGCGCCGCCGCCTGGAGCAGCAGTTCGGCCACGCCGGCCGGATCGAGCAGCAGGCCGAAGCCCAGCGCCGGGCGTTCGGGACTGGCGTTGAGGAACTGGCCGGTGACCGGCAGGTCGAGCGACGAAACCAGGTACTGACCGGCGCCGTATTCATAGACGCGGTCGCCCAGCGCCAGGCGCTTCCTGCCCTGCGCGATCAGGGCCATGACCGAGCCGGACATCGACGATTCGAGCGCCGAAACGTCGTGCCGGGCGATGAGCACGCCCTCGATCGGCGTGCTCATGTCCGGCCGCGCATGGCGGTCGATCAGGTCGCGGAGTTGGTCCAGGGCCATTGCGCGCCTCCTCTGCCTGCGGCCGCCGTAGCACCGGCCCGCGCCGGGATGCAACGATTCTCTACACAAAGATAGGATCGTGCAAGCCATCGGGAGGATGCGCCTAACGCTGCCTGCCCAGGCGGTGGTTCATTGCAGGCATCGTCGGCCGATGAAGCGAAGGGCCGCCAGCAACGAAAGGAAACCGTCATGAACACCGTCCTCGTCACCGGCGCATCGTCCGGCTACGGCCTCGAAACCGCACGCTACTTCCATGACCAGGGCTGGAAGGTGATCGCTACCATGCGCCGCCCACGCAGCGACCTGCTGCCTATGTCGGATCGCGTCGCCGTGCTGCCGCTCGACGTCACCGACGCGGCGAGCATCGCCGCTTGCCTCGAGGCGGCCGGACCCGTCGACGTGCTCGTCAACAATGCCGGCATCGGCATGGTCGGCGCGTTCGAGGCCTCGCCCATGAGCCATGTGCGCAAGCTGTTCGAGACCAACACACTGGGCGTCATGGCCATGACCCAGGCTATCATCCCGCAGCTGCGCGCCCGCGGGTCGGGCGCGATCGTCAACGTCACCTCCAGCGTCACGCTTGCGGCGATGCCGCTGGCGGCCGCCTATACCGCGAGCAAGATGGCGATCGAGGGCTTCACCGGCTCGCTCGCGCACGAACTCCAGCATTTCGGCGTGCGCGCCAAGCTGGTCGAACCGGGCTACGCCCCCACCACGCGCTTCGCCACGAACACGGAATTCGCGGTCGCCGACCTCATCCCCGAGGCCTACGAGGCGTTCGCCCGGCCGATCTTCGCGGCTTTCGCCACGCCGGCCCTGACGACCCGCGAGATCGACGTGGCCGAGGCGGTCTGGCGCGCGGCCAACGACACGAGCGGCCAGCTGCGTTTTCCCGCCGGCCGCGACGCGGTGGCGCTGTGGGAGGCGTCGAGATGAGCACGCGAACCATCCTGCGCACGACGCTGTGCTGGCACATGGGCAAGGCGCGGCGGCTGTTCCGGCTCCTGGCCGGCTGGCTTGCCCCTTCGCCAGAGCGCATCGCGCGGCCAACCGGCGTTCGTTGGGGCTAGTCCCCGACCTGATAGGCCCGGCGCTGACAGCCGGGCCTATCAGGTCCGCCGCGGGACATGCTCAAAGGCCGAGGTCGATAACGGGGGCGCTCGTGGCCAGCAGATAGAGCAGATAGGTGCCCAACCCGCAGGCCACGGCCAGGCCGGCAATGGGGCTCAGCCGCCCCAGCAGCATGATCTGGCGCTCGCTCATCGCGCCGCTCCGCCGCCGACGAGAAGCACGGCGTCGCCGTCACGGTAATGCAGGCTCGGATGCGGTACGACGGGCCGCCGGTCTATCTCGCCGTAGCCGCGCCGACGGTAGAACGCCATCGCCCGCTCGTTGCGCTCGAAGCAGATCAGCGACACACGCGGACAGCCGCTGGCGGCTGCGAGCGCCTCCACGCGGTCCATCAGCGCTGCGCCGATCCCGCCGCCGCGCAGCGCGGCGTCCACCGCCAGGCCCGACAGGTAGAGCGAGCCGGGATCCTCCAGTTCCGAATAGGGCGCGAGCACCGGGTCGTCCTCGGTCTCGCCGGGCGCGCGCGGCGGCATCGGGAATGCGTGGGCCATGCCCACCACCGCCCCGCCGCTGACCGCGAGCAGGCAGTTCTGATAGGAGAACGCAACCCCGCTGCGCGCATAGCGGGCCGCGCCCGTTTCGGCGATCGTCTCGCCGGGACGCGCCAGCCTGCTCCAGATATAGCTCGCCAGCCCGTCCGACGAGATCAGGAACAGGCGCGCTATCTCGCCGGCGTCGTCGGCGCGCGCGGCGCGAATCGAGAAGTCCGCCGACTGCATCCCGGATATCGATTGGGTCAATGGTGTCTCCATGGGTCTGCGGCGCCTTGGACGGGCTTGTCCATGTCGGCGCAGCCGAAGCTCAGCCCTCCGCCGAGTTCGATGGCCCGCCGCCGGCGCTCGCGGTATCCGAGCGCCCGGTAGAGAGCGATGCCCGACAGCGTCGCCGTCAGCGCCAGCGTCCGGATCCCGTGCTCACGGGCGTCGGCTTCGACATGGCGCATGATCGCTGAGCCGATGCCCATTCGCGTGGCCGCCGGGTCGACGAAGACGCCGCGAACCGTCGCGGTGCCGGGCGCCGCCGCCGCGCCCTGGCCGGCCTGGTAGCCCGGCTGCCGCTGCGACCAGCCACCGGTCCCGACCGGAGCGCCGCCGGCGTCCGTGGCGAGGAAGAAATGCTGCTCCTCGATGATGGTGAAATCCATCGTGCCGAACCGCGCGATGAACAGAGCCACCTCGTCGGGCGCATAGTGGCCGTCGCCGAGAACCCGCAGCGAGCGCTCCTGCAGCGTGCGGATCGCCGGGATGTCGTCCCTCCCGGCCTTGCGGATGTCGAGCGTGTTCGCTGGCATTGTGGTTCCTCGGGTTGCAGGCGAAGGGCCGCGGGATGGAGGCGGGCCGCGCCGCTTACATCCACGGGTAGAGGATGCGGGTCGTGCGCCGCTCCCGGCGCAGCCCGATGTCGCGCAGGTAGTGGTCGTTGAGGCCGCGCAGCGCCGGCTGGCGGTCGGCGAAGCCGGCGGTTTCGCGGCCTGCAACGAAGTGCATCAGCCTGAGCGGCGAGATGACGTGCAGAAGTCTCATCCCCGCCTCCTCACGCTGCGCGCGCGGGCGCCACCGCCTCGCAGATCGCATGGATATGCCGGTGATCGGTGCCGCAGCAGCCGCCCAGCACGCGCATCGACGGGAAGCTCGCGGTCAGTTGCCGGTAGCGCCGGCCGAGGTCGGCGATGTCACCGACATCGAGTTCGGTCGACTCGTCCAGTTCGGCATGGCTCTTGGCCGAGGCGTTGGCGCGGATGCCGTATATGCGGTTCACCCAGGCCTCGCCGCGCTTCAGCGCATCCTCGAAATGCGAGGGATGCGCGCAGTTGATCATGTAGTAGACCGGCGAACCGTCGGTGGCCTCGTCCGTTGCTTCGACCGCGGCGCGCAGGCTGGTGCCGTCGACCAACCTGCCGTCGGTCTCCACGGTGAACGAGACCACGCAGGGCATGGCGTGAGCCTTGGCAGCCCTCGCCACGCCGATCGCCTCGTTCACCGTGTTCATGGTGATCGCCGAGACCATGTCGGCCTGCGTGCCGGCGAACACGCCGACCTGGAACGAATGGTAGTCCTCGGCTTCGTGCGCCTCCATGCGCCCGGCCTTGTAGCCATCGCCGCGCGGGCCGATGGCGCCGTTGAGCACGATCGGGGTGGCCGGCGTCTCCCATTTGGTGCGCAGCCCGGCGCCCAGTTCGACCGCCCTCTCGTTGACCGCCTTCAGCGCCGGGAGGTCGTAGCCCAGCAGCGGCGCCCAGTCGGGACTGGCGCGCCAGGTGGCAGTGTCGAGCACGAAGCCGGTGCCGCGCCGCTGCGCTAGCGGCAGAAAGGTTTCGTAGTACTCGGTCAGCTGGGCGCGTCCCTCCGCGCTGTCGGCCAGCACGAAGGAGGCGAAGTGCGGCAGATCCACGCCCTGCAGATAGATCAGGGCCGTCTCCATTCCGCCGTCGCTCAGGAACAGTCCGCCGCCCATCTGCGGCAGGCTATTGCGGTACTTACCCATGTCGTTTTCCTCTGGATTTGCTTGTTATGGAAGGCGGCGCTTCTCCCAGATCATTTGCACGCAAACTAGTATTCTTGCGGTACGGAGCGTTTTTCGGAGGAATATGTTGAACAAAATCAGTGCGATGCAGGAATCGTGGCAGTCCGCGTCGTTTTTGTGCTAGAGTTGACCCAAGGGCAGAACCATACCGCCGGTCCAGTTTTATTCGGGGGAGAACCCACATGCGCAAGGGAGAAGCGACGCGCGAGCGCATTCTCGAGATCGCCCAGCAATCCGTGCTGGCCAAGGGCTTCGGCGCCACCTCCATCGAGGAGATCATCGCCGAGGCCGGACTTACCAAGAGCGGATTCTTCTACCATTTCCGCGACAAGAACGAACTCGCCCACGAGCTCCTGTCGCGCTACATCGCAGACGATCACCGCATCCTCGACGATATCTTCGGCCGCGCCTCCGAACTGTCGGACGATCCGCTGCAGTCCTTCCTGATCGGGCTCAAGCTGTTCGCCGAGGTGCTGTCCGACCTGCCGGGCGGCCATCCGGGCTGCATGATCGCCTCCATCTGCTACCAGGAGCGCCTGTTCGACCGCCGCGTGGTCGAACTCAACCGCGAGGCGCTGGAGAGCGTGAACGTGCGCATCCGAGCCCATCTGGAGGCGATCGCCGCCGCCTATCCGCCACGCGAGCCGGTCGATCTCGACGCGCTCGCCGAAATGGTCTCCGTCATCGTCGACGGCGGCATCATCATGGCCAAGGTGATGGGCGATCCCGACCGGCTGGTGCGCCAGGTGCTGGCCTACAGGGCGCTGCTCAAGCAGCATTTCCAGCCCGCGCCGGAAGCGTCCCGCCCGGCGGCGCAGGCCATAGCCGCTGAATAGGCACTCAGGCTCCCGCGCGGAGCAGAGGGCTAGGTCAGTTCTTCGGGTCGTCGGCCACGCAGCGGCTTGGCTATTCCGGATCGAACGGGATATCGATGGAAATCTCGACCCCCAGCCTTTCGAGTTGTTCGATGAGCTGCGCGTCCTCGATCTCCGCTGACACCGATAGGCGCTTGTGGTTGTCTACGAAAATGCGTCCGCCGGCAGTTACACGCCTGAGTGTCTCTTCATGCACGCTCAGGTTGGGCGACTTGAAAGTGTATCTCGTCCTGTGGGGCACGACCGGTTCTCGGCGGTTGGTACAAAACTGAGGCGGGTATCGTAGCAATGCAGCGTAGCCGATCGCCATCCTGGCTTGATCGAGACTAGTTCCCATTCGTCTTGCCGTCGAACGACCGGAGAGTCTCGCCGGCACTTGAGAACGCCTCACACGGCGGAAAGCCGGCCTATTGCTTCCGAGCAATCGATCATGCCTTTGCCCTGGCAGTGGGGTCCGAACCCGATGTCCCGCGCCGTATCCTTGATTAGCTGGATCACCTGCGTGGACGGCAGGTCCGGCCGCATTGACCAGATCAGCGCCGCCAGCCCCGCCACCTGGGGACAAGCGCCGCTGGTTCCCCAGCCATTAGCCAGAACTCGCTCGCCTGCGCCGTAGAGGATGCGGCCGTTGCGAGGCGTCGGTGCAGTCACGTCGGGTTTGTCGTTCATGCCGGGTCGTCCGTGATACTGGCCCGGTCCGCGGCTGGAATAGAACCACATGCGCTGTTCCAGATCGCAGGTTGCGACAGCCAACAGGTCGGCACGCGATTTATGCAGCCAGACGGAGTTTGGACGGCAGGCGTCAGCACGTCCTCCCGCAAGCTCGTGATTGTTTCCCGCGCTGAAGGCGACGATTACGCCCGCCTGTATCGCCTCGTCGAGCGCCTCATCGAAGTCGGAGCCCGGTCCAGGTTCGGGCGGTTGTGTTCCGGTTCTCCGGCCGAAGCTGTTGCTGGCGACGATCTTCTCTCCGGCGCGCGCCCGGGCTGCGAGCATGTCGTAGATCGCCGTCACCTCGGAATCGTAGAAGCTGGTGCGGCAGGAAACCAGGGCAGCTTCCGGCGCGACACCTATACAGCGCGCATCAGGCCCGCGGGACGCACCTGCTATCGCCATGCACATCGTGCCGTGGCCTTGCCAGTCGGTCCATGGGTCCTCGTTGATGGGCGCCCAGCCTCCGGCGCGCCGAGGCGGGGGAAACTCCGGGTGCGTGCCGTCAACGCCGGTATCGACGATACAGAGCGTGACCCCTGCGCCTCGCGCTTGTGCATGCGCCCGGTCTGCTCCAATGAGAGCGATCACGTCGTCGAGCGAACCCTCCGCCGCCTCCTGGCTTGCCCCGGCCATCAGTTCGGACGCTGAATCGAGCTCGTATCTGTAGTCCTCGACCACGGTGGCGCCGAAACGATCCGCGTAGAGTGAAAGCGGCGAGGCGCGTTCGGTGGCGGCGCCCAGCGTCTCGAACCTTCCCGCCGGGTCGTCCAGCTCCACGGCAAGGCTGCGGCGCTTTTCGTTCACCACCTTGTCGTGCACGCCTGGCGCTTCGGTCGCGGTGGCCGCGGCGAGTTCCTCATTGGTGGGAAAGATGAGTTTGAAGCGTGACATGCTTCCGGCTCCTGGCTGCGGGTGAACGGGAGGGCCGGTCCGGAAACCGGACCGGCGGTCGACTTCAGCGGTTGGCCTGGTCTGTCAGCAGCGGCTGCGGCAGGCGTCGCGGGCGACCGCGATCGCCGCCAGCGCCGCGGCGAGCGCCGGGCCGGTCAGCGTGAGCGAGGCGACCGCCGCGGCGGCCGCGGCGTCGCAGCCCGCCTTGCACACGAAGCTGGGAATCTTGATCGGCAGCTTGATCTTGAACTCGGCTGCCACGTCGCTGCCTTCCAGCGCGTGGACGAACGCCTCCGAATAGTCCATGCCGAACACGGTGGAGTTCATGTC
>JAEYRU010000228.1 GCA_023435335.1 Pseudomonadota bacterium
CACTTCCGGCTCCACATTACGCCTCTTTGCCGGCCGGTCAAAGGCCGTATCTGCCCCAGAGCGCACGCTCCTGAATAACGTCGACCAGCCCGCCGGCCGCCGCTGCGGCGATGTCGCCGGCCGGATGCTCGCGCGAGGACGATCCGAACAGGCCGAATCCCCGGCCGAACAGGCCGCGCGGCTGGGTGACCAGCCTGAGCTGCGTCTTCTCGCCGTAGCGCGCCTTGAGGAACGATCGCAGGTCGCCGAGCCCGTCGACCAGGCCGAGTTCCATGCCGCGCCGGGCGCTCCAGAACAGCCCGGTGAACAGGTTCGGATCCTCGGCCAGCCTGGCGCCGCGACGTTCCTTCACCAGTCCGATGAAAGTCTCGTGCACGTCGAGCTGCAATTCCTTGAGCCGCTCCACGTCTTCCTTCTTTTCCGGCCGGAAGGGGTCGAGCACCGACTTGTTCTGGCCGGCCGTATGCACCCGCCGCTCCACGCCGACCTTCTTCAGGAGCTCGGGGAAGCCGAACGATGCGCTGACCACGCCGATCGAGCCCACGATCGAGGAGGGGTCGGCGATGATCTCGTCGCCCGCGACCGCGATCATGTAGCCGCCCGAGGCCGCCACGTCCTCCACGAACACCAGCACGGTCTTGTTCTTCTCGGCCGCGAGGTCGCGGATGCGTTTGTAGATGAGGCGCGACTGCACCGGCGAGCCGCCGGGCGAATTGATGGAAATCGCGACCGCCGGGGCCGCCTTGAAGGCAAACGCCTTCTCCAGCAACGCGGCCGTGTTGGCCAGGGACAGCCGCGGCTGGAACTGCGTGCCGCCCGACATGATCGAGCCGTGCAGCCGCACGACCGGGATCGTCACTGCATCTGTACGCATCGACTTGGGAAGCAGGCGGGCGAGCTGGTTTCTCACGTGCGGCGGGTCTCCAAGGTTTGTCGTTTCCATGTAGGAAACCGGGGGAAAAGCGCAATGGCCATGATGAGGCAATCCCTTGCGAGCCAAGAGGTTCCGGGGGATTGCGCCGTCATTCGCAAGATCCGTGCGTCGCCTCAGCGGTCGCGTTGCAGACCGGTACCCGGTCGCTCAGTAATGAGGCGGCAACTGCACCACCGATTCCATTCCGTGCAGGACCCCTGCCACATGCATTGCGATATGTGCCCCGATTGGCGCCAGCGGACTGCGGGTCAGCACGAAGCTCAGGGTGAGCAGCGCATTTCCGAATACCGGCGCCAGCAGAGCCAGCCCGCGGAATTCCGCGAAGCCGAAATGGTAGGCCCCCGCGATAATCGCGCTGGCGGCGATGCCGAGCAACCCGCGGACAGCCAGATCCGCCCGTGAACTCTGGCCGCGGCCAACGCCTCCTACAAAAAGCACCGGGAGCACGTTGAGGAAGAGCGCATCGACCAGTCCATAGACCACGCCGAACCAGAGCAATGCCCACGCGAGTTCCGCGCCAACGGGAGCCGCGGATCCCGGCTGCCCCAGGACGTTCTGGACCACGTAGAAGCCAAAGACGGCTGCGCCGATCAGGCCCAGCGTCCACCTGTTCGTGAAGAGCGACGGTCGAACATCGGACGTGCGGAAGAAATATGCCACAAACGCTCCGATGATCACCGCATAGGGGACCAGAAAAAGGCTGCGTTCCAGTTGCAGCCAAGTCGAGAAGACGGCCGGGACCGCGAGACCGATCGCAGCTGCAAAGGCGATCCAGAACCCGGACGCAAGAGCGCCCATGTTCGTAGCGCCAGCGGAAGTCTCGCGAAACGACATCTGCGCCATGCTAGGCCCTCCATACCAGTGAACTGGCCATACCTGGGCAAAAGCTGGGAGCAGTGCATTGACGGGAGTCAAATTCGACTTCCGATCCGCTATACCGTCGCGATCGCACGTAAAGAGAGAACGCGCTAGTCCCCGAACAGCGACTCCCGCCCGTTGCAGACGCGGTCGGCGCGCGGGGCATGGCGGTGGCCGCTATCGCCGTGCAGGATGAGCGGCGGTTGCAGGGACAGCGCCTTGCGCGAGCCGCGCACGGCCCTGACGATCACCCGGATGGCGGGTTCTGCCGCCCGTGGATGCACCGGCGCGATCTGCGCGTCGCCGAAGCGGCCGCGCATGGCGTCGAGGATTGCGCCCAGCGATTGCGGCCGCGCGATGATTGCAACGCCGCCGCGCGGCCTCACGATCGCGCCGGCGGTGCGGATCCAGGCTTCCAGCATCCCGTCCTCCATCACATGCGCTTGCCTCTTCAGCGCGTGCGGCGTCGGCCGGTCGTGGCCGAGGTTGAAGGGCGGGTTCATGATGGCGAAGTCGAAGGTGGCATCCGGCAGGCCCGCAGCGAGCCGAGCCTTGCCTGTCAGGGTCACGTCGGCTTCCAGCACCGTGGCGCGGTCCGCGAGGTGCGCATTCTGCGGAAGCGCGAGGCTGTTGCGCGCGAACCGCGCCATCTGCGGCGAGCGCTCGACCAGCACGACGGTGGCCGCTGAGCAGCGCGAGGCGACCGCGAGGCCGGCGGCTCCCGCGCCGGCGCCCAGATCCGCGAGCCGCCCTGCGAAGTCGCCGGGCACGGCGGCGGCCAGCATCATGGCGTCCATTCCCGCACGATGGCCCGCACGCGCCGGCTGCGCCAACCAGAAATCCCCCCGGTGGAAGGCGTCGACGGTGCGCTCGTCGTCCGTGGCATCGGCAACCGGGACCGGATCGGTCACGACTTCTTGATCTCGTCGGCGATTCCCGCGTCGACCAGGATCGCGCGCGCCCTTTCGAGGTCGTCCTCGTCCACCATCACACGCCGCGGCAGCACGCCGA
>JAEYRU010000044.1 GCA_023435335.1 Pseudomonadota bacterium
CCGCGCCTCGGCCCTGGCCGCCTTTTCGCGCCCGGCCCTTGTCTCCTCCCAGCGCCGCGCCGCTGCCGAAACAATCTCCGGCGAGAAATGGAACCGGTCTATCGCCATGGTGCGCCCCCGCCCAATCCATATACAACTTATACGATTATTGCTCCGGTACTCAATCTTAAATTGCGCTCGACAGGCGACCTTGGCGACATCGGGCGGGAGGTGAGGTTGCCATCACCGGGCGTTGCTGCATCATACGGCCGACGCTGATCGGCCCTGGACGGATGACGCCATGTCGGAGGAACTGAAATTCGGCCTGCCCTTCCCTGCGGTCGAACCGTGGGTGCACATGCTGGCCGGCATCATCGACCTGCTGGTCATCGCCATCCTGACCCTGGGAGCAATGCGCTTCCTCTACTGGATCGTGCGCGGCGAAATCGGCTCGAGCGACAGCGAGCAGCGGCTCGAACGGCAGAACCTCGCGCGGCTGGAACTGGCGCGCTACATCCTCGCCGGCCTCGAACTGCTGATCGTGGCGGACGTGATGCGCACCGCGGTCTCCTTCAGCGTGGAGAGCCTCATCTTCCTCGGCGGGCTGGTGCTGGTCCGCTCGGCGATCAGCTGGTTCCTCGACCGCGAGATCGCCACGCTCGAGCACAAGGGCAAGCACGACGCGCCAAGCTGACCGGCGCGGCACGCCGGCGGCTCTGCCACGCGCCGGGCGTGACTCGCCGCCGCGCCGCCCTAGGTGGCTGTCCTGTCACACGGGAGACAGTCATGGCGCTCGACGACAGGCAGAAACAGCTCATCCGCGACAACCGGACGGACTTCTCGGACCTGAAGGCGCTTTTCGTCAACTGCACGCTGACACCGACCAGCCGGGGCACGTCGCACACCGAGACGCTGATGCGCGATGCGATCGACATCATGAGCGGGGCGGGCGTGGGCGTCGACTACCTGCGCGCCGCCGACCGCCGCATCGCCTTCGGCGTTCAGCCCGACATGCGCGAGCACGGCGTGGCGGTCGACGACTGGCCCGAGCGCATCTGGCCGAAGGTGCGGGACGCGCAGATCCTCGTCATCGGCACGCCGATCTGGCTGGGCGCGGAATCCTCGCTCTGCCGGGTCGTCATCGAGCGTATCTACGCCCATTCCGGCCAGACCAACGACAAGGGCCAGTACGTCTTCTACGGCAAAGCCGGCGGCTGCATCGTCACCGGCAACGAGGACGGCATCAAGGCGGTCGCCAGAACCGTTCTCTATTCGCTGCAGCATGTCGGCTACACGATCCCGCCGCAGGCCGATTGCGGCTGGATCGGCGAGGCAGGCCCCGGCCCCTCCTACGGCGACGCGCTGGACGACGGCTCGCGCGCCGGCTTCGACAACGACTTCACGCGCACGAACCTGACCGCCATGTGCTGGAACCTCATGCATTTCGCGCGCATGCTGAAGGACCGGGGCGGCATTCCCGCCCACGGCAACACGGCCTGACCCGGTACGGGGCTTGGCGCGACCGGCGCCAGATGGCAGATATCGCTGGAAAAGGCCGCGCCTCCCGTCGCTCGCCGTCGGCGAACATGTCATTGCCTTGACGGCTGGCCGCAAATGGGACGAACTCGCCACCGCCCGCCGAACAGAGAAGATCCGCTGACCATGCCCGTCATCCAGTCCAACGTCTCCCCCGCCTCGGAAAGCTTCAAGGCCAATGCAGAGCGCATGAAAGCGCTCGTCGCCGACATCGCGGAGAAGGCAAAGGCCGTCGAGGCCGGCGGGCCCGAAGAGGCGCGGCTGCGCCATGTCGCGCGCGGCAAGCTGCTTCCCCGTCAAAGACTTGCCCAGCTGCTCGACACCGGCTCGCCCTTCCTCGAGGTGGGCCAGTTCGCCGCCTGGGGCATGTATGACGACAACATCGCCTCGGCCGGCATGATCGCCGGCGTCGGCCGCGTCGGGGGGAAGGAGGTGATGGTCGTCGTCAACGACGCGACCGTGAAGGGCGGCACCTATTATCCGCTCACCGTGAAGAAGCACCTGCGCGCGCAGGAGATCGCGCTGCAGAACAACCTGCCCTGCGTCTACCTCGTCGATTCGGGCGGTGCCAACCTTCCCAACCAGGACGAGGTGTTCCCGGACCGCGAGCATTTCGGGCGCATCTTCTACAACCAGGCCAACATGTCGGCCGCCGGCATCCCGCAGATCGCCTGCGTCATGGGCTCGTGCACGGCGGGCGGCGCCTACGTGCCGGCCATGTCGGACGAGACGATCATGGTGAAGAACCAGGCGACCATCTTCCTCGGCGGCCCGCCGCTGGTGAAGGCCGCCACCGGCGAGGACGTCACCGCCGAAGAGCTCGGCGGCGCCGACGTGCACACCCGCCTCTCCGGCGTCGCCGACCACTACGCGATGGACGACGAGCACGCGCTCGCCATCACGCGTCGCATCGTGCGCAACCTCAACCGGGTGAAGCCGCGCCAGCTCGAGCTGCGCGCGCCGCGCCCGCCGCTCTTCGATCCGTCCGAGATCCACGGCATCGTGCCGGCCGACACGCGCCAGCCCTACGACGCGCGCGAGGTGATCGCCCGCATCGTCGACGGCTCCGAGCTCGACGAGTTCAAGGCGAACTACGGCGCCACGCTGGTCAC
>JAEYRU010000082.1 GCA_023435335.1 Pseudomonadota bacterium
CCCCGCATCCCCGCCTTCCCGCTGTTCGACCCGCCGCGCCGCCTGCGCCTCACGCCGCCCCGCCGCTACGTCCCGGCGCACGCCGCGCCGCGGATCATGTTTCCGGGCGTCACCCGGCCGCACCGGCTGCCGCCGCCTCCGCCTCCGCCCCAGCCCGACGACCTCGTCAGCGCCGCGCGTCTCGCCCAGCGCCTCGCCTCGCTGGCCGCAGCGCTCGAAGACCTGCCGGGGCAGGCCCGCCGCTTCGCGCGGCTCAAGGCGCGGATGGATGCCGAGCGCGTGCAGGAGCAGGAGCACCCCGCCGAGAGCGACAGGCGCTCCGCCGGCCAATCCCGTCCCCGTCGCCGTTTCCGCCGCCTATCTCCGCTGCGCGGCGGGCCTCCCTACGGCGGCCGCCTCGCGGTCTGGGACCCGACCGTCCCGAACGGAAAACACATCCGCGAAATCGACGTCATCCTCGCCCACGCCCACGCGCTCGCCGACTACGCGCTCGACTTCCCCGACACGTCGTGAACGGGGCGGAGCTTGCTCAGACGATCGACGAAGCTGGCCGCGCGAAACGTCCGGCGATGGCGAAGCCATGCCTTCAGGCAAGCTGCGCACCGTTGAACGAAAGGAGAACGGCCGCTGGCCGAGGCGGCGACCGCCGACGGCCTG
The DNA here is from genome assembly GCA_023435335.1 of Pseudomonadota bacterium. GTDB lineage: Bacteria > Pseudomonadota > Alphaproteobacteria > Rhizobiales > Rhizobiaceae > RCIO01. The sequence goes on from JAEYRU010000082.1 coordinate 658, forward strand.
ACCTTTCAGGCGCCCTCGCTGCCGTGACGCGCAGTGCAGCGGAGCGCACAAATCAGAAAACCTGCCAGCCGCGCAGCGGCGGTGCGGCGCGTGAGCGAAAGGAACGCCCGCGAGCCGCAGCGAGCGAGGCGGCGCGTGAGTCAAAGAAGGCCCGCCCTTGCCGCGCCCGCCCCGTTCGGTTAGGACAGCCGCGCCCTTTCGGGGCGGCATTTTCCCGAGCGCAGGACTGGAATTTTCGGCATGGCTGACAAGGCGGACAGGACGAAGGCGAGGCTCCCGCGCGGCTTCGTCGACCGCCATGCGGCCGACATCCGCGCCGTCGACCGCATGACCGGCAAGATCCGCGAGATCTTCGAGCTCTACGGCTTCGAGCCGGTGGAGCAGCCGCTGATCGAATATACCGACGCGCTGGGCAAATTCCTGCCCGACCAGGACCGGCCGAACGAGGGCGTGTTCTCCTTCCAGGACGACGACGAGCAGTGGCTGTCCCTGCGCTACGACCTGACCGCGCCGCTGGCGCGCTTCGTGGCGGAGAATTTCGAGCAGCTGCCGAAGCCCTACCGCAGCTACCGCTCGGGCTGGGTGTTCCGCAACGAGAAGCCCGGCCCCGGCCGCTTCCGCCAGTTCATGCAGTTCGACGCCGACATCGTGGGAACGCCGGGCGTGGCCGCCGACGCCGAGATGGCGATGATGATGGCCGACACGCTGGAGGCGCTGGGCATCAAGCGCGGCGACTACGTCGTGCGCGTCAACAACCGCTCGTTGCTCGACGCGATTTTCAAGGCACGCGGCATTACCGACAGCCAGAAAATTGGCGTTCTTCGGAGTCTTGATAAGTTTGATAAGTTTGGGTGGGAGCAGGTATTTCTTCTTCTCACTCGTGGGCGATTGGATGAAAGCGGCGACTTCACTCAGGGCGTAGGCTTGTCAGATGAGACGGCAAGATCTCTGTTCAGGCTATTTGCAGAGATACGAGTCCTAAGTGGCCCTAGCGAACCATTCAGAGTTGTCATCGGGAATGAAAATGTACGTTTCGAAGAGACCCAGCTAGAGGTTCTTAGTCGGTACAAGGTGAATGGGAAGCCGATTTTCTCCGAAGAGGAAATCCTATCTGGCGATGTCAACTGGCTTACGCCGCTGATAATGCTCTTGGCTGATCCAGTGGATAGGTCAGAGCCAGATTTTCAACCGCTGGTGGAGCTCTTTCAAATCTATCGAATGGTGAGGATCGCCGGCTATGACGACGGCCGCATTCGCATCGACCCCTCCGTGGTGCGCGGGCTCGAATACTACACCGGCCCGGTCTACGAGGCCGAGCTGACCTTCCCGGTGGTCAACGAGGACGGCGAGACGGTGCGGTTCGGTTCGGTCGCGGGCGGCGGGCGCTACGACGGGCTGGTCTCGCGCTTCCGCGGCGAGCCGGTGCCGGCGACCGGCTTCTCCATCGGCGTCTCGCGGCTCACCACCGCGCTGAAAAACCTCGGCAAGCTCGACATGAGCGACGTCATCGCGCCGGTGGTCGTGCTGGTCATGGACAAGGATACCGACGCGCTCGGCCGCTACCAGAAGATGGTCGCCGCGCTGCGCGCCGCCGGCATCAGGGCGGAAATGTATCTCGGCGGCGCCGGCATGAAGGCGCAGATGAAATACGCCGACAGACGGGGGGCACCGTGCGTCGTCATCCAGGGCGGCGACGAGCGCGCAAAAGGCGAGGTGCAGATCAAGGACCTCGTCGCCGGCGCGAAGGCGGCGGCCGAGATCACCGACAATGTGGAGTGGCGCGAGAGCCGCCCGGCACAGTTTTCCGTGCCCGAGGCCGAGCTCGTCGGTGCCGTGCAGCGGGTCATCGCCGCGCAGGCGGCGGAGCGGGAGCG
>JAEYRU010000117.1 GCA_023435335.1 Pseudomonadota bacterium
AGTTATGTCAGACATATTGACCTAACGGGCAGGCAAGGTCGATGGGACAGACCGGGCCGCCTCTTGGGTCAAGAGAGGCCGTGCCGGCGATCCGCCGGGAGCTACATCCCTTCCGGGCCGCGGTTCATCGCGGCGACGCCGGTACGGCAGATCTCGATCAGGCCGAGCGGCTTCATGATTGCGATGAACTGGTCGATCTTGCTGCTCTTGCCGGTGATCTCGAAGATGAAGTGCTCGGTGGTCGCGTCGGAAACCTTGGCATGAAACGCCTCGGCGAGACGCAGCGCCTCAACCCTGGCGTCGCCCGAACCGGCCACCTTAACCAGCGCCAGTTCCCGTTCCAGCGGCCGCTCCTGCCCGCGCTCGCGCGCCGTGTCGGTGAGATCGACCACCCTGTGCACGGGTACGATGCGTTCGAGCTGGTGACGGATCTGCTCCAGCACGTGCGGCGTGGCCCGCGTCGCGATGGTGATGCGCGACAGATGCTTCTCGTGCTCGGTCTCCGACACGGTGAGGCTGTCGATATTGTAGCCGCGACCGGAGAACAGACCGATCACGCGCGCCAATACGCCGGGCTCGTTGTCCACCAGCACGGAGAGCGTGCGGCTCTCCGGCGTCTCGGTATCCTTGGCGATGAAATAGGCCGAACCGGTCGGCTGGAGCTGGGCATTCATGTGTGGATCACTTTCTCGGATACTCGGGCTCGGCGGCTGAGGGATTGGCGGGGAGCTACACCAGTTCCCTGCCCTTCGCGTCGATCGCGTTCGCAACGACCTCGTCCGTTGCCTCGTCCGGCAGCAGCATCTCGTTATGCGCCTTGCCGGAAGGGATCATCGGGAAGCAGTTGGCGAGGTTCGCCACGCGGCAGTCGAAGATCACCGGCTTCTTCACGTCGATCATCTCCTGGATCGCGGCGTCGAGGTCGCCCGGCTTCTCGCAACGTATGCCGTGGCCGCCATAGGCCTCCGCCAGCTTGACGAAATCCGGCAGCGCTTCGGTATAGGAATGCGACAGCCGGTTGCCGTGCAGCAGCTGCTGCCATTGGCGCACCATGCCCATGTACTGGTTGTTGAGGATGAAGATCTTGATCGGCGCGTTGAACTGCACCGCCGAACTCATCTCCTGGATCGTCATCAGCACCGAGGCGTCGCCGGCGATGTCGATGACCAGGCTGTCCGGATGGGCGATCTGCACGCCGAGCGCCGCCGGCAGGCCGTACCCCATCGTGCCCAGCCCGCCGGAGGTCATCCAGCGGTTGGGCTTCTCGAAGCCGTAATGCTGCGCCGCCCACATCTGGTGCTGTCCCACCTCTGTAGTGATGTAGGTGTCGCGGTCCTTGGTCGCCTCGTAGAGCCGCTGGACCGCGTATTGCGGCATGATGACGTCGGCGCTCGGCTTGTAGGCGAGCGAGTCGCGCCTGCGCCACCCTTCGATCTGGTCCCACCAGGGCGCGAGCGCCTTCTTGTCTGGCCTCGCCGTCGCCCGCCACAGCCGCACCATGTCCTCCAGTACGCGCCCGACATCGCCGATGATCGGCACCTCGGTGCGCACGTTCTTGTTGATCGAGGACGGGTCGATGTCGATGTGAATCTTCTTGGAATGCGGCGAGAACGCGTCGAGCCGGCCGGTTATGCGGTCGTCGAAGCGCGCTCCGATGCAAAGCATGACGTCGCAGTCGTGCATGGCCATGTTGGCTTCGTAGGTACCGTGCATGCCCAGCATGCCGAGCCAGTTCTTGCCGCTCGCCGGATAGGCGCCCAGCCCCATCAGCGTGGAGGTGATCGGAAAGCCGGTCAGGTCGACCAGTTCGCGCAGCAGGTGGCACGCCTCGGCTCCGGAATTGATGACGCCGCCGCCCGAATAGATGATCGGGCGCTTCGCCTGCGCCATCAACGCCACCGCGGCCTTGATCGCCTCCATGTCGCCCTGCATGCGCGGCTGGTAGGAGGTGCGCGGCGCCGTCTGCGGCGGCGTGTAGATGCCCTTGGCGAACTGCACGTCCTTGGGGATGTCGACCACCACCGGGCCGGGCCGGCCGGTCGTCGCCACATGAAACGCCTCGTGCAGGACCGCCGCCAGCTCGTTGACATCCTTCACCAGCCAGTTGTGCTTGGTGCAGGGCCGCGTGATGCCCACCGTATCGCATTCCTGGAAGGCGTCGGAGCCGATAAGCGTCGTCGGCACCTGCCCGGTGATGCAGACCAGCGGGATGGAGTCCATCAGCGCGTCCTGCAGCGGCGTCACCGCATTGGTCGCGCCCGGCCCGGAGGTGACCAGCATCACGCCCGCCTTCCCGGTGGAGCGCGCATACCCTTCCGCCGCATGGCCCGCGCCCTGCTCGTGGCGCACGAGGATGTGCTGCACCTCCTCCTGCTGGAAAAGCTCGTCATAGATCGGAAGGACGGCGCCGCCGGGGTAACCAAAAATATGCTTCACGCCGTTGTCGATCAGCGCCTGCACGACCATCTCCGCGCCGGTCATTTCGCGTCGGCCGGTCTCGTTTCTTCCGCTCATCGTCTTCTTCCCGTCTCTGTCGCGCGTCTCGCGCTGGCTGTCGTCTAGTCCGGTTTCGGGCAATAAAAAAGGCCCCCGGGGGAGCCTGTCTTTCGCGCATGGGGTGCTGTCGCCCGGCGGTTACACCGCCTTGCCCATGCGCCTTCCTACTACGAGAATAAGGGTCATATTCATGGGCGGAACTCTAAATATGCCCGCGCGCGTCTGTCAATCACAAATCGATCGATTTAGGCGATGAAGGTACGATTCAGCAGTCCGACGCCTATGCGCAGCCTGCACCGCGCGCTATATCGGTTTACGGACGAACGAAGCTCGATTAAATCAATCGAATTCGATTCAAGAG
>JAEYRU010000159.1 GCA_023435335.1 Pseudomonadota bacterium
CGCGCCCGGAGTAGAGGGTATCGATCCGCGCGAACAGTGCGGCGTTCATGCTTATCGCCGAATAGTGGCGGGCCATCTTCGGCGCGATCTCGCGCTCCAGCGCGCGGATCGCATCATTCGTGTGCGCGCCCGCCCGCAGCCAGAAGATCGAGGAAACCCGGTCGAGCGCCTTGCCCGAGAGTTCCAGCGCCGCGAGCGTGTTGTCGATCGTCGGACGCTCAGCCGCCTCGGCAATCGCGGCGATCTCCGCTTCATGCAGGGCCAGGGCCGCGTCGAACACCGGACCGAAATCCTCGTCCCGCAGCGCCGGGAAATCTGGCAGGCCGAGAGGTCCGGTCCAGTGTGTCAGAGGATGGACGGCGAGATCGATGGCGGTCATGGAGGCTCCGGATGGATTCGTGCGGCAGACGCTGATTTATGCGCCCAAGGCCGCCGCTACAACACTTGACGGCAAAGCGGCTGGATAGTAAGTCTGCATGATAATAAGGTCACCTTACTATCATGCCTTCACGTTCCGACACCGACACGTTCGGCTTCCTGCTGACCGATGCGGCTCGGCTTATCCGCCAGGAGTTCGACCGGCACATCAACGAAGCCGGGCTCGGCCTGACGCCCGGAGAGGCCCGCGCCCTCAGCCATGCCGCCCGCGCCGGCACGGTGCGCCAGAACGTGCTCGCCGAGCGCATGGGTGTCGAGGCGATGACGCTCTCGTCTTACCTCGACCGGCTGGAGGCCCACGGTCTCATCCACCGCACCACGGACCCCACCGACCGGCGGGCCAAGCTCGTGCATCTGACCGATTCTGCAACGGAAATGCTTGCGCGGATCCGGGAGGTCGGCGTCAAGGCGCGCGCGCGCGCCGAGAAGTCGATGACCCCGGTGGAATGGGAAACGTTGCAGAGGCTGCTGAAGCGCGTCCATGCCGAGTTGAGCGGCGGGCGCGAGGAGACAAGGAAGGCTCCGGCGGCATGAACGTGCAACCGCAGCCGCCGCGCCACGCCGCGCCGGTCATGAGCGAGCGGCGCGTCGGCCTCGTTGGCGCGCTGATTGTGGCGATAGGCCCCATATCGCTGGCGCTGTTCACGCCGGCCATGCCTGCGCTAGTGGCGGTGTTCGGCACCACCGAGGCGATGGTGAAGCTGACGCTTTCGTTCTACTTCGCCGGCTTCGCCATCGCCCAGCTGGTCTGCGGGCCGCTCTCCGATGGCTTCGGCCGCAAGCCGGTGACCCTCGCATTCATGCTGATCTATCTGGGCGCCAGCGTGTTCGCGGTACTTGCGCCGACGGTCGAGCTGCTGATCGCGGCGCGCTTCCTGCAGGGCGTCGGCGCGGCTGTGGGGGTGTCGGTATCGCGCGCGCTCGTCCGTGATCTCTTCACCAATGAGCGCTCGGCCCGCATTATGAACCTGATCGGCCTAATCATGGGCGCCGGCCCCGCTTTCGCCCCGACGCTCGGCGGCATCCTGATGGGGCTCTTCGGTTGGGAATCGATATTCATCTTCATGGCCGCCGCAGCGGCGGTGATCGTCATCACGGTGCAGTTCGCCATGCTCGAAACGGTAAGTCGCGATCTGTCGCGGATCAGGCCCCGCGCACTGCTGCGCTCCTACCGGACGTTGCTCGGCGATGCCTATTTCATGCTCTCCAGCCTTACCGTTGCGGGCGCCACCGGCGCGCTCTTCACACAGGCCACTGTGCTCCCCTTTATCCTCATGAACCGTGTCGGCCTGACCGCGACGGAGTTCGGCGTCGGGATGTTGCTGCAATCCGGCAGCTTCTTCGCCGGCTCGCTTGTTGTGCGCCGGCTGATGGGCCGCTTCAGCGCCTTCCGCCTCGTGCCCGCCGGATTGATCTTCATCGCCGCTGGCAGCGTGGGACTCGCGGCGCTGCTCAGGCTCTACGAACCGAGCTTCCTGCTGGTGATGGCGCCGGTCGCCGTCTATGCCTTCGGCATCGCTTTCGTCATGCCCGCCATGTCCACCGCTTCGGTCGCTCCCTTCCCGCACATGGCGGGATCAGCGGCCTCGATGAGCGGTTTCCTGCAGATGGCGGGCGGTCTGGCAGGCGGCCTGATCGCCGCCGGCCTTGGCGATCCGGTAGTGGCGATGTCGACGGTCATTCCAGCGATGGGACTGGTGGCGATCGCAAGCTGGCTGGCATGGCGACTGGTGCCTGAGCCGGCGCTTGCACGGGTGGTCCTGCCGCCGGCAGGCGACGGTTCCTGAGCAGGGCCCGGGTTCAGTCGAACTCAGGCCTTTCGAAGTCCCCGGTTTCCCGGTTCATCACCCACAATTCGCCGGAGGAGATGTCGAACCAGGCCCCGTGCAGCGTCAGCGAGCCCTTCTCCTCGAGTATGCGCACGCAGGGGAAGCTGCGCAGGTTGGCGATCGAGTAACGGATCGAGATGCGCTCCAGAGCCGTCTGCCGCTCGCTAGGCGTCATCATCCCGTTTTCGGAGACGGCAGACGCGGCCGGCGCCACCAGGCTCATCCAGTGGCCTATGAAGTCGCCCGGCGAGAGCGGCTTTTCCGCGGGGTTGAGCGCTGCATTGATGCCGCCGCAGCGACCGTGGCCGAGCACAAGGATGCGCCGTATCTTCAGCCCCTGCACCGCGAATTCCAGCGCCGCGGAAGTGCCGTGCAGGCGGTCGTCCGGCTCGTAGGGGGGCACCAGGTTGGCGACGTTGCGCACCACGAAGAGCTCGCCCGGGCCGGCGCCGAAAATTGTCTCCGGTGCGGCGCGCGAATCGCAGCACGCGATGACCATCGTCTGCGGCGTCTGCCCCTCGCGCGCCAGCGAACGGTATCTTTCCGCGTCGAAGCGTTCGCTCTTGAAGTTGCGATACCCCTCGAGAAGGTCGTCCGGAAGATCGGTCATGCCCTGCCGATAGCGGGAAATGCTCGCCGTCGCAACGACGGAGGCACCGTGGGATCCTCAGGCCCTGCGGCCGCCGGCCGGATGCGGCAGGTAGCGGGTCTGCACCATCGCCATCGGATGAGCGAGGCTCTGCGCGTCGGTCTCCAGCGTGAGCTCGTCGGCGCCGCGCTTTGCCGAACGGGCGAGGACCTCGAAGACCGATTCCGTCGTCGTCTGCAGCGCTTTTGTCGCGGTCTGGCCGTCGAGCAGCCGCGCCAGAAACACGGCGGCCGTGAGATCGCCGAGCCCGTTGGGTGGCCGCTGGATAATGCGATGTTCCGCCGCCATGGCGATGTCCGCGGTGACCAGCAGGTTGCCTATGCTGCCGGACATCAGTGCGGGAGCCGAGGTAACGACCATGGTCGCGGGCCCTGCGTCGAAAGCCGCTTCCGCCACCGCAGCCGCCGTTTCAAGCGCCAATCCGGACATCCATTCGAGTTCGTGGCGGTTGGGCGTCGCGATGTCCGCAAGCGGCATCAACAGGTCGCGCTGCCGGGCTGCAACCTCTTCCGGCACGTAGAGGCCGCCCTTGTCGCCCATGACGGGGTCGCAGAGATAGAGCGCATCGGGATTTCGCTTCTTCACCGCCCTGACCAGCGAGGCGACAGCGTCCGCCTGGCTCGCCTCGCCGAGATAGCCCGAAAGCACGGCGGCCACTTCCGGCAGCCACCTCGCCGTCTCGAGATCCTGCATCAGCGCGGCGAACTCCGCCGCAGACGGGACGATGCGGGTGGCGCGGCTGTGGCCCGGATGCCATGGAAGGACGACCGTGGGCACCGCCCATACCGGAAAGCCCAGCGTTTCCAGCGCGAAAACGGCGGCCCGATTGCCGACCGTGCCTCGCACCACGTGACTCGACACGACGATGACCGCGCGCGGCTCTCCCGATGGCGAGTCCATGTCGTCAACTCGTCCCAGTGAGGAACTGGTAGATCCATATGAGCGCGACGAAGAAGAGCACTATGGAAAGCACTCGGCCGATACGCCGGCCCCAGAATTCGGCCCAGTCTCCCTCCGATCCGCTTTTCTTCGCCGCGCGCATGCGCGCCTCGGTCTCAGCTCCGACGCGATCGAGGATGCGGCGCGATTCCAGCTCGTCCCTGTCTCTGTCCGCCAAAACCGTCTCCCCTGGCGATGCGGTCACATTTCTATACGCTTCGCACGGCAAATCACAGTGCAGGGGCTCCGGGCCGCTCGTGGAATCGCCCGGCTGACGCAGCGTTCGCCGCCTTGACTTAGCTTCCTCCATCAAGTATCCAGCCCGCAAATCCGGCGTGGAGCCCCTCCGCGCCGGTTGTTCGTTTGCAGCGGCCCGCGTGGGTCACGGCAAGAGTTCAAACCCGCAACGACTGACAAAAAGACGGCCGGATCGCTTGCGATCCAAGAGCCGGACCGAACAGCGAAAGGCAAAAAGATGTTCGCAGTCATCAAAACCGGCGGCAAGCAGTATCGCGTTGCAGCCGACGACGTGTTGACGATAGGAAATGTAGCCGGTGAAGTCGGCGACATCCTCGAAATCGGCGAAGTTCTCGCCTTCGGCGAGGGCGACAACGTGACCCTGGGCGCGCCGCTGGTGGAAGGCGCCATGGTTACGGCGGAAGTGGTCGAGCAGGGTCGCGGCCGGAAGGTTATTGCATTCAAGAAGCGGCGCAGGCAGAATTCGCGACGCAAGCACGGTCATCGCCAGCTGCTGACGACCGTTCGCATCTCGGAGATTCTGACCGGCGGGGCCAAGCCTTCGAAGAAGGCGTCCGCCAAGCCGGCAGCAAAGGCCGAGGCGGCGCCCGCCAAGGCGGAGGCTCCCGCGAAGGCGGAGGCCAAGGCCGAAAAGGCAGAGGCCAAGAAGCCGGCGAAGGTCGCCAAGGCCGAAGCCGCTCCGGAAGCCGCCGCCGAGAAGAAGCCCGCCCGCAAGGCAGCGCCGAAGAAGGCCGCCGCCAAGTCGGACGAATAAGAGAGTTTGAAGGAGTACCCCGATGGCACACAAGAAAGCCGGTGGTTCCTCGCGTAACGGTCGCGATTCGGAGTCCAAGCGCCTCGGCGTGAAGAAGTTCGGCGGCGAGAAGGTCGTTGCCGGAAACATCATCATCCGCCAGCGCGGAACCAAGTGGCATCCCGGCACGAATGTCGGCATGGGCAAGGACCATACGCTTTTCGCCCTTGCAGAAGGCGAAGTGGCGTTTGCCGCCAAAGCCAACGGCCGAACCTACGTGTCGGTAAACCCGATTATGCAAGCTGCGGAGTAGCCGGTTCCGCACCACAACACCGGCGCCCCATCTCGGGATCCGGTGTCTGGAAAAGCCAGAAGAAGATCAGGGGGAGATGGGTCGCCATCTCCCCTTTTTCTTTGCCTGGAGGGACCCATGCACGTGCTTGTTACGAGACGCCTGACGCTGAGGCCGCCGGCTTTCCTGGATGCCGAGGACATCGCGCTCCACCTGTCGAACCCGCGCGTGGCGCGCATGCTCGTCCGGGTTCCGCACCCCTATGGAGTTGCTGACTCCGTAAGGTGGATGCGCAGCCTCGCCGCCCGGCCGGACGGCCTGGTCTACACAATTCATCGCGAGAGGCTCATCGGGGTCGTTTCCGTCGAGATCGGCGAGGAAGGGCCGCGATTGGGCTACTGGCTGGGCGAGCCGTGGCACGGACGCGGTTTCATGACCGAGGCGGCGGGAGCCTTGCTCGCACACGCCTTCCAGTCGCGCGGCTACCCGGCGATCCGCTCCTCGGTGTTCGTCGACAACCCCGCTTCATTGCGGGTCCAGGCCAAGCTCGGCTTCGAGGTGACCGGCGCCGGCGAAGCCTGGTCTATGTCGCGGCGCGAGAAGGTTCAGAAGTGGGAGACGCGACTGACCGCCGAAGCGTTCAGCGAATCCTTACAGCCATCAAGGAAGTCGGCGGCCTGAGGACGGCCGCAAGCGGAGGAAATGGACATGGTTGCCGAGAAGGACGACACCGAGGACGACAGTCCGGTCATCGAATGCCCCGTTCTCGTCACCGAGCGGCTGGTGATGCGCCCGCCGCACGAGGACGATATCCCCGACCTGGTCGAGCTTGCCGGCAACCGCAAGGTGGCCGAGATGCTCGGGCGCATGCCCCACCCCTACGGCGAGCGGGAGGCCAGGACCTTCATCCGCGCCGTCGCCAGCCGCAAGGCGGGCACGGCCTATGCGCTGACGCTGGCCGAAAGCGGCGCCTTCATCGGAGGCGCCGGGCTGAACGGCGGCGGACGGGAGCTGGAGCTGGGCTACTGGATCGGGGAGCCCTATTGGGGCAAGGGATACGCGACCGAAGCCGCCCACGCGCTTATCGATCTCGCCTTCCGGGCGACCGAGATCGAACGGCTGCATGTCTCCTGCCGGGTGCTCAACGACGCCTCCCGGCGCGTGATCCACAAGTGCGGGTTCCAGTATGCCGGGCAGGGCATGATTGATTCGATGGCGGCCGGACGCGTGGCGGTCGAACGCTACGTCCTCGACCGCAGGACCTGGGTGAGCCTCAGGACCTGGGCGGCGGCGAAATAAAGGGGTACTGGATGAAGCCCATGCTTCGGCACTCTAGATGAGAATAAGCTGCGAGCTGTTGTCAGGAAGGAGCCCTCTTATCGCGCCGAAAAGCAAAGAGAGGAAGGCCATCAACTGGCCTCCAACCGCGCTTAGCACCATTAGGCTCAGCAGTATGTTCAAAGCCGAGACAGCATATACACTTCGCTCTTCGATTGGAGCGATATAGTAGCGGCTGCTTTGCCGCAGATAGAATGCAATGATTATGGCAAAGAGCGGCGGGGTGATCAGCAGCGGAACATAGGAAAGAATCTGCGCGATTTGCGAAGGCCTCAGCGACCTTACCCACCGACGAATTCGCCATTCCAGATGATAGTCTGGGTCCACCGCTAGACGACAGCTCCTGCTGCAATCCGCCTATAATACCGCTCGTTCATACGAGAGGCGGTTTGGTACGCGTCGATCCATGACCAAATGTGGATTACCCAACCGAGGAAGACCAACCAAAGCCCGATACACAAGATAAACATCAGGATGCCCTTGCCCACCTGCCCGTTATAGACTTGGCCAAGTCCAACTATCAGGAACGACAGCAAGAACGCTATTCCCGCTGATTTTGGTCGGGCGGGTCCGTCCTCGACTATCAGAAGAGGCGTCCGATCTTGTGTCACGGTGTTGGTGACCTGCACCACGGTGGCGCCCGCCGCAGCAGTGACCGGGGTCGCCATTGCACTTGGGGCGGGACGTGCCGAGAGAGCCGGCGGTTGATGCGGAAACAAGCTGGCAAGTGCACGATCCGCAATGGCATCCGTCCACTCGGTTCCGCCCTTGCGCATCACATCAGTGCCGGGCGTAACCCGACCGTCAGCAACAAACTCCTTTATATCATGGCCGCTATATGGCCCAAACGTTTCTGAATTCAGATGAATATACCACTCACCATCCAGGGGATGCGGTGGTTTGGATGACCGTCGGTCGTCAGTTGGAATGAGCGGCCGTTCTTCTCTGGTACCTTCAGTCACTATCGCCCCCCACGACAATTCCTTAAAAGCATCACATATAAATAAAGCCGTCAATGGCAAACGGGCTCTGAAGACAGTCACCAAGTCTTCTTCAGAGACAGTTCTTGGCCCGACACTTTCCGCCACCGCCTACGCTTCACGAGCGAATCTGCACCTGTCCGCACATGTCAGTTGACCTCAAGCCAGCTTGAGGCCGTAGCAGCAGGATCCGTTTGACCGCTATTGGGGACAATCAATGGATCTCGCCTTCCACCTGCTTCTTATTGTTCATCTTGGCTCCCTCGTCGTTGGAGCGGCGACCAACGTTGTG
>JAEYRU010000166.1 GCA_023435335.1 Pseudomonadota bacterium
TCATCGGCATTATCTATTTCGGCATCGCCACGCCAACCGAGGCTTCGGCGGTCGGCGCCTTCCTCACCATGGTCATCGGCATCGTACGCGGGCGTCTCAATTTCCAGCGCATCCTGGACAGCCTCATAGAGGCGCTGCGCACCTCGGTGGCGGTCTACACGATCCTCATCGGCGCGATCCTGTTCGGCTACTTCCTGGCGATCACGCGGGCGCCGCAGAAGCTCACCGACTTGCTGATCAGCTTCGACCTCGGAGCGTATGGAACGCTCGTCCTCATCCTCGCCTTCTTCGTGCTGGCCGGCTGCATCCTCGATTCGATGGGGATGATCATCCTTCTGGTGCCGATCGTGTTTCCCGTGGTGATGCAGCTGGGCTTCGACCCCATCTGGTTCGGCATCGTCATCGTGATGACCGCCGAACTCGGACTGATCACGCCGCCGGTGGGAATGAACGTCTACGTCATCAACTCGATAGCCAAGGACGTGAAGCTCACGACGATTTTCCGCGGCGTCGCGCCCTTCATAGCCACCGACGTCATTCGCCTGGCGCTGATCGTCATGTTCCCCGCGATCGCACTGTGGCTGCCGATGAGCATGAGGTAGGTCGAGGATGCAAGCACCCGAGCTCAGATTCGTCTGCCAAGTGAGGGCCGAGCTCGCGCCGCCGCTCGAGAAGGGCGAGAGCGCCGGCACGCGCTGGCGCATCATTCCGATCGTCGGCGGCACGGTCGAAGGAGAGCGGCTGTCCCGGCGCATCCTCAACCTGGGCGCGGACTGGCAGACGGTCTACCAGGACGGCTACGCGGAACTCGATACGCGCTATGCCATCGAAACGCATGACGGGGCGCTGATCGACGTGCGCAATTTCGGCTTCCGGCATGCGCCGCCCGAGATCATGGCACGGCTGGTCGCCGGCGAAGTCGTCGATCCCTCGCTCTACTACATGCGCACCCAGCCGCGCCTGCACACGGGCGATCCCCGCTACAGCTGGGTGAACCGCACGGTCTTCGTCGGTACGGGCGAACGCTTGGCCGACGCCGTCCGCATCGGCTTCTTCGAAGTGCTCTGAACGCCGGTACGGAAACCCGCACCGCCAGCCCGAATCCCCGGCTACGCCACCCGGAAATGCGAAAAGGCCGCCGGGTTTGCCCCGACGGCCCTCCGTCATTGCACGTCGCCACAGCCAGGCGAACCGGGCTCAGGCGAACTGGATGGTCTTGGTCTCGATGTAGTTTTCCAGCCCTTCCGGGCCACCCTCGCGTCCCATGCCCGACTGCTTGAAGCCGCCGAAGGGATGCTTGGGATCGATGATCACGCCGTTGATCGTGACCGTGCCGGACCGTATGCGGCGGGCGACGCCGTAGGCGCGCTCGATATCGGCTGAGTAGACCGACGCGTTGAGGCCGTAGGTTGAGTTGTTGGCCTTGCGGACGGCGTCCTCGTCGTCGCTGTAGGTCATGACGGAGACCACCGGACCGAATATCTCTTCCTGAGCGATCTTCATGTCAGGCTGCACGTCGGTGAAGACCGTCGGCTCCACGTAGTAGCCCTTGTCGAGGCCCTTCGGGCGCCCACCGCCGCATGCAACGGTCGCACCTTCCGCGCGGCCGGCTGCGATGTAGCCCTGCACGCGCGCCAGTTGGCGGGCCATCGTCAGCGGCCCCATCTGCGTGGCCGGATCGAACGGATCGCCGACCTTGATGCCGGAGACGGCGCCGAGATAGAGGTCGAGGAACTCCTGCTTGCGCGACTCGGGCACCAGGATTCGCGTGAGCGAGAAGCATACCTGCCCGGTGATCGGCATCGTGTAGACCATGAGGCTGGGCAGCGCCGCCTTGAAATCCGCATCCTCAAGCAGCACGGCGGCAGACTTGCCACCGAGTTCGAGGCTGACGCGGGCCAGACGCTCCGAGCAGGCTGCGGCGATCGCCTTGCCCGCGCCGGTGCTGCCGGTGAAGGCGACCTTGTCGACGCCCTTGTGGCGCACGAGGTAGTCGCCGCTCTCACGGCCGGCAGGCACGAGGTTGAACACGCCGGCAGGCAGGCCCGCCTTCTCGATGCATTCGGCGAGGATATAGGCTTCGAGCGGCGTTTCCGGCGAGGGTTTCGCCACCATGGTGCAGCCTGCGGCAAGTCCGGCCGCGATCTTGTAGGAGAGCAGCACCAGCGGCGCGTTCCATGGCGTGATCGCCGCGCAGACGCCCACGGGCTCCTTGACGACCTTCACCTTGCCGCCGTCGTCGCGCTTGCGCTCGTCGACGAACGGGTAGGACTCGATCAGGTCGGCATAGTAGTTGAACAGCGTCGGGTTCTGCCCGACCAGCTTCTTGGTCAGCATGATCGGCGCGCCGACCTGCAGCGTCCAGGAGTAGGCGATGTCATCCAGCCGCTCGGTCAGGAGTGCCCCCACCTTGCGCAGGTAACCGGCGCGTTCCGCCGGCGACATGCGCGGCCAGGGACCGTTGTCGAAGGCGTCGCGGGCAGCCGCGACCGCCCGGTCGATGTCGGCTTGCCCGGCTTCCGGATAGCTGATGATCAGTTCCTCCGTCACCGGCGAGATCACCTCGAGGCGCTGCTTCGAGATGGGTTCGATCC
>JAEYRU010000116.1 GCA_023435335.1 Pseudomonadota bacterium
CTGGCGCGGGGGCGCCCCCCCGCCCCGGTCCGGCGGGTGCGGACAGGGTTTGCCCGCTCGCATCCGCCAGTACCGTTTTCTGCCCACCGCGAACCCGCTGGTCCCGACCTCATTGCGCCCGCGCTTACCGCAGGACGAACACCGTGACATCGCTCCGCACCGAAAACCTGACGATCCGCTTCGGCGGCCACGCCGCGGTCAACGACGTGACCTGCGGCTTCCGGCCGGGGGAACTGACCGTCATCGTCGGCCCCAACGGCGCGGGCAAGACGACCTGGTTCAACCTCGTCTCGGGGCAACTGAAGCCGAGCGCCGGACGCGTCTTCAAGGGCGAGACCGACATCACCAAGTTTTCGCCGTCGGCGCGCGCCAGGGCCGGTATCGGGCGCGCGTTCCAGCTCACCAACCTTTTCCCCAAGCTCAGCGTGCTGGAGAATGTGCGCCTCGTCGTGCAGGCGCGCCTCGGCGCCGGCCACCGACTTTTCCGCTCCGCCTCCTCGCTTCGCGGCATCGCCGAGGAGGCGGAGACCTATCTGGAGCGCACGCGGCTCGAAGCCGTCGCGCACCTGCCGGCCGCGGCCCTGCCGCATGGCGACCAGCGCAAGCTGGAGGTCGCGCTGCTGATGGCCATGCAGCCAGACATCTACATGTTCGACGAGCCGACCGCCGGCATGTCGGTCGACGAGGCGCCGGTGATCCTGGAGCTGATCGCGGAAATCAAGAAGGACACCTCCAAGTCCATCCTCCTGGTCGAGCACAAGATGGACGTGGTGCGCGCGCTCGCCGACCGCATCGTCGTGCTGCACAATGGCGAACTGATCGCCGACGGCAGGCCGGACGAGGTGATGGCGCTGCCGCTGGTGCGCGAGATATATCTCGGCATCGGCGCGGAGGAAGCGGCATGAGCGGCTTCATCCTGCGCCTGGACGATGTCCACACCGACATCGGGCAGTACCACGTGCTCCATGGGGTGTCCCTCGACGTGCCGGAAGGCGGCGTGCACGTGCTGCTCGGCCGCAACGGTGCCGGCAAGACGACGACGCTTCGCACCATCATGGGCCTGTGGCGCGCGCGGCGCGGCGCCATCGTCTACCGCCACCACGACATCACGGCGCTGAGGACGCCCGACATCGCCCGTCTCGGCGTCGCCTACGTGCCCGAGAACATGGGCATATTCGGCGGTCTCACCGTCGAGGAGAACATGCGGCTGGCCGCATCCGGCGGCGTCTTCGACCGCACCCGCCTCGACCGCATCTTCGCGCTGTTCCCGGCCATGGAGAAATTCTGGGACAAGCAGGCGCACGCGCTCTCCGGCGGGCAGAAGCAGATGCTCGCCATATCGCGGGCCATCATAGAGCGGCGCGACCTGATCCTGATCGACGAGCCCACCAAGGGGCTGGCCCCCTCCATCATCCGCGCGATGATCGACGCATTCCGCGAGATCGCAACGGACACGACGATCCTGCTGGTCGAGCAGAACTTCCTGTTCGCGAAGTCGCTCGGCGCGACGGTGGCGGTAATCGACGACGGCCGCATCGTGCATCGCGGTTCGATGGCGGAACTGGCGGCCGACGAGGCGCTCCAGACCCGCCTGCTCAGCCTGTCGCTGGAGGCGCACTGATGAACCGCGTCGGAGAGACGATCGATCGTTTTGGGGGCGTCTACCTGCTGCCGGTGGCGCTGGCGCTGGTCAGCTTCCTGATGATCCCGTCCTCCTCGACCTGGATGACGCTGACGGTCGCGGGCCTCGCCATGGGCATGATGATCTTCCTGATGGCGTCGGGCCTGTCGCTGATCTTCGGGCTGATGGATGTGCTCAACTTCGGCCATTCGGCCTTCGTCTCCTTCGGCGCCTTCATCGCCGCCAGCGTGCTGGCTGCACTCGCCGCCTGGGTGCATGGTGCGAGCCCCGCACTCAACATCGCCGCGCTGCTGCTCGCCATCGCAGCCGCGACGGCCTTCGGCGCGGCTGCCGGCTGGTTCTTCGAGCGCGTCATCGTCAAGCCCGTCTACAAGGACCATCTGCGCCAGATCCTGATCACGATGGGGGCGCTCATCGTGGCCGAGCAGATCATCCTGGCGGTCTGGGGCGGCGTGCCTATCCCCGTTCCGAGGCCGCGCGTGCTGGAGGGGTCCATCATCCTCGGCAACGTGGCGATCGAGACCTATCGCGTCTTCGCCTTCGTGCTCGGCCTCGTGGTGTATGTGGGGATGCACCTGCTGCTCAACCGCACGCGCATCGGCCTGCTGATCCGCGCTGGCGTGGAAAACCGCGAGATGGTGGAGGCGCTCGGCTTCCGTATCGACCGCCTCTTCATCGCCGTCTTCATGGCGGGGTCGGCGCTGGCGGCCATGGGCGGCGCCATGTGG
Organism: Pseudomonadota bacterium; assembly: GCA_023435335.1. Lineage (GTDB taxonomy): Bacteria > Pseudomonadota > Alphaproteobacteria > Rhizobiales > Rhizobiaceae > RCIO01. The sequence continues at coordinate 2,371 of JAEYRU010000116.1, forward strand.
GCAGGCTACCAGGCGCTTATCACGCCGGCGCTGGGGGCCGAGATGATGATCCTGGTCTTCATCGTCGTCATCATCGGCGGGCTAGGCTCGATCGAAGGCTCTCTGCTTGGCGCCATCATGGTCGGGCTGGTGGCCAACTACGTCGCCTTCCTTTTCCCGAAGATGGCGCTCGCCTCCAACATGATCCTGATGATGGCGATCCTGCTGTGGCGCCCCTACGGGCTGAAGCCCGCGGTGAAGGGGTGAGAGAGATGACCGTTTCAAACCCGACCGTTCCTGGCTCCTCCGCCGCCTCCCGCCAGGTCCCGGCCGGGCGCATGATCGTCTACGCCGCCGTGCTGCTCATCGGCGTGGTGCTGATGTTCGCTCCGTTCCTGTTTCCGGACATCCGCAGCCAGGAAGTCGCGGCGCGCATCTGCATCTTCATCGTGCTGGTGGCGAGCTACGACCTGCTGATCGGCTACACCGGCATCGTCTCCTTCGCCCACACCATGTTCTTCGGGCTGGGCGCCTACGGCACGGCGATAGCGCTCAAGTCGATGGGGCCGGGCTTCGACGCGATCCTGCTCGGCGGCGGGGCAGGCGTGCTGGCGGCGCTGGTGCTGGCGATCCTCATCGGCCTGCTCTCGCTGCGCGTGAAGGCGATCTTCTTCGCCATGGTCACGCTCGCGGCGGCTTCGGTCATGCTCGTCCTGGCAAGCCAGCTTTCCGACATCACCGGCGGCGAGGACGGGATGACCTACGACATCCCACGCTTCTTCTCGCCCGCCAACCGGCTGATCGAGGATTCCGACGGCAAGGCCGTGCGGCTGTTCGGCGTCGCGCTGACCGGGCGGGTCGCACTCTACTATTTCGTCTTCCTGACCTCGCTCGTGCTTTTCCTGGCCATGCTGCGCATCGTCGCCTCGCCGCTCGGCACCGTGCTGGAGGCGATCCGCGAAAACGAGATGCGCGCCGGGGCGATCGGCTACAAGGTGGTTGCCTACCGCACCGCGATCTTCTGCATCGCGGCGGTCATCGCAGCGCTCGCCGGCATCTTGCGCGCCGTCTGGCTCAAATATACCGGGCCGGAGGTGGCGCTCTCCTTCGCCATCATGATCGACATCCTGCTGATGGTCGTCATAGGCGGCATGGGCACCATGATCGGCGCAGTGATCGGCGTCGTCATCATGAGCCTGGCGCAATACTACCTGAAGGACTTGATGCAGGTGGCGGCAGACGCCACGGCCGGTCTGCCGCTGGTGCCCGACCTTTTGAATCCGGACCGCTGGCTGCTTTGGTTAGGTATCCTCTTCATCCTGCTGGTCTATTTCTTCCCGGCCGGCATCGCCGGAACGCTGATGGGCAAGGGGACGCACCGATGAACCAGGCAATCCCCCTGCCCGCCGCGACACCGCGCTCCACCTATGTGCAGGCGGCAGGCTTCGAGATGCACGTGACCGAATGGGGAGACCCCGCCAGGCCCGCGCTCGTCATGTGGCATGGCCTCGCGCGCACCGGCCGCGACTTCGACGAGGCCGCAGCCGCGCTGTCCGACACGTATTTCGTCATCTGCCCGGACACGCTGGGGCGCGGCCTGTCGTCATGGGCTCGTGATTTCACGAAGGATTATTCCTACGGGACCTTCGGTGACACGGCCCTCGGCATCCTCGACCACTACGGCATCGGAAAGCTGCGCTGGGTGGGCACCTCGATGGGCGGGCTGATAGGCGTGACGCTCGCCGCCGGACGGCTCAGGGACCGCATCACGCACCTGGTCATCAACGACATCGGTCCAGACATCCCGGAAGCGGGAACCGGCCGGATCGCCTCCTATGTCGGCAACCCGCCCGTTTACGACACCGTCGCCGAACTTGAGGGCTGGCTACGCGCCAACTACGCCCCCTTCGGCCGCAATACCGATGCCTTCTGGCGGCGCATGGCCGACACGTCGATGCGCCGCACCGACGACGGACGCGTGACCGTGCACTACGATCCCAACATCGTCAGCCAGTTCACGCACCACAAGGCGGACCTCGACGTGTGGGATGCCTACGACGCCATTCGGGCGCGCACGCTGCTGCTGCGGGGCGCGGAGTCAGACGTGCTTCCGGCCCAAGTCGCCGCCCGAATGGTGGAGCGCGGACCCCGGCCCAGGCTGGTGGAGTTCCCGGGCGTGGGGCACGCGCCCACACTTGCGAGCGCGGCCGAGATCGCGCTGCTGCGGAATTTCCTGGCAGACTAGTTCCCCAGAAGCACGTCGAGGATCGAGGTGACGCGCCGCGCTACCGGCGCCCCGACCTCGCCCGGCGGGACCGGGCGGTCGATCGAGCCCGTCCGCGAGAGCGCGTCGCCGACGGCCTCGTGCGACCAGCCGGACTGTGCGACGGGGATGCCGCCCTGCTCGGGAGCGTCGGGGAAACCGGCGGGCACGCCGGACCATGCAGGCAGTTGCGCCATCGGTACGCCCTTGTGGGCAGCGGCCATGAATTCGTTCCATGCGGCTGCCGGCAGCGAGCCGCCGGTGGCGCTGTTGGTGGGAGAGCCGTCGTCATTGCCGAACCACACGCTGGTGGTCAGGTTCGCAGTGTAGCCGACGAACCAGATGTCGCGCGAGTTCTGCGTGGTGCCGGTCTTGCCCGCGGCCGGCCAGCCGAAGGCGGCCTTGCGGCCGGTGCCGCTTTCCAGCGTCTGCGCCATCATCTCGTTCATCATGCCGACGACCTCGGCGCTGACGACGCGCGGGATGCCGCCCGAGCGGCGCTCCCAGAGCACCTTGCCTTCCGGCGTCGTCACCTTGTCGATGAAGTGCACGAAGGGACGGTAGCCGCCATTGGCGAAGGGCACGAAGGCGGCGGTGAGCTCGAGCGGCGTCACCTCGGACGTGCCGAGCGCAATGGAGGCATTGTTCTGCAGGTCCGACTCGATACCCATGCGCCACGCCGCCTCGATGACGGATTTCGCGCCGACCTCGCCGACCAGCCGCACCGCGACCGAATTCAGCGACTTGGCGAGCGCTTCCGACAGGGTCACGTCGCCGTAGAACTTGTTGTTGAAGTTGCCCGGCTGCCAGTTGCCGATCTTGACCGGCGCGTCGCGCCGCACCGAGTGCGGCGTGAGCCCGCGCTCCAGCGCTGCCATGAAGACAAACGGCTTGAACGCCGAGCCCGGCTGTCGCCGCGCCTCGGAGGCGCGGTCGAACTGGCTGTTGGCATAGTCGTAGCCGCCGACGGACGCCCGTACCGCGCCCGTATTGTCGATGGAGACGAGCGCGCCCTGGCTCACCTTCATCTCCTTGCCCTTCTCGTCGATCAGCCGGCGGATGGATTTCTCCGCCAGCTTCTGCAGGTGCAGGTCGACGGTGGAATGCACGATCACGTCGGAACGGATCTCGCCGATCAAGAGCGGCAGTTCCTCCATCACCTTGTCGGCGACATAGTGCTCGGAGCCGGTCCAGTAGGCGGCGGCGCGGGTGGCCGGCGCGCTCATCGCCATGCGCATGTCGCCGGCGCTGATCATGCGCGCGTCCTGCATGGCCGCAAGCACGAGTTGCGTGCGGACCTCTGCCGCCTTCGGATCGCGCGCCGGCGAAAGCCGCGACGGGGCCTTGAGCAGGCCGGCGAGGAGCGCGGCCTCGGGCAGTGTCACGTCGCTCGCCGGCTTGCCGAAATAGCGGCGCGACGCCGCCTCAACGCCGTAGGCACCCGAACCGAAATAGACCCGGTTCAGATACATCTCCAGAATCTGCTCCTTGCTGTATTTCTGCTCCAGCCAGAGCGCGAGCAACACCTCCTGTACCTTGCGCTCGATGGTGCGGTCGGGCTTCAGGAACAGGTTCTTGGCGAGCTGCTGGGTGATCGTCGAGCCGCCCTGCGACAGCCGGCCGGATGTCACGTTTTCATACAGGGCGCGCGCCAGTCCGAGCGGGTCCACGCCGAAATGCGAATGGAACCGCCGGTCCTCGATGGCGATGACCGCCTGCGGGATGAACTGCGACATCTCGTGCAGGCCCACGGCCTCGCCACCGGTCATGCCGCGATTGGCCACAAGCAGCCCGTTCACGGAGACGATGCGCACATTGGGCGGCCGGTCGGGGATCTCCCAGTTGGCGACGCTGGGCATCTTGGCGGCATACCACGCAACCACCACGCCGCCGGCTATGCCGGCCCACAGGCCAAGGACGAGGCACCAGTAGGCCGCGCGCCGCAGCAGGCCGAACAGGCCGAGCCGGCGGCTCTGGCGTTTGCGGCGGCCCGCTTTTCCGGATTTCGCGGCGCGCCGCCTTTGCGGCTGGGGCGGCTTCTGCCGGCGCGACGGCTGGACGATGCGGTCGTCGTCCGTCAGCGCCAGATCGCCCGCGGCATCGCGGCGGCCCGCGGGCGCGTCGAAACGCGGCTCGATGCGCCTGTTCCCCGAACGTCTTGGCATGTGGTCCCCGTTACCGTCCCGCGGTCGGTTGGAACCTAATTGCGGTGATTTAAGGGGGCGTTAAGCGCACTGCCTGCGTCCCTGAACCCGGAGTTAACGCCTGCCGGCCATATTGAGGTCTCGAGGGAGCGAGCAGGGAGATCCATGTGCCGACGACCCCAGCCGCCTCACGTTACCCGGCCTACCGCATGGCGCTGCACTGGGCGGTCGTGGTGCTGGTCTTCGTGCAGTGGATGACCGCTGACGCGATCCCGCGCACGCACAACCCGCTCCTGCCGCCTTCGCCGACTGACCTGCTGCTGCACGCGATCCACAACTATTCCGGCATGACGATCGGTACGCTCGTCGGCCTGCGCGTGCTGCTGCGGCTCTGGAGGCCAGTGGCGCCCGCGCCGGATCTCCCGTCATGGCAGTCGATGGTTTCGTCCGCGATCCATTGGGGGATATACGCCTCCCTGCTCGCGCAGGCGGCCACCGGTTTCACCACCAGCTACTTCTTCAGCCAGCTTGCCCCGGTTCACAAGTTCCTGTGGAACGTGACGCTGGTCCTTCTGGCCGTCCACGTGGCGGCGGCGCTGCTGCATGCGGCGCGCGGAGACGGCGTCGTATCGCGCATGCTGCCGGCGTTCTTCGGGAGCCGTTGACCTTCCAGCAGGTGGAAGGTGCAGGCTCGTTTCGGGCGAGTATCTCGAAAGGAGTCGACACATGAGAACAACCATCTTGATTGCTGCCTTGGCGGCCGGCGCCGTTTCCGCAACGGCCCAGGAGCAGATCGAGTTTCCCGAAGCGTGCCGGACGTCCGCGGAGATGCCGATGCAGCACGGCGGCGGCACCAGCGGGATGCTGGACCATCAGCGCGAGGCAAACGAAGGCATGATGATGATGGACCAGAACATGGCCATGGGCATGATGGCCGAGGATCCGGATGTCGCCTTCATGTGCGGCATGATCGCCCATCACATGGGTGCGATCGCCATGTCCGAGGTGGAGCTTAAATATGGCGACGACGAAACCGCCCGCGCGATGGCGGAGCGCATCATCGAGGCGCAGAAGGCGGAAATCGCCGAAATGACCCAATGGGTCGAGGAGAACGCGAAGAAATAGACCAGAGCTCCGTTCCCGATCCGCCGGGACGAAGAGAACGCTTCGTCCCGGTCTCAGCACTCGCAGCCGGGGTGGGGCAACCGTTCGGGCTCGCAGACAAGCTCCTGGCGCGGAAAGCCGAAACGGTGCTGGGGAAAGGTGGCGACGAATCCACCATTCCCCCGGCACCATTGGCCCTCGCCGAGCAGCTTGTGATAGGCATCGCAACTTCTGCCGAGATAGAGCCTCTCGATGCCCGAAGCGGCCCGCATGTCGTGCCCCTGTCCGATCGTTCGCGTCACCGGATAGCGAGACGCCAGCACATAGCCGTCGTCGTTGCACTGCAGGGTGTACTCGTGGCCGTCGGCCACATAGGCGTGCGACGCGAATGTCGACAGGGCCAGCACCACAACAGACAGGCACCAGCTCCCAAACACTCCGGCACCTGCGCGGATGCCCTTCTTCCCTGGCAAGGCGGTGGTCTCCTCAGCTGTGGGCGAAGATATCGTCCTCTTCCCAGCCCATAAGGTCGAGCTTCGCGCGCGTCGGCAGGAACCGGAAACAGGCCTCGGCTTCCTTGCCGCGGCGCTCGCGCTCAAGCCGGAAGACGAGCTTCTCGCGCAGCTGGTGGAGGTAGAGTACGTCGGAGGCCGCGTATTCGAGCTGTTCCGGGCTGAGTTCGGCCGCTGCCCAGTCGGAGGATTGCTGCACCTTCGACAGGTTGACGCCGAGCAGTTCCGAACAGATGTCCTTCAGCCCGTGCCGGTCGGTATAGGTGCGCGTCAGGCGCGATGCGATCTTGGTGCAGAAGACCGGCTCCGGCATGACGCCGAAGGCATGGTACAGCACGGCGAGGTCGAAGCGCCCGAAGTGGAAGATCTTGGTGATGCGCCTGTTGCGGAGCAGGCTGGTCAGGTTGGGCGCCTTCTTCTGCCCGGGCGCGATCTGGATCACGTCGGCCGTGCCGTCGCCCGGCGATATCTGCACCACGCAAAGCCGGTCGCGATGCGGATTCAGCCCCAGCGTCTCCGTGTCGATCGCCACGGCCTCCACGTCGTAGTTCGAGAGGTCGGGCAGGTCGTAGAAATGGTGTCGTATCGTCATCGGGCTCTCTGCTGCGTCTGCATCACCTGCTTAGCCGTAAGCGCCACCGCGGGCAATGCGCCGGCCGCTCTCATCCGCCTGCGATGTTGCGGATCATCCGCTGCAGGACGGACATCATCGTCTCGATCTCGGCAGGCTCGATGCCCGCCGTGCTGCGCGCGATCAGCTCTCCCGCATGTGCCAGCATGTCCGGAAAACGCTCGCGCCCGCGCGGCGAAAGGGCGATCAGCATCCGCCGCCTGTCCTTCGGGTCCGGCCTGCGCGTCGCCAGTCCCTTGCGCACGAGCGTGTCCACGAACCGTGTCACAGTGGTGCGGTCGCGCAGCGTCAGTTCGGCGAGGTCGCCGACGCTGAGCGCGGTACGCTCGTAGAGCACCATCTGCAGCGCCCACTCCTCGGGCGTCACGTCTATCCCGGCATCGGCGAAGGCGCGCGCCAGCTCCGCCCTGAACAGGAAGGCGGCGCGATTGATCCAGTAGGGCGGCTTCTCGACAAATGCGCTCATCGACATTATGTGTATTATACACCTAATTATCGCGCGTCTGGCGCGCTGCAGGAATGGAGCACACCGATGGCGGAAAGTGAACTTGTCCGACTGCCGCAAGCCGGCACCTTCCCGCGGGTCGGGCTGAAAGAACCGAACGGCAGGGGCTACATCCTGCTGGCGGGCGAAGTCGACCGGCGTCTCCCCTTCGCCTACTTCCTGGAAAGCCGCGGCAAGAGGCGGCTGATCGCCGACTTGAAGCGCCTCCTGGACAGTCTGCGGGCTGACGAACGGGTTGAGGAGGCGACCCTGTTCAAGGCGGCCCTCATTCCGCCAGGGCGCGGCGCCTATCTGCGCTCGCGCCCCGACGCGCATGTCGCCCGCTTCGACGTGGCGCTCATCGTCCGCACCGAAAGTCCGGCAGCGGCCGCTGAACTGGCCGGTTCCGAGGCTTTCCGGCAGATCGGGGAGACGATGCGGGCAGGGGCACGCCACACCTACCGCATGGTCGGCGAGAACCTTCGGCGCATCGACGACGTGAATCACGCGCGCGACGGCATCTTCCTCATCAACTACTTCCTGGCCGCCGAAGAGGCGCAGAACCTCGCGGTGTGGGAATACACGGCGGGCTGGTTCCAGGACCAGACCGGCCTCGAAAATTCCGTCCTCATGCGGCCGCTGGAGCAGGATGGCGCACGCTACACCATCCTGAATCACTGCCGCTGGGACGGAGCGGGAGACATCGTCCCGTCGCTCCTGTTCAAGCCCAGCTTCCGCAGCTACGTGCTACGGCACTTCGAAGCCAACCGGACCGCGGCGATTCCCGTGCTCTACCGGCTTGCCTGAAGACCTCGGCTACGAGGAAATGGCATGCAGAATCCGCGCCCAGGAGCGCTGGCCCTTGTGGAAGGAGGTCAGGTCGTACTTCTCGTTGGGCGAATGGATGCGGTCGTCGTCGAGGCCGAAGCCGACCAGCAGCGAATCCATGCCGAGCATGCGCTTGAAGTCGCCGACGATCGGGATCGACCCGCCCATGGCCAGCACCAGCGCCTTTTTCGACCATTCGTCCGTCAGCGCAGCCGACGCCTTGATCACCAGCGGCGAATCGTATGCGAGCTGCAGCGCCGGCGAGCCGCCGTGCTTCTCGAAAGTCACCGAACAGTCGGCCGGGATGCGATCCTCGACGAACTTGCGGAAGGCCGCGCGGACCGCTTCGGGGTCCTGGTTGCCAACCAGCCGGAACGACACCTTGGCCGACGCCTTGGCGGCGATCACCGTCTTGAAGCCGTCGCCTTCGTAACCGCCGGAGATGCCGTTGAACTCGGCGGTCGGCCTCGCCCACACGAGTTCGGGCACCGAGCGCCCCTTCTCGCCGGACGGGATCGACAGGCCGATCTCGCCCAGGAAGGACTCCGCCGTCATCCCCAGCGCGTCCCACGACGCCTTGATCTGCGTGGGGGTTTCCTCGACGCCGTCGTAGAAGCCGGGAATCGTCACCTTGCCGTCCCCGTCGTGGATGTCGGCCAGCACCCTGGCAAGGATGCGGATCGGATTGGCCGCAGCGCCGCCATACACGCCCGAATGCAGGTCGCGGTTGGCCGCGTGAACAGTGACCTCCTCGCCCACCAGCCCGCGCAGTCCCACCGTGATGCACGGTGTCTTGCGATCGAACATGCCGGTATCGCAGACCATCGCGAAATCCGCCTTCAGCTCGTCCGCATTGGCCTCGAAGAAGGGCTTGACCGAGGGCGAGCCGGACTCCTCTTCCCCCTCGAACAAGAGCGTGATGCGGCAGGGCAGCGAACCGTGCACTTCCTTCCACGCCCGGCAGGCCTCGACGAACAGCATGAGCTGTCCCTTGTCGTCAGAGGAACCGCGGCCGGTGATGACCTTGCGGCCCGGTTCCAGCTCCTTGATCTTCGGATCGAAGGGATCGGCATCCCAAAGGCTCAGCGGATCGACCGGCTGCACGTCGTAGTGGCCGTAGAACAGCACGTGCGGCGATCCCGAGGGCCCGTCGTGGTGAGCGACCACCATCGGGTGGCCGGGCGTGTCGCGCACGCTGGCATCGAATCCGATCGTCCTGAGGTCGTCCACAAGCCACTGCGCGGCGCGGCGGCATTCCTGCGCGTAGGCCGGGTCGGTCGAGATCGAGGGGATGCGTACCAGCGAGAACAGGCGCTCGAGGCTCGCGTCGAGATTAGCGTCTATGCGGTCGAGGACGGGGGGAAGCACTGGCATCTTGGCAATGACCTTTTCGATTCACTGCCGCGAGCCTAGTTTGCATGCGTGGAATGGAAAAGCCCTCGGCCGTTGGACCAACGACACAAAAAAATGCCGCCGTGGTGGAGGGGGAACCACGGCGGCTTTACTCAAACTTGGCGGCAGCCCGGAGAGGGGGATGAGGCTGCCGCCGGTGTCCGGTAGGCGGGGGACGGGCCTAAGTTCCGGA
>JAEYRU010000258.1 GCA_023435335.1 Pseudomonadota bacterium
GACGAGACTTGACCTGATCACGATCGAGGAGCCAGACATAAGGGGAAGCCGCATATTCGTCGAAGGCCGGCTGGAAGGCGAACCGGAACAGCGGATCGCCTGACGGTCTGCAAAGCATTGCAGGAAGATCGCATGACACGAAGCACCATCATCGCGCCGTCGGTTCTTTCCGCCGACTTCTCCCGGCTCGGTGACGAGGTCGAGGCGGTCGTCGCGGCCGGTGCCGACTGGATCCATCTCGACGTGATGGACGGCCATTTCGTTCCCAACATCACCTATGGCCCGCAGGTGGTGAAGGCGATCCGCGGTCGCACGGACAAGGTGTTCGACTGCCACCTGATGATCGCGCCCGTCGATCCCTATCTCGCCGCATTCGCGGAGGCCGGCGCCGACATCATCACCGTGCATGCCGAGGCCGGCCCACATCTCGACCGGTCGCTGCAGGCGATACGGACGCTGGGCAAGAAGGCCGGGGTGTCGCTCAACCCGTCTACCCCCGAAAGCGCGATAGAATACGTGCTCGACCGCCTCGACCTGGTGCTGCTGATGACCGTCAATCCCGGCTTTGGCGGCCAGGCCTTCATCCCGGCGGTGGTGGAGAAGGTGCGGCGTGTGAAGGCGATGATCGGCGAGCGGCCCATCCATATCGAGATCGACGGCGGGGTGACGCGTGAGACCGCGCCGCTGGTCGCGGCGGCCGGCGCCGACGTTCTGGTCGCCGGCTCCGCCGTGTTTCAGGGAGGCGGCGAAGCTGCCTACAAGGCCAACATGGACGCGATCCGCGCCGCCGCGGACGGCTCGGTTGGGCGGCTGGTCTAGCGGGAGGGCGAGAATGCAGGCCGGACGGGACAGGTGCTCGTCTGCCGTTTCGTTGGCCAGGCGGGGAAACCGGGAAAATCCGCCTGTTCACCATACCGCCATGCCCGGTTGGCACGGCCTGCATCCACGAGATCAACTCGGCGGCGCGCCGCCGGTTCCCGCACGGTTTCACCCATGAAAGCCGAGCCTTCGCCCGAGCGTTTCCCCGGCCCGGCGCAGCAGATCGCCTGGGATCGCGGGCATGGAGAGATCTGGCCGCTCGGGGCGGCGCTGCATCGGCTCGTCCTCAAGCTGGATGACGGACGCGTGATCACGCCGTTCGCGGAAGCGCCCTGGCAGGGCGAGGCGGAGACGACCGCCGACGCCAGCATCCCCGCGCATCTGCGCCACCTCGGCGGCGAGTGGGCATGCGTTCCCTTCGGCCGGAGCGGCGTCGACCCGGTCGTGCACGGCTACGGCACCGACAATATGTGGCGGCTGACCCGCGCGGACGCGCATGCGGTCGAGTGGCAGATCGATTATCCGGCCGACCATCCGATCGAGCGGTTGACCCGCACCGTCGCCGGCGTGCCGGGCGAGGCCGCGGTGGCGTTCACCCTGTCGGTGCTGCCGCGCCGCGATTGCGTGTTGCCCGTCGGGCTGCATCCGATCCTGACGCTGCCCCAACCGGGCGAGGACATCCGCATCGAGGCGGATTTCGCGCATGGCGAGACCTTTCCGGTGGTGTTCGAGAACGGCGTCTCGCTGCTTGCGCCGGCGCGGCACTTCACAAGCCTCGAGGCGCTGCCGTTAGCGGCGGGCGGAGCCGAAGACGTCGCCGGCCTCAGCCAACGGGCGACGGAGGAAGCCTTCCAGATCGTCGGCGTAAACGGCTGCCTGCGGGCCGTCTATCCGAGCAGGCGCTACGCGGTCCGGCTCGAGTGGAGCGCCGCGGATTTCCCGACTTGCCTGTTCTGGATGTCGGCGGGCGGACGCCGACGTAAGCCGTGGAACGGCCGCTTCCGCGGGCTCGGTGTTGAGCCGCTGGCGGCATCTTTCGTCGAGAGGGCAGGAGAGGGCGCGATCACCGGCGGTCGCGCCTTCCGCGCTGGCGAAATCTGGACCAGCAGCTATTCGCTTTCCGTGGCGCAGTACGAGGAGGACAAATGAAACGCTCCCGCATCAACGAGATCATCCGCGAGGCGGATGCCTTCATCCGCTCCTTCGGTTACGCGCTGCCGCCCTTCGCCTACTGGTCGCCCGAGGACATGCGGGCGCGCAAGAGCGAGATCGACATGATCGTAGAGCGCCGCATGGGATGGGACATCACGGATTATGGGCAGGAGCGGTTCGACGAGCTCGGCCTGTTCCTGTTCACCGTGCGCAACGGCGTCGCCGCCGATCTCGCGCAGGGCGGCGGCATGCTCTACGCCGAAAAGATCATGATCTCGCGCAAGAACCAGCTCTCGCCGATGCATCGCCACTATCTAAAGGCGGAGGACATCATCAACCGTGGCGGCGGCAGGCTGGTGCTGGAACTGTTCATGCCCGACGAGGCAGGCGGGATAGACGAGGTCGCCGAGGTGGCGGTGCCGGTCGACGGCATGATCCGCAGGATGCCTCCGGGCGGCCTGCTCAAGCTCGACCCGGGCGAGAGCGTGACCCTGCTGCCCGGCGTATGGCACGCATTCTGGGGCGAGGGAGGCGACGTTCTAATTGGGGAGGTCTCGACGGTGAATGACGACGTCAGCGACAACTGGTTTCGCGACCCAATCGGCCGCTTCTCCTCGATCGACGAGGACGAGGCACCGCTTCGCCTTCTGGTCTCGGATTATAAGGATTTGCTAATTTAACTGTATCGTCAGCGCCTTATGGACGGCACCAGCACCTTTGCGCCGGCTGCCGCAAATTTACCACATTCGCGGGAACCGGATGTCCTGCCCGCGCGTTTGTCCCTAGGTTCGCGCCAAATTGCATTCTGGGGACTTGGGAATGGAGACGCTAGCTGCCGAGCGAGTGCGCCGCCGCCACACCGCCAGCGGGAGCGAAGGCGGTGCGTTGGCTGAGCGCGGAGGCGCCAGGCCGCAGCGGCACCGCGCCTTTCACAAGCCGGTGACGGTCCAGACCGGCAGGATCGACCGCGAGCGCATCGTGCTCACGACGCGCGACGCAGCGGAGGTGCTGCTCAGGGACTGGCCGATCGAGAGCCGCAAGCGCGCCCGCGCCATGGAACTGTGCCTGAGCGTCATCCGCGGCGAAAAACCGCCGCACGTCGCCCGCCGCGCCTTCGTGGAAGCCGCGCGCGAGGCGAAGGTGCTCCTGGAGGATTGAGCCACCTCGCAAGTGTCGGCGCTCACCGTTTTCGCCGGCCACGGGCCAGGCGGACATGGGCAGATGGTGAGAACCGCCCAATTGCGCCAGATCAAGGTTTGAAACCGCCTTTCCGCCATTATGGGTTGAAGGCGTGATACGCGACGCCACGGCAAGTTGCCGGCGCCCTGCACCATGATCGCCAAAACGAACCTGAGTTGGCAGAGCGGCCGGCTATCGCTTACCTCCCGGAGGAAGAGCATGTCTCAATCAAATGCATCTGACCTGCTCTTTTCGGGTGGCGTAGGGCTTTCAAGCCGACGGTCGTTTCTGAAGTCCTCGGCAGCATTTCTGGGCGCCGCTTCGCTGGGGGGCGTGGGGGCGCAGATGGCATGGGCGGACGAGCTCAGGCGCTATCCGATCGACACCACTGTGGTCACGACCCGCGAGCGGATGCTGTCCTTTCCGCCGACGCTGACGCCGGGCCTCGAGAAGAACGAGATGCACCATGTTTCAAGGTATGGAGAGTTCGGCTACGGCGAGTGGTCTTTCGGCTCTGGCCTACCCGTCATGGAGCGTCTGGACCTGATGCCGGCAGGCTATGTTCGGCCCGAGAATGCTGACAAGACGCGGCTCCTCCGGTTCTTTTCCTTCGCCGATGTCCACATCACCGACAAGGAAGCCCCCAATCAGCTGATCTTGTTCCAGCAGATTGATCCTGTCTCCTTGAGAAACACCTCCATCTATTCACCTGTAATGCTCTGTTCGACACAGGTTCTGGACGCGGCCGTGCAGACCGTGAACGCCTTGCATGGCCGCGATCCGTTCGATTTCGGCATTACGTTGGGGGACGCCTGCAACAATTCTGCCTACAACGAAACCAGATGGTTCATCGATGTGCTGGATGGGAAGGTCATCAGGCCCAGCAGCGGCGCGCATCTGGGCGCGGACAGCACTGATTATCAGAGGCCGTTCCAGGCAGCGGGACTGGACAGTGATATTCCCTGGTACATGGTGCTTGGCAATCATGACCATTTCTTCATCGGTTCATTTCCGCTCGATGCAGAACCGTCGCTGGGCCTCAGGGACACCTATACGGCGGGCACAGTGTGGGCGGCGGGCAGTCCGATCCGGGCGGAGGACTTCGCCAGCTTCCCTCCCGTATCCGATTACCGCAATCTCAGAGCCGATCCGCGGTACTATTTGGGTGTGTTGGACGGCAGCACGCCGAACGGCGACATCATCCATGCCGGCAGCATCGACGATCCTGCCTTTGGCGGCGAGGCGCCTCGTGTCGTGCCGGACCCGGATCGCCGCCCGCTTGTCCGGTCGGAGTGGATCGACGAGTTCTTCAAGACCACATCCCATCCGGCCGGTCATGGCTTCAACCTGATCGACCGCGACACCGGCAACCCCGAGGACGCGGCCTTTGCCTGCTACAGCTTCGTGCCAAAGACCGAGCTTCCGCTGAAGATCATCGTCCTGGATGTCACGCAATCCAGTGACGATGGCTCGTTCGACATCCACGGCCATGGCTACCTGGATCCGCGGCGCCTGGAGTGGCTCAGGGCCGAACTGGCCAGCGGCCAGGCCAACGACCAGCTCATGATCATCGCCTGCCATATCCCGATCGGTGTCTCGGCGATCGGATCGCATATGGAATGGTGGGCGGGGGACGCGAACACAAAGACCGGCTACGAGAACGCCGTCGATCTGGCAGAACTGGTTGGGATCCTACAAGGCGCGCCCAATTTGCTGATGTGGCTGGCGGGGCATCGCCACATGAACGTCATCAAAGCGTTCCCGTCCGCCGATGCAAGCCGCCCCGAGCAGGGCTTCTGGCAGGTCGAGACCGCCTCTCTGCGTGATTTTCCGCAGCAGTTTCGCTCCTATGATGTCTATCTGAACAGCGACTACACGGTGTCGATCGAGGCCCTGAACGTCGACGTCGCCGTGGCTGAGGGGACGCCGGCCGCGCAGTCGCGCAAATACGCCATTGCGGCGCAGCAGATCATCCAGAATGACATCAAACGCAACAACCCCAATCTAGCCACCGCCGGCGGGCGCGGAACGATCCCCATTCCCAGCATGGACCCGACCCGCCCGCAAAGCGACGATCCCACTGCTCTCGATCCGTCGATCCGCTACGAAGACCTGTCGAGGGCTGAGGATGCCGTTCCGTATCACGCGTCGTGCAACGCGGAATTGGTGAAGCCGCTCAGTCCGCGGATGGTGGCGCATCTCAGGCAGACGTTTTCGTTTCGGAACTGACGGAAGCGCGGCGGGGAGACCGGCAAGCGGCACATGTCTGCCGCTATGTCGGCCGCCCGCCGGATCCCGCGCCGCACAAGCCGCACCCAGTCCCGTCCTCCGAGCCAGGCCAACCTGATCGTGTTGGGCGCGCGGTACACATCGATCGCCGCGCGGTGGTGTACGAGACCCCGGTCGACCGATGGTGCCGGAACTGGTGCAGACAAACAGTCCGTCACGACACGCGACTCCAGCAGGCCGGAACGGGCTTGGAGCGCAGTCTCAGAGGTTCACATGGGGAGACAATGTCCCTTGGAAACACGACTATTTCGCGTCGTGATGGGCGACTTCCGGTGTCCAACAGGATGATGGCGGAGGGAGTGGGATTCGAACCCACGGTGGACTCGCGCCCACGCCGGTTTTCAAGACCGGTGCCTTAAACCGCTCGGCCATCCCTCCGGCTGTCTGCTCTATGGGCGAAAAGGGACGGCGTTTCAAGGCGATCGCGCGGTGTCGCTCGCCCGCTTCCCGCCACATTTCATTAACAAGCTGATAAAGAATTCCTGTGCATGAAGTGCCAGGGACAGTCGGCCGGTTTCGCCGGTATCGTTTTTCATCCGCGTGTGTTTCGGGTAGCGGTGGGGACAATGAGGGGAAACGGGGACGCTTTGGGCGTATCAGCAATGGCGCGGCGCCAACTCGCCCGCACCTCCGCGCTGGCGGTGCTGCTCAGTTCGGCTGTTGTCATCGCCGGCTGCAACTCGTCACCGCGCGGGGACATCAAGACCAGCCGCAGCAAGGAATATTTCGCCGAGTCCGAATACGGAGTGAAGGCCAGCCCGCGCGTCTCCAACCTGCGCACACGCCTGCCGCGCGGCGGCGGCCGCGACATGGTTGGCAAACCCTACAAGGTCAAGGGTCAGTGGTACAAGCCGAAGGAGGAGCCCGGCTACCGCAAGGCGGGCGCCGCCTCGTGGTATGGCGACGCCTTCCACGGGCGGCTGACCGCGAACGGCGAGATCTACGACATGACGCATCTGACGGCCGCGCACCCCACTATGCCGCTGCCAAGCTATGCGCGCGTGACCAATCTCAAGAACGGAAGCTCGGTCGTGGTGCGCGTGAACGACCGCGGCCCCTTCGCCAACGGCCGCGTCATCGATCTTTCCAAACGCGCCGCTGAGATGCTCGACTACACCCATGCTGGGGTCGCGAAGGTGGAGGTCGAATACCTCGGCCGTGCGCCGCTCCACGGTCGCGACGATCAGTTCCTGCTGGCCTCCTACCGGCCGGGCAGGGGCACCGCCCCGAGCATCCACGACGGCTTGCCGTCGGGCGTCATGATCGCCATGAACGGCCGCACGCCGAGCAGTCCGGTGCGCAGCGCGCCGGTGTTTCCCGCGGCCCCTGCCTCGCCCGTCGGGCTGGCCCCTCTGGCGATTGCCGCGGCCGCACCGTTTCCGCCGGCCGCCGTATCCACGACCGCCTATTCGGTCGCGACGGGCGATCCCGTACTGCCCGAATTTGGGCCGATCGTTCCCGAGCGTCCGACACGCGGACTAGGCATCGTCCGGCCGCCGATGCAGGTCGCGACGCTTGGCAGGCTCTCTTACGCCGACGAGCGCATCGCGTCGGCGGTGCAGGCGCTGTCGGCTTTCGACGCGCCCGGCATGAGCGCCGAGGACGTAGTTGCGTCCTGGAAACGGCGCAACGGAGCGTCAGCGGAGCCCGGCGAGTATGTGGCCGCGGCAACCTTTGCCAGCCGCCGCGAAGCTGAGACGATCGCGGGCCGGCTCTCCGCATTCGGCAAAGTGCGCATCGAGACCGATGCCGATTCCCATTCGGTGCTGGTTACTTCCGACGGCCGTCACGGCGTCGACCGGCTGGCTGAGCTCGCACGGGCAAACGGTGCGCCCGACGCTTTCGTCGTCCACGAATAGCGGGCGTTGATTCAACCTCGCGGGGAGACCAGCGCCACAAAGTGCAGCCCTCGGTCGAAGGCCAGCCCGAACGGCAGCGGATATATTCCGAGCCGTGTCCTCCACGTCTCGATCTTGAGCCCGACGCGCTCGATGGTCGATCGCCATTCCTCTTCGGAGAGATAGTTATAGGGCAGCCGCACGTCGTGCCCGCGGTTGCCCACCCAGTCCATGAAGCGCAGCGTCGGACCGGCGAGAAGGCCTTCACGCAGGTGATCTTTGATGACAATTCCCCGGCGCGCGACGCGCCGGCATTCGGCGAGGACGGCGGAGGGGTTGTCCGTGTGGTGCAGTACGTCGACGATCGTCACCCAATCGAAGGAGCGATCCGAGAAAGGGATCATGGTCCCGTCGTACACGCGCGCGGGAATGGCCACATTCGGGCGCAGAAACACATCAATGCCGTCAAACGACAGATCGGGACGGGCCTGCATGACCGCCCGCGCGATGGAGCCATCGCCGCAGCCGACGTCGAGCACAGCGCCTCCGTCGGGGATCGCCATGGCGATTGCCTGCGACAGTACGCGAACGCGCCGGCGGAACACGGCCGCGCCGTGGGCGCTGTTCAGTGCCTTCTTGGCGACCGCCATCGGCGCATTGTCCCCCGTCCGTCTCCGCCGGGTGATGAGAACGATCCCAACCGCCGCCACGGTTGTTTCGAAGCAGCCCGACTGCTAGCCTCTTGTCGCATCAGGACGATATGTCGGGCAATAGCCGCATGACCCTTCCGCAATCGATTTTGCGCGCTATCTTGGCGATGGCGCTGCTCTTCGGCGCCATTGGCGTAGCCCAGGCGCAACTCTACGAGACGCGCGCCAAGCAAGCTTTGCTGATCGACGCCGACACGGGCACGATCCTGTTCTCCAAGGATCCGGACACGCCGTTTCCGCCGGCATCCCTGGCGAAGCTGATGACCATGGAGGTCGTCTTCAACGCGATTAAGGCGGGCCGGCTCACGCTGGACGACACGTTTCTGGTCAGCGAACACGCCTGGCGAACCGGCGGCGCCATGTCCGGCGGCTCCACGATGTTCGCAGAGCTCAAATCCTCGATCCGGCTCGAAGATCTCATCAGGGGCGTGATCATCCAGTCCGCCAATGACGGCTGCATCATCATCGCCGAGGGCATGGCCGGCTCGGAGGAGAATTTCGCAAGGCTGATGACGGAACGCGCCCGCGAGATCGGCCTCAAGACGTCGGTGTTCAAGAACCCGCACGGCCTGCCGGCGGAAGGCCAGATCGTGACGGTGCGCGAACTGGTGAAGCTGGCGCAGCATATCTGGCGCGAGTACCCCGAATTCTACAGGTACTATGGCGAACGGGAGTTCACCTGGAACGGGATAAGGCAGCGCAACCGCAACCCGCTGCTTGCCATGGACATCGGCGCCGACGGCCTCAAGACAGGTTACACCGAGGAATCGGGATACGGCATCGTCGGCTCGGTCGAGCGCGGCGGACGGCGCCTCTTCGTCGCCTTGGGCGGCATGGCCAGCGAGAACGAGCGCGCCGAGGAGGCCCGCAGGATCCTCGATTGGGGCATGCGCGCCTTCGAGAAAATCAACCTGTTCGACGATGGCGAGACCATCGGAGAGGCCAAGGT
>JAEYRU010000292.1 GCA_023435335.1 Pseudomonadota bacterium
ACATAGCGCCGCACAAGCCCCGGATCGCCGCGCAGCTGCGCGACCTCCACGGTCTCGCGATTGCGGCCATTCTCGATGAATGCGACGCGGTTGGCGACGGGCAGCACCGCGTCCACCCTCTGCTCGACCAGGACGGTGGAGACGCCGCGCTCGCGCAGCTGCGCCACCGTCTCGCGGATCTTCGCCACCATCGATGGCATCAGGCCCTCGGTAGGCTCGTCGAGCAGCAGTACCTCGGGCTCCAGGCACAGCGCGCGCGCCATCGCCAGCATTTGCTGCTCGCCGCCCGAAAGCGTGCCGGAGGGCTGGCGGTAGCGCTCGCGCAGGATCGGAAAGAGCGAAAGCACGTCCTCGCGCACTGCGTCGCCCCTGCCGCGCGTCATCAGGCCGATCTCTATGTTCTCCGCCACCGTCAGTTCTGCAAAGAGGCGCCGGCCCTGCGGCACGTAGCCGATACCGGCCTTCGGTACCGTATGGGCGGGAAGGGAGGTCAACTCCGTGTCGCCCAGCCGTATCGAGCCCGAGCGCACCCTGCACAGGCCCATGATTGCCTTCAGCGCGGTGGTCTTGCCGGCGCCGTTGCGTCCGAGCAGGCACAGCACCTCGCCGCGGCGCAGTTGCAGAGACAATTCGTGCAGCACCTGCACATTGCCGTAGAAGCAGTCGACCCCGTCCAGGGTAAGCGCGTCACTCATCCGACGGCGCTCCCAGATAGGCCTGCTGCACAGCCGGGTTGGCGCGGATCGCCTCGGGGGTCCCCTCCGCGATGATGCGGCCGCGCTCCATCACGGTGATGCAGTCCGCCAGCCCCATCACCACCTGCATGTTGTGTTCGATCAGCAGCACGGTCGTCTCGTGGGCGATGTCGCGCACAAGTGCGAGGAACCCCTCGATCTCGGCGTCGGAAAGTCCCTGTGTCGGCTCGTCGAGGATGAGCAGGCGCGGCTTGAGCGCCAGTCCCATGGCGATTTCGAGCAGCCTCTGGTGGCCGTAAGCGAGGTTGCCGGCGATCTCCGCGGCGCGTCCGGCCAGGCCCACGCGGTCGAGGACGTCCAGCACCTGGGCCTGCATCTCGCTGCCGCTCAGCCTCTCTCCGTTGCCGCTGGTGTGGCGTCTCTGGACGGCCAGAGCGACGTTCTCCTCCGCTGTGAGGTTGGCGAAGACGCTGGTGATCTGGAACGTGTAGGCGATGCCGGCGAGCACGCGCCGGTGCGCCGGCATTGTCGTGATGTCACGGCCGTCGAAGACGATCCGGCCGGCGCTCGGCGCGATGCGCCCGCATATCAGGCTGACGAAGGTGGTCTTGCCCGCTCCGTTGGGGCCGATGATCGCGCGCACCTCGCCTTCGGCCAGGTCGAACTCCACGTCCTCAACCGCCTTCAGCCCGCCGAAATGCCGCGAAAGTCCGCGGGTCGAGAGGAGCGGGTCACCGTCCGCTCGCCCTACGGGAGCCATGGCATCCACCTTTCGCGGATCGTGCCGAGCAGCCCCTTGGGGAAGAAGAGGATGAGCAGCACCAGCGCCACGCCCACGATGCCGAGGTAGCTGACGTCCCAGTCGGGAAAGCGCGAATTGAGCAGGTCGTTGGACAGGTCTACCAGGTAGAACATGACGAGCGTGCCGAGCAACGGTCCGAGGATGGTCGCGGCGCCGCCGACCAGGACCCACAGCAGCGGCAGGATGGAGTATTGCACGGCGGCGAAGGTCGAGCCGAAATAGCCGAACAGCAGCACGTAGGCCGCGCCCGCGGCGGCGCAGATCGTACCGGACGCCACAACCGCCCCGAGCTTGTTGAGGAATGTGTCGTAGCCCAGCATGCGCGTGCGCTCTTCATTCTCGCGGATGGCGACAATGACCCGCCCGAACGGCGAGCGCACCGCCGAAAGCGTCAGCATCAGCACGATTGCGAAGAGCGCGAGGGCAGCGAAATACCGCGTCGCCGGGTTCGTCAGGTCGAGGGGCCCGACCTGGCGTTGCGCGGCGCTGAGGGTCAGGCCCTCCTCGCCGCGCGTCCAGTCGCCGTAGAAGAGCGTGAGCAGGTAGGCGACCTGCCCGAACATCATGGTGACGATCATGAAGGCGACGCCGGCCGTGCGCAGCGCCAGCGCGCCGATAACCACGGAAAGCACCGCGCCGCAGGCGATGCCGGTGACGAAGGCGAAGGGCGCGCTCCACCCGAGATGGTAGGCGGTGAGTCCGGCCCCGTAGAGGCCGGCCGCGAAGAACATCGCATGGCCGAGGCTCAGCAGGCCGGTATAGCCGAACAGCAGGTTGTAGCCCATGGCGAACACGGCCAGCACCAATATGCGCGCCATGATGCCGTGGTGGTAGGCGGGCAGGACGAACTGCAACGCGAACAGCACCGCAATCACGCCCAGGTGCAGCGCCAGAACGCGGGGGCCTGTCGTCTGGGCTCTCATCGCGCGGACTGCCCGAACAGCCCCTGGGGACGGAACACCAGCACCAGGGCAACGGCCGACGTGGCGACGATCTTGGCCAGCGTGGGCGAAAAGAAGACCGACAGGATACCGTCCGACAGGCCGATGAGCAGGGCCGCGACAACCGTACCTCTGAGCGAGCCCAGCCCGCCGATGATCACGACGATGAAGGAGAGCAGCAGCGGATCGTGGCCCATCAGATAGTGCGCCTGCTGGATGGGCACGACCAGCACCGCCGCCACCGCGGCGAGTGCGGCCCCCAGCGCGAAGACGCCAGCATAGACCCGGTCGACCGGGATGCCGAACGCGGTTGCCGTCTCCCGGTCATACTGGGTGGCGCGCATGACAAGGCCGACGCGGGTTCTGGTCAGCACGAACCAGAGGGCGATGAGCATCGCGATCGACGCCCCGATGACGAACAGCTTGTAGGCCGAGTAGCCGAACCACGGCAGCTGGATGCGGAAGTTGAACGGCGGCACCACCGGTCGCGCGTCGGGCCCATAGAAGGTCAGGGCCGCCTGCTGCAGGATGTAGAGCAATCCGATGGTCGCCACGATCGTGGCTTCCGGATTATAGTTTAGCCGGCGAAGCACCAGACGTTCGGAGACAAGCGCCACGGCCCCGGTGATGAGCGGGCTGAGCGCAAGCGCGACCACGAAACCGAGCGCCGGATGTCCGGAAACGGCGGTCGTCACGCCCCAGGCGAGCACCGCGCCCAGCATGAAGAATTCGCCGTGGGCGACGTTCACCACGCGCATTACGCCGAAGACGAGCGAAAGCCCCAGCGCCGTCAGCGCCAGTACAGCCGCCTGCACAAGGCCTTCAAGGGAGGCCAGAAGGAAGTAGGGTCCGAAAGCCATTCAGGAGATCCCACCCTCCCCGCGCGGGGGAGGGCAGGAAGACCTCATGCTCACAGCGCCTGCGTGGTGTAGTCGGCCTCCGGCTCGTACATGCCGTCCTCGATGGAGGTCTTGTGCACGACCTTGAGCTTTCCGCCCTCGACCTGGCTGATGTACTGGCTGCCGAAGACCTGGTGGATCTTGCCGTTGAACACCTTGGCGCCCTGCGGATGTTCCGGACCTTCGGGGAACTCGGTCATCGCCTCGGTCGCCTCGACCAGCTTTGCACGGTCCTGCGGCCCCTGGTAGCTCGCCGCTTCCATCGCCTTCTTGATGATGTAGAGCGTCTCCCAGCAGCCGAACATGTGGGCGGCGGTCGATACGTCCTTGGCGTCGTTGACGCTGGCGCCGTTCTCGTCGATGCCGACGGCCGTGCGATAGGCCTTCATCGCATCCGAAGC
Organism: Pseudomonadota bacterium; assembly: GCA_023435335.1. Classification (GTDB taxonomy): domain Bacteria; phylum Pseudomonadota; class Alphaproteobacteria; order Rhizobiales; family Rhizobiaceae; genus RCIO01. The sequence goes on from JAEYRU010000292.1 coordinate 3,739, forward strand.
ATCGGCCTGCAGGTAGCGCGGCGCGCCTTCCCAGAAATAGGTGCCGTCGAGGAACTCCAGGCCGGGGCTGGCGATGTCGACCGCCTCGAGCGAATCGATGAAGCCGAACAGCTTCGGTCCGCTCGTGCCGTAGAACTCGCCCAGTTCCTTGACGAAGGTGAGCACAGCCGGTCCCACCATGACGTGGTAGATGACTTCGGTCTCGGCGGGGATCTGCGGGAAGTAGCGCGTGAAGGACGTCTCGGTCGGCGGAATCGCCACCTGCCCGACGACTTGGCCGCCATTCGCCTCGAAATTGGCCGGGAAGAAATCGCGATGGTCGTGCCCGAACGCATAGTCCGGATAGATCATGGTGACCTTCTTGCCGACATTGTTGGCGATGAACGGCCCGACCGCGCGGGTCTGCGCACGCACGTCCGTGATGCCCGGCTGCAGGCACCAGCGGTTCATCTTGCCGGAGGCGACATGGTAGCCTTCCGACACCACGTAATAGGGAACCTTGAGTTCCCCGGCGGTCGGCGCCGATCCCACCACCACATGCGAGAACAGCGTGCCGTAGACCACGTCCACCTTGTGCTGGTTGACGAACTTCTCAACCACCTCGGCGCCGCGCTTGGGGTCGGTGCCATCATCCTCGGTGACAATCTCGAGCGGCCGCCCGTTGATTCCGCCCGCATCGTTGATCGCCTTGGTGGCGGCTGTCGTCACGCGTTCGTACCAGCGGCCGTAGGCCGCGCCGATGCCGGTTCGGTGCGCCTGGAATCCGATCCTGATCGGTTCCGAGGACTGTGCCTGCGCGTAGCGCACGAAGCCCGGCCCCAGCGCCAGCGCGGCGGCTCCCGCGCCGATGCCCTTTAGCGTATCGCGGCGGGTGAACTTGCGTTGCGGGAGAAGGAAGGAATCACGTTTCTCAGTCATTTCCGGTTCCCCTTTTTAGACGGCATTCGCGCCCGACCTTGAGCCGCAAGCCAGCTATTCCAGCGCGGCAAAAATCGCTTGTGTACAAATAAAATCACCAATCATTGTGCATAGCAATAGAGCTACCTCTGCGGCAACCGGCCCCGCCATCACCCTCAATATCCGGTCGGCGATGACAGCAGCCACAGCCCGAATACGGTATAACCAACCATGAGCACGGCAAGGGGCAAGCCCGCCAGCGCGGCGTGGCGCCGGTCGCGGTGCAGCCGGAAGGCAGTGACATGCGCGATCGCCACGGCCAGCACATGGCCGCCGATGATGGCGGCAGCCTGCAGGTTCCAGACCAGGCGGGCGGAGTCCGCGCCGGCCGCGGCGCCCGCCACGACGTGGTAACCCGCCGTCCCGAACAGGTTCCAGCCACGGGACAGCGGGTCCGAAATCGCGGCGAGCGCGTACTGCCCGTAGAGTACCAGCGACACGAGATAGTGGGAAAAATGGTAGGCCAGCGCGATCGGCACGATCGACCAGACGAGCGCACCCGCGGCACTGGAAACGCCGCCTTTCTCACCGGCGAGGCGCTGCCCCAGCCAGATTGAGGCCAGGAACAGGCCGGCGAGCGCCGCGAAGGCGACCATCAGGCCGGCCGTGTTCTCGATCACGACGGCCGAGCGCCCCGGGAATTCGAGCGGGTTTATCCCGATGAGGCCGAGCCAGGCGAAGGTTCGCATCAGCCCGTCATAGGAAACCGTGCTGAGCGCCAGGAGAAGGAACAGCGCTCCACTGAGCGGCAGGGGTTCGGCATCGGTCGCTTTCGCGCCAGGCAGGCGCAGGCAAAGGGTGCCGCCGGATGCGCGGTCGAAGGGAGAAAGCCGCGCGACCATGGAGAAGAATATGGAGAAGCACTCGACCCGCATCGTCCAGTCGCGGTGCCCGAACAGCAGCATCCCGACGAAGGTGAACACCCAGTATCCCGCCAGCGCTACTGCCAGCCGATAAGGATCGTCGGGTGCGGGATAGACCAGCTCGAACCAGGCGAAGGCGAGGAACAGGAGGATCGGCGGCCAGTAGCGCATGCGCGCCGGCAAGCTGAACGGCGCGCGGTCTCGCGAGCGCCGCAGCGCAAGCGACGCCAGGCGATACGGCCCGTACCACGGCTCCAGCCAGCGCCAGAGATTGCCGAAAAGGCCGACCGCCAGCGTGAGGCCCACCCACCAGACGGTCCAGAACATGAGCGGCAGCGGGTTCGAGAGCGGGTCCCGGCTGCCCGCGAAGCCCGCGGACAGCAGCGCGCAGAACACGACGAACGACGCCAGGCTTGTCACCACGCGGCCGTCGAAAGTCAGGCGCGCCAGTTCGATCCGCATGCGCGCCAGCCTCTCCAGCGGGGCGGGCGGCACGGCTACAAGCACTAGGAAGCTTGCAGCCACCGCGGCGGCGCCACCCGCGATATAGTAGCCGGTGGGCAACAGCATCACGAAGCCGCGGTCGGCGGCGTGAGCGAAGGCGGGGCTGGCGGAGCCCAGCCAAAACGGCCCGGTCATCCAGGGAACGGGGAATGCCGACCGCCATCTCGTCCTGTCGCTCATTCCTCCGCCCCGCACATGCTTCCCGCTCCTATAAGCTACGCGTGGTCCCCCTCGTCCGTAAACAGGGGAGGATCGAGTTGCGGTGGCCGCAGCGCGTTGGGCGTCGGACTTTTTTGGCCCAGCCGTGCCTTGCCCTTGAGACTCGCTTTTTCGGCCTATCGGGCATAGAGGAACCCTGCCCCGGAGGAAGGCCGTGGCAGGAGAGGAGCAGCATGCCAACCACGACCGATATCGCTAAGCGGGTTTACGACCATACCTGGAAGCTCGACCCGATCGTGCGCTCGCTGCTCGATACGGATTTCTACAAGCTGCTGATGCTGCAGATGATCTGGAGCCTCTATCCGCGCGTCGACGCCACCTTCACGCTCATCAACCGCACCAAGTCGGTACGGCTCGCCGAGGAGATAGAGGAGAGCGAACTGCGCGCGCAGCTCGACTATGCCCGCACGCTCCGCTTCACCAAGAAGGAGATGATCTGGCTCGCCGGCAATACGTTCTACGGTCGCAAGCAGATCTTCGATCCCGAATTCCTTGAGTGGCTGGCCGTCTTCCAGCTTCCCGAATACGAACTGCGCAAGGAGAACGGCCAGTACCGGCTCGATTTCCACGGCCGCTGGACCCACACGACAATGTGGGAGATCCCGGCGCTGGCGATCATCAATGAACTGCGCAGCAGGGCGGCGCTGAAGTCGCTCGGCCAGTTCGCCCTCGACGTGACCTACGCCCGCGCCAAGGCGAAGATGTGGGACAAGGTGGAACGGCTGAAGCGCCTCCCGGAGATACGCATCTCCGACTTCGGAACGCGGCGTCGCCATTCCTTCCTGTGGCAGCGCTGGTGCGTGGAGGCGCTGAAGGAGGGCATCGGCGAGGCCTTCACCGGCACCAGCAATGTCAAGCTCGCCATGGACACCGACCTCGAGGCTTTGGGCACCAACGCGCACGAACTGCCGATGGTTCTGACGGCGCTCGCCAACAGCGAGGCCGAGATGCGCGCCGCGCCTTACAAGGTGCTCCAGGACTGGAATACGCTCTACGGCGGAAACCTGCTGATCGTGCTGCCCGATTCATTCGGAACGGCCGCTTTCCTGCGCGACGCGCCCGACTGGGTCGCCGACTGGACAGGCTTCCGTCCGGACAGCGCACCGCCCATCGAGGGCGGCGAGCGCATCATAGAATGGTGGAAGTCGAAAGGCCGCGACCCGCGCGAGAAGCTGCTCATCTTCTCCGACGGGCTCGACGTCGAGACCATCGAGAAGACCTACCGGCATTTCGAGGGCCGCGTGCGCATGGCCTTCGGCTGGGGCACCAACCTCACCAACGACTTCCACGATTGCGCGCCCCTGCCCAACGAACGGCTGTCGGCGATCTCGCTGGTCTGCAAGGTCGCGGAAGCAAACGGCCGGCCCGCGGTGAAGCTTTCCGACAATCCCAACAAGGCGACCGGCGAGCCCGAGGAGATCGAGCGCTACCTGCGCGTCTTCGGCGGCGAGGAACGCATCGTCCAACCCGTCCTGGTCTGACCCGAAGCGGGCCCGATCCTGGTCCAACGGAAAGCCCCGAATTCGGCTCGCCGCCTGTTGACACGAGTGTTTTGTCTTGTGTTAATCCCGTGACAAGTGTTTCAGAACCGGGAGCACCATGCCGGTAGAGGCCATCTGGCAGCAGATCGACCAGCGGTATGATGGTTTTCCGCCGCAACTCCGCCGTGCTGCACGTTATGTGCGCGACCACCCGCAGGACGTGGCGCTCAACTCTCTTCGAGCCATCGCTGGCAAGGCCGGCGTGTCGCCCACCTCGATGACGCGTCTCATGCAGGCGCTCAAATTCGAGAATTTCGACGAGTTCCAGGAGCAGCATCGCCGCTGGCTCACCCATGGTAAGGCCGCGATCTTCTCGCGCCGGGCGGGCGAACTGATAGATGTGGTGCGTACGCCGGCGGCCGAGGACCTTCTCGTGGCCGACTTCCTCTCCGCCGAGAAGGCCAATCTCGACGCCGCCCTTGCCCCGCACCGCCTCAAGGCGCTGAAGCGGGCCGCCGAAATCGTCGCGGCGGCGCCCGGTGTCGCGGTTGCGGGACTGCGCAGCTGCTTTCCCGTGGCCTTTAGCCTTCATTACGCCCTGTCGCTCTTCATTCCGCGCACCTGGCTGATGATGGGCTCCGGCGGGTCCTTCCTCGACGACCTCTATCATGTCGGCAAGGGCGACGTTTTCGTGGTGGTCAGCGTCGCGCCCTACAGCCGCGACATCGTCGAGGCGGCGCGCCACATGGCCGACCGCGGCGTCGACGTGATCGCCATTACCGACGGCAACCTTACGCCCATCGCCCGGCTGGCGAGCGTGGTGCTGGTCGCGGAGAACGCCAGTCCCGCGCACATAGCCTCTCCCATCGGACCGATCGCCGTGGCGCAGGCGCTCGCCCTGCTGACGCTTGCCCGGGCCGGTCCGGCCGCGCTGGAGGCATTGCGGCACCGCGAAACGGTGCTGGCGGCCACGCATGCCTATCTCGACGAAGACGAGGTTCCGGCATGACCGGCGTCGCGCAGGATGTCGCGCCCTTCGCGATCGCCGTGGCTCCCAATGGCGCGCGCCGCAGCAAGGCCGACCATGCGCGCCTGCCGATGACGCCCGCGGAAATCGCGCGCGACGCGGCGGAAGCGCTCGACGCCGGCGCGGCGATGATCCACCTGCATGTGCGCGACCGCGACGGCCGCCATACGCTCGATGCCGAGCTTTACCGCGAGGCCACCGAGCTTGTGCGTGCCGAGGTGGGCGATCGGCTGGTCGTGCAGATAACGACGGAAGCGGTCGGGCGCTACACGGCACAGGAGCAGATGGCGGTTGTCGACGCGGTTCGTCCGGAATCGGTTTCGGTCGCATTGCGTGAGATCCTGCCGGAACTGGCCGACGAGTCGGCCGCGGCGGCCTTCTTCGAGCGCACCGCCGATGCCGGAACGATGTTGCAGCTCATCATCTACGATGCTGCGGAGCTGACGCGCATCAAGCGGCTCGCGGCTCGCGGCGTCCTGCCCGATCCGGCGCCGCCGGTGCTGGCCGTTCTCGGGCGCTACAGCGAAGCCGGCGCGAGCGACTGTGAATTCGAGGCCTATCTCGAAGCCGGAATCGAACGCTTCCCCTGGATGCTCTGCGCTTTCGGGCCCCGCGAGGCGCATTTCGCGGCGCGGGCCGGTCTGCGGGGCGGCGATGCGCGGGTCGGCTTCGAGAACAATCTCTGGCTGCCGGATGGCGGCCTGGCACCGAGCAACGCGGCGCTTGTGGCCGCCGCCGCGCGGGAGACTGCCGCGTCCGGGCGCCCGCTCGCGAATGCCGGCGACCTGCGCCGTCGCTGGATGCAACGGAAGTCCAGCTTCGCCTGAGAAGCTGCAATACCGATTAACCCGCCCGGAAGGTACACGGGCAAAACAAGAGGGAGACGTGCAAATGAAACCAGACAGATTGATAGGGCTGGCGCTCGCTGCCGTGCTTGGCGGGACCGCGTGGGCTGGCCTCGCCAGCGCGCAGGAACAGCGGTTCGTTTCGGTCGGCACCGGCGGCGTGACCGGCGTCTACTACCCCGTGGGCGGCGCGATCTGCCGCCTCATCAACCAGACACGGCGCGACCACGGCATCCGCTGCTCGGTAGAATCGACCGGCGGCTCGGTGTTCAACGTCAACGCCATCAAGGGCGGCGAGCTTGAGTTCGGCGTCGTGCAGTCGGACGTCCAGTTCAACGCCTACAACGGCCGCGCCGGCTTCGCCGAAGGCGGCGCCCATCAGGATCTGCGCTCCGTCTTCTCGCTTCACGCCGAGCCGCTCACCATCGTGGCGCGCGCCGATTCCGGCATCAAAGTGCTCGACGACCTGAAGGGCAAGCGCGTCAATGTCGGCAATCCGGGCTCCGGACAGCGGGCCCTGATGGAACTTCTGATGACCGAGAAGGGCTGGTCGATGGGCGACTTCGCGCTCGCCTCCGAACTCGCCCCCGCCGAGCAGAGCCAGGCCCTGTGCGACAACAATGTCGATGCGTTCGTATTCACGGTCGGCCATCCCGCAGGCTCGATCCAGGAGGCCACTACCTCCTGCGACAGCGTGATCGCCGCAGCCGAGGGGCCGGAAATCGACAAGCTGGTCGAGGACAACCCATACTACTTCAAGGCGACCATCCCCGGCGGCATGTATCGCGGCAACCCGGACGATGTGAACACCTTCGGCGTCGGCGCGACGGTGGTGACTGCGGCCAGCGTGCCTGACGACGTGGTCTATACGTTCGTGAAGTCGGTGTTCGACGACTTCGAGGGCTTCAAGGGCCTGCATCCGGCGCTGGCCAACCTGACGCCGGAGGGCATGGTCGGCCAGGGCAACTCCGCGCCCATGCATCCGGGCGCTGAGCGCTTCTATCGCGAAAAGGGCTGGCTGCAATAGCAGACCTGACCGGGAGGCGCCCGGTTGCCGGGCGCCTCTTTTTGACGAAGAATGCTTCCGTTGCGGCATAGAGAGGGGACAGGCGCGATGGCGGACAGCAAGCAGGCTCGTGCGGCCGGTGCGCCGGCTATGACCGACGAGGAACTACAGGACCTCGTAGCCTCCACCGATACCGGCGCCCGGGATCCTGCTGGCGCTGTCGGCTACGTCGTTGCCGGCGTGGCGCTGGCGTGGTCGCTGTTCCAGCTCTACATTGCCTCCCCGCTCCCCTTCATTATGTCGACGGCGACCGGCCTGTCGCTGACCCTGAATGCGGCCGAGAGCCGCTCCATCCACCTCGCCTTCGCCCTGTTCCTCGCCTACACGGCCTATCCCGCCTTCCGCTCGAGCCCGCGCGACCGCATCCCGATTGTCGACTGGGTTCTGGCGCTCGCTGCGGCGGCCTGCGCGCTCTACATATTCTGGTTCTATCGCGAACTGTCGACGCGTCCCGGCCTGCCGATCCGCGCCGACATAGTGGCCGCTGCGCTCGGCCTTGTGCTGCTGCTGGAGGCAACGCGGCGGGCGCTCGGCCCTCCGCTCATGGTCGTGGCGATCATCTTCCTCGCCTATGTCTTCTTCGGGAACGCCTCCTGGCTGCCCGACATGATCCAGTGGCGCGGCGCCACCTTGGGGCGTGCGATGAGCACGATGTGGCTCACCTCGGAAGGCGTGTTTGGCGTGGCGCTCGGGGTATCCACATCCTTTGTCTTCCTGTTCGTTCTGTTCGGCTCGATGCTCGACCGCGCCGGCGCCGGCAATTTCTTCATCAAGCTCGCCTTCGCTCTGCTGGGCCACCTGCGCGGCGGGCCGGCCAAGGCCGCAGTGCTGGCCTCGATGATGACGGGCCTGATCTCCGGTTCCTCCATCGCCAACGTCGTGACCACGGGCACCTTCACCATCCCGCTGATGAAGCGCGTTGGATTTTCGCCCGAGAAGGCGGGCTCGGTCGAGGTGGCGAGCTCCGTCAACGGCCAGATCATGCCGCCGGTCATGGGCGCCGCCGCATTCCTGATGGTGGAATATGTCGGCATTTCGTACCTGGAGGTTATCAAGCACGCCTTCCTTCCGGCGGTGATTTCCTACATCGCGCTGCTCTACCTCGTGCATCTTGAAGCCGTGCGAAACGACATGCCGATGCTGCCCAAGGCGATGGTTTCGACCCGCACGCAGGCGCTGCTGCGGATCGGCATCGTCACCGTCTCCATCGTCGTCCTCGCCGGCGCGATATACTGGTCCATAATGCTGGTTCGGATGCTGCTGCCGGCGGTTTCCGCGCCCGTCCTGCTGTTTGCGCTGCTCGCGGCCTATGTCGGGCTGGTCTGGTATGCCGCCCGGTCGCCGGACCTGGAACTGGATGACCCGAACGCGCCGGTGGTGAAGCTGCCGCTTCCGGGCGAGGTGCTGAGGACCGGGCTGCACTACCTGCTTCCGCTGTTCGTGCTTGTCTGGTTCCTGATGATCGAGCGTTATTCGCCGGGCCTCTCAGCCTTCTATGCGGTCGTGCTGCTGATCGTCATCATCATCACCCAGAAACCGCTCAAGGCGCTGTTCCGCGGCCTGCAGCAAAGCGAGACGCGCGCGGCGCTCGTCGAGGGCGGCGCCGACCTCCTCGTCGGGCTTATCGCCGGCGCGCGCAACATGATCGGAATCGCCTGCGCCACCGCCGCTGCCGGAATCATCGTCGGCACGGTGACGCTGACCGGCATCGGGCAGGTCATGGCCGAGTTTGTTGAATTCCTGTCCGGCGGCAACATCCTGCTGATCCTGCTGTTCACGGCAGCCATCAGCCTAGTGCTCGGCATGGGCCTGCCGACGACGGCCAACTACATCGTGGTTTCTTCGCTTATGGCGCCAGTCATCGTTGAACTCGGTGCGGCCAACGGTGTCCTCATCCCGCTGATCGCGGCACATCTTTTCGTCTTCTACTTCGGCATCATGGCCGACGTGACGCCGCCGGTGGGGCTCGCCTCATTCGCGGCTGCGGCGGTGTCGGGCGGCGATCCCATCCGCACGGGCTTCACCGCCTTCTTCTACTCGCTGCGCACGGTGCTGCTGCCCTTCATCTTTGTCTTCAACACCGACCTGCTGCTGATCGGGGTGGGCTGGCTCGACGGCATCTGGATATTCGTGAAGGCGACGCTGGCCATGCTGATCTTCGCCGCCGCCACGCAGGGCTTCTTCATGGCGCGCTCGCGCCTGTGGGAATCCGCCGCGCTGCTTCTGGTCACCTTCATGCTCCTGCGGCCCGGTTTCTTCCTCGACCAAGTGCAGCCGCAATATGAAGCGGTGGAGCCCGACCGCCTGTTCGAGGCCGTCGAGCGGCAGGACGACGAGGCTGTCATCAGGCTCGTCATCGAGGGACCCGACTTCGACGACCCCGACAAGATGCTGTCTCGAACAATGGCGTTTGGCCTCGGTCCGGCCGGCGAACCCGGCGAAAGCCGTTTCGAGCGGGCGATCGGCCTCAACGTGATGATGGAGGACGGCCAGGCCAATCTCGACGAGCCGATGGACCCGAACAGCCCGACCGCGCGAGCGCTGTCGCGCTTCGACTTCTACGGCGATCCGCCGGTGCGCATCACCAGCGTCGAGGTGGAGGCGCAGCGCATGCCGCGGGAAGTCTTCTACATCCCCGCCATCCTGATCTTCGCGCTGGTCGTGTTCATGCAGCGGCGGCGCGGCGGCACGCTGGCGGGCAATCCGCAGGCGGCATAGGGAGAGCGGCGATGTACGCAAACATTCTCGTTTCCGTCGATCTCGGCCAGTCGGAGAATGAAACGAGGGCGATCGAGACGGCGGTGGACTATGCCCGGCTGTTCGGCGCCACGCTGCATGTCATGACGGTGGTCCCCGACTACGGAATGTCGCTGGTCGGCGGCTTCTTCCCCAAGGAACACGAGCAACAGGCGATCGATCACGCCAATGCGGCCTTGCATGAATTCACCGCGCAGCACGTGCCGAAGGAGATACGCCACCGCCACATCGTGGCGCACGGTTCGATCTATCGCGAGATCCTGCGCTACGCCGACGAGGTAAAGGCCGACCTTATCGTCCTGTCGGCAAGCCGCCCGGGACCGGAAGACTATCTGATCGGGCCCAACGCCGCGCGAGTCGTGCGCCACGCCAGGATCTCGGTGCTGGTCGTTCGCTGACCTTTCGGCGGGCGGCGCCGGAGTGCATCCTATTCGGCCGCGATCGCCAGGTGTTCGCGCGCGTAGGAGAGGCCTTTTGCGTCGAATATGTGCAGGTTTCCGGGGTCGGATTCGAGGCGCACGGTTTCGCCCCGCTTGACCTCGGCATTGCCAGGCAGCTTCACCGTGAGCGGTTCCCCGCCGCGTCCGATGTCCACGTAGAGGAGCTGAACCTCGCCGAGCTGCTCGATATAGTCGACCTTGCCTTCGAACATAGGCTCGGCGCCCTCCGCGAGGTACAGGTCTTCCGGTCGCACCCCGAAGCTGATCTCCGCACCCTGCGCATCCGCCGGGGTGGCGACCGGCACCTCGACCCTGTTCGACCCGCCGAGCTCGACCGTGGTCCTGGCGCCTGCCTTGACCACCTTGGCCGGCAGGATGTTCATCGCCGGCGAGCCTATGAACTGGGCGACGAAGAGGTTGCCGGGATGCCCGTAGAGATCCATGGGCGTTCCCACCTGCTCGATATGTCCTTCCTTGAGGACCACGATCCGGTCGGCCAGAGTCATGGCCTCCACCTGGTCGTGGGTGACGTAGATCATCGTCGTTTCGGGCATGGATTCCTTGAGCTTGGCGATCTCGATGCGGGTCGCCACGCGGAGTGCCGCGTCGAGGTTCGAAAGCGGCTCGTCGAAGAGGAAGACCTTCGGATTGCGCACGATGGCGCGACCGATCGCGACGCGCTGGCGCTGGCCGCCGGAAAGCGCCTTGGGCAGCCTGTCGAGATACTGGGTGAGCTGTAGTATCTCGGCGGCCTGTTTGACGCGCCGGTCGATCTCGTCCTTCTTGGCCCGCGCGATGCGCATGCCGAAAGCCATGTTGTCGTAGACCGTCATGTGCGGATACAGCGCATAGGACTGGAACACCATGGCGATGCCGCGCTTCGAAGGAGGCACGTCGTTCACCACCTCGCCGCCGATCTCAAGCGTGCCGCCGGTGATTTCCTCCAGCCCCGCGATCGTGCGCAGCAGCGTGGACTTGCCGCAGCCGGAAGGGCCGACGAAAACGATGAACTCACCTGCCTGGATGTCCAGATTGATGCCGTGCAGGATCTCGAGGTTGCCGTAGGACTTCCTCACATCCGTAAGCTTGAGATCGGCCATTTCTTCCTCCCTGGAATGTGTCCGCTCAGGCGAGTCTCCCGAACCATGCCTGATAAGGTTCAAGCCGTATCGCGCCCTGGTCGCTTCGCCCGTCGAAGCCGTGCCCGGGGATCGCCACGGGCGACAGGTCGTCGGAAAGAGGTAGAGAAGCCCGTGCGCTGCCGATGTTGAAGACGCACAGCAGGTTCTCGTTGCCGAGGCTGCGCGTGAAGGCGATCAGGTCGCCCTCGGCCGCGACGAAGGCGATCCCGCCCCTCACGAGGGCTGGATGCGCCGCCCGGAAAGCCAGCATACGCCGGTAGTGCTCGAGCATCGAGTGCGCATCGCCGTCCTGCGTGTTGACCGCCAGCGTGATGTGGTCGGCCGGCACCGGCAGCCATGGCTTCCCGGCCGAAAAGCCGGCGTTCGGCTGGAATGATTCCCACACCATCGGTGTGCGGCAGCCGTCGCGGCCCTTGAATTCCGGCCAGAAGCGTATGCCGTAGGGATCGTGCAGGTCCTCGAAGGCGAGATCCGCCTCCGACAGGCCGAGTTCCTCGCCCTGGTAGATGCAGATCGAACCGCGCAGCGACATCAGAAGCGCCGAGACCACCTTCAGATAGGCTTGCGGGTCGGGCTCGCCCGCCGCCCAGCGGGAAGCGTGGCGCACCACGTCGTGGTTGGAAAAGGCCCAGCATGACCAGCCGTCAGCCGCGACTTCGTCGAAGGCCTCGAGCACGGCACGCACGCGCGGCGCGCTGATCTTCTGCGGCCCGAGGAAATCGAACGAGTAGCACATGTGGACGCGCTCGTTGCCGGCCGTGTAGGCTGCGACCACCTCCAGCCCGCGCTGCGCGTCGCCTACCTCGCCCACGGCCGCCGCCGCCGGATACTCGTCGAGCAGCGAGCGGAAGCGGCGCAGGAATTCAAGGTTCTCCGGCCGGCTCTTGTCGTAGACATGATCCTGGTAGTTGTAGGGGTTGACGGAGGGCGCCGTCGAATAGTCGCGATCCTCGCGCCGCAACG
>JAEYRU010000062.1 GCA_023435335.1 Pseudomonadota bacterium
GGCGAGGTCCATCTGCGCCATCACCCAGCCGCCGAAGATATCGCCTGCGGCATTCGCGTCGGCAGGCATGGCCAGCGTCCGCAGCGTGAGTTCGCCTATCGGCGCCTGAGCGTCTTCCGCCATTTCCTGTTCCCTCGGTTTGCTTTTCGAGGCGTAGCCAACCGTCGCTTTTTTCACAAGCCGTGACGAACCCGCCGATGGTGGGCGGCATGTCGAGCCGCTAGCATCCGGTCCTACAGGTGGCACGTCCGGGGCTTGCATGCAGGAATTCGATTTCATAGTCGTGGGCGCGGGTTCTGCCGGCTGCGTTGTTGCCGAGAGGCTGAGCCGCGATGGCCGCCATAGCGTGCTGCTTCTCGAGGCAGGCGGCAGTGATCGTCGCTTCTTCGTGCAGATGCCGCTGGGCTACGGCAAGACCTTCTACGACCCGGCCGTGAACTGGAACTTTCGGGCCGAGCCCGATCCGGGGCTGGCCGGCAATGCCGACCACTGGCCGCGCGGCAAGGTGCTCGGCGGGTCGAGCTCGATCAACGCGATGGTCTGGATCCGCGGCCAGCGCCAGGACTACGATGCCTGGGCCGAGGCTGGAAACCCGGGGTGGGGGTTCGACGACCTGCTGCCATATTTCAGGGCAGTCGAATGCGCGGAGGCAGGCGACGACGAGTGGCGCGGCCGCGACGGTCCTGTCCATGTCTGCGACATGGCGGCCCGCGTCCATCCGCTGACCGGACGGTACCTGCAGGCAGCGCAGCAGGCTGGCCTGCGGCTCAATCGCGACTTCAACGGCGCTTCGCAGGAAGGCGTCGGCGTCTACCAGATCACAGCGAAGAACGGCCGGCGCATGTCGGCGGCCCGCGCCTTCCTGCGCCCGGCGATGCGGCGGCGCAACCTGGAGGTCGTGACGCAGGCGCACGCCACCCGCATCCTGTTCGAGGGCCGGCGCGCCGTCGCCGTGGAGTACCGGCGCAGCGCGGGAACCGTCTCCGCCCGCGCCCGCCGCGAGGTGATCCTTTGCGCCGGTGCGGTGCAGAGCCCGCAGCTCCTCGAGCTGTCCGGCATCGGCGACCCTGCGCTCCTCAAGTCGCACGGCTTGCAGGTGCGGTACGCCAACCCGCATGTCGGCGAGAACCTGCAGGATCACCAAGGCATCAACTACACGTGGAAGGCGCGGCGGCCGACGCTCAACCAGTTGCTGCGGCCGTGGTGGGGCAAGGCGCTGGTGGGCGCGCAATACCTGTTGCTGCGTTCCGGGCCATTGTCCATGAGCATGAACCAGGGCGGCGGCTTCTTCCGCACCGATGCGGGCCGCGACCGCCCCAACATGCAGCTCTACTTCCAGGCCTTTTCCACCGTACTCCCCCGGCCGGGGGAGCGGCCGATCCTCTCGCCCGACCCATGGCCCGGCTTCTCGATTGGCCTGTCGAATTGCCGCCCCACCAGCCGCGGAAGCATTCATATCCGGTCCGCCGGGCCGCTCGACCCGCCGAGGATTGTCGTGAATGCCTTCGCCACGGATCACGACGTCGCCGAGATGCTCGACGCAGTGAAGTTCCTCCGCCGAATCGCGGCACAGCCGGCGCTCTCCGAATTGATCGCCGAGGAGGTGCTGCCCGGCCCCGCCGTGCAGGCGGACGAAGCCCTTGTCGACGATTTCCGCCGCCGTTCGGGCACGGTGTATCACCCCGTCTCGACCTGCCGGATGGGTCCGGACGCGGCGAGCGCGGTGGTCGATCCGCGCCTGCGCGTCCACGGCGTCGAACGCCTGCGGGTGATCGATGCGTCGGTCTTCCCGGCGGTCATCAGCGGCAACACCAACGCCGCGGCGATCGTCACCGGCGCCAAGGGCGCGGCGATGGTGCTTGAGGATACTCGCTAGCCGGCCGGCTGGGGCGCCAGTGCGGCGTGCACGACGTCGCCCCGCATCTCGGCAAGCGCGCCTGCCTGCATTTCGTGCGCGAGCAGCCGTTGCGGGTCCACCGGGCGCGGCATGGTGAGCTGGCCGTAGGGCACACGGCTGAAACCGAGCGCACCGTAATACGGCTCGTCGCCGACCAGTATCACCACCCCGCATCCCGCCTTTTGCGCTGCTTCGAGCGCGATGCGCACCAGCTTCTTGCCGATACCGAGATTCTTGTGCTGGGGGCGCACCGCCAGCGGCCCGAGCAGCAGCGCCCTGCCCGCTCCGGCCGCGATCGGCGTCATCCGCACCGAGGCGATGACGCCGCCCTCGCGCAGCGCCACGAAGGAAAGCCCGCGGTCATGCGGACCGCCCTCGCGAATCTTGTAGGCGGCGCGCGCAAAGCGGCCCGGGCCGAAGGCCTCTTCGTTGATATGCTCGATTTCGGGATCGTGCGCCGGCTCTTCCGGCATGTAGACAACGTCGGCGACGCTCATCGTCTCGGTTTCCGTTTCGCGAGGGGAAGACACGGGCGCAAGCCCGCTACGCTCTGCGCCCCGACCGGGAAGGTCAGGCGCCGGCGCCCATTCGTCGTCGCTCGAAACGGAAAAGGATCAACTGCATGTCCCCCAAAGGCGAAATCCCGCTAGCACCATTCGCCGCGCGCCGCAACGGGCCGAAAAGCGGAAACCTCCTGGTTGGTGACGAACCGTTCACTGCCGGAGCCTTCCGCCGCCCCGCGCATTGACCTAGATCGGAACCGACAGATAAGGAGCGAGACATGGGCAGGCTGGTCGACGGCGTCTGGCAGGACGTCTGGTACGATACGAAGAAAACCGGCGGCAAGTTCGAACGCGCGCAGTCGCGGTTCCGGGACTGGGTGACGGCTGACGGCGCTCCTGCCCCGGGACGACAACTCGGCTTCAAGGCGGAGCCCGGCCGCTACCACCTCTACGTGTCCCTCGCCTGCCCTTGGGCAAGCCGCACGCTGATCCTGCGCAAGCTCAAGAAGCTGGAGGATGTGATCGCGCTTTCGGTGGTGCATCATTTCATGGGCGAGAACGGCTGGACCTTCCTGAAGGAAGACGGCGCGACCGGCGACCCTCTCTACGGGCTCGACTATCTCCACCAGCTCTACACGCGCGCAGATCCGTCCTATTCAGGGCGCGTGACCGTGCCGGTGCTCTGGGACAAGAAGGAGGAGACCATCGTCTCCAACGAGTCCGCCGAGATCATCCGCATGTTCAATTCGGCTTTCGACGAGTGGGGTGATTCCTCCGTCGACTTCTATCCCGAGCGGCTGCGTCCGGAGATCGACGCCATCAACGAGCGCGTCTATTCGGCGGTGAACAACGGCGTCTACCGCGCCGGCTTCGCGACGTCGCAGGAGGCCTACGAGGAGGCTTTCGGCGATGTCTTTTCGGGACTGGACGAACTGGAGGAGCGGCTAGCGCGCCAGCGCTATCTCGTCGGCAACGTTCTCACCGAAGCGGACTGGCGGCTGTTCACGACGCTGGTCCGATTCGACGCGGTCTACTACTCGCACTTCAAATGCAACCTGCGCCGCATCTCCGACTATCCGAACCTGTCGAATTATCTGCGCGACCTCTATCAGGTCCCGGGCGTCGCCGACACGGTGAACATGGACCACATCAAGAAGCATTATTACGGCAGCCACCGCAGCATCAATCCGACCGGCATAGTGCCGGTGGGTCCGGAACTCGACCTGAACGCACCGCATGACCGCGACAGGATGAAGCGCGCTGCCTGAACGGCCGCGCCTGCTAGCTCTGCCCTTCCCGCTGACCTTTTCGGCCGAGTTCCCGCTGAACTCTCTCGGCGGCGTCAGGGAAGAGCTTCGGCCGTCCTGCCGTCTGCCTTACATAGGAGCCGCGCTTGGGAACCGCACCCCATGGGGTCCACAGCACGACCGGCTTC
Source organism: Pseudomonadota bacterium (assembly GCA_023435335.1). Lineage (GTDB taxonomy): Bacteria > Pseudomonadota > Alphaproteobacteria > Rhizobiales > Rhizobiaceae > RCIO01. The sequence goes on from JAEYRU010000062.1 coordinate 3,836, forward strand.
CTGTCCGGCCTCAGGCTTGTCAAAGTTCCGACCATGGCGAGCCTCCTTCCCCTGAAGGGAACGACCTAACTGTGGCCATGGTTGGACACGGGATGTTAATTTCCCGTAATGTTCGGTTACCAGTAGTGGGACACGGGCGCGTCGGCAAGATTTTCCGCGAGTCGCCTGCGGGTGGCCGGCGTCGTCAGTTCCGGAAGGGCCGTGAACGGAAAGAACCGGCCCTCGGCGACCTCGCGATCTGGGCGTTTCGGCCGCTCCTGTTCGAATGATGTGACGACGTAGAGCGCGACATGATCGCGGCGGCTAGCCTGCCGGTTGAAATGGAGCGATCTCAGCTCCGGCTCGCCCGTCAGCCGGATGTTGCCTTCCTCGAAAAGTTCGCGCTCCAGCGCCTCCCGCATCGTCTCGCCGGGCTCCACGCCGCCGCCGGGCAGTTGCCAGCCGGGCACATAGGTGTGGCGGATCAGGAAGACCTGTTCTGCGCTGTGGTCGAGGATGAGTCCGCGCACGCCGAGCGTCATCGGCCGGCGCAACAGGAACAGTGTATGAAACAGCCGCGCGCGCAGCCCCGGCCAGCCGGTCTGCGTAAAGGGATCCCGCTTTTCTGTTCCGGCCAAATCAGTGTCCGTGGTTGGCAAGGGCGGACGCGCTATCTAGAAACGGGTGATGTATCGCCTCGCCCATTTCTCCGACATCCATATCGGTCCGCTGCCCGCTGTAACCTATCGGCAGCTCGCGTCCAAGCGTATCACCGGCTACATCAACTGGCACCGCAATCGCCGCCACCATATCCAGGACGGCATCGCAGAGCGGCTCATCGACGACCTGAGGAAATTCCCCCACGATCACATCGCGGTCACCGGCGACCTGGTGAACCTGGCGCTGGACGGCGAGATCGAGGTGGCACGGCTATGGATGGAAGAGCTCGGCCCGTATGAGGACGTCACGCTGGTGCCTGGTAACCACGACGCCTACGTGCCAGGCGCGCTGGACAAGGCCTGCAAGGCCTGGGGCGGCTGGATGACCGGCGACGGCGCCGCCCACGCGATGGACCGCAACAGCTTCCCGTTCCTGCGCCGGCGCGGGCCGCTGGGAATCATCGGCGTGTCGTCGGCGCGTGCCAGCGCACCGTTCATGGCGAGCGGCCATTTCGGCGCAGCGCAGGCCGAGCGCATGGCGCAATTCCTCGACGAAACCGGTCGTGAAGGGCTATTCCGGGTCGTGCTGATCCATCACCCCCCTGTGCGTGGCGCCACGGCGGCGCACAAGCGGCTGTTCGGCATCTCAAGGTTCCAGAAGGTCATTCGCGCGCACGGCGCCGAACTCATCCTGCACGGCCACACGCATCTTCCGACCACCCACTGGATCGCCGACCGAAAAGGCGCCGTCCCGGTCGTGGGCGTCGCCGCGGCGGGCCAGTCGACGGGTTCCGCCAAGCCGGCCGCCCAATACAATCTGTTCGAGATCGAGGGCGAGCCGCGACGGTGGCGTGTCTGTCTGACTCGCCGCGGCATCACCGGGCCGACGTTGGAGATGACCGATTTCGGCAAGGAGGAGTTCTCGCCCCGCGGGGAGCCGGGCGCCCCCTGATCACCACAAGTTGCTAA
>JAEYRU010000206.1 GCA_023435335.1 Pseudomonadota bacterium
AGCCTGCTCGACCTGCGCGTCGATGATCGCGGTGTCCAGTATCACAAGCGACTGTCCGGCGGTGACCTGCTCGCCCTCGTCCGCATGGACCGACACTGCCTGGGCCGAGACGGCGGCGCGCACCCTCACGGAACTGCGCGCGGCAATGCGGCCGTTGACGGCGAGAACCTGGGTCACCGGACCCGACGCGACGGTCTCGACCGCGACGGTGACGGGTTTCGTTTCCCACGGCCGTTCGATTCCAACATAGACTGCCGCCGCGAAAATCAATGCGATCAGCAGCCAACGCTTCCTGAGCCTTCTTCTTACACCATTCGCCAAGGTCGCTCGATTCGTCTCTTGTATTCGATCATCGTCAACGGGGTATTGCGCAAGTGCGCCACCATACACCGCGAACAGGTGTTTCCGGCAGCCGCCAGTTGCTCAACTCACAGGCGATCTAAGCGCTGCGTGAGATGTACCCACGTCAAGTCCAGGCGTGCGGCACGGGGCATACGAAGGCGCTGATTGTATAGCGAAGGCAGGAGCGTCTACACGGCGAAAGCGATCTTTCGGTCGTCCGCCGTCCCTGACGGCGGTCAGGCACTCGGCTCGCGTTTCTGCGCCCGGTGTCAGGGGGCAAGGGCACCTGAGACGCAGCCGCTCTTCATCGTCCTGAACTGCCTGGTCCCGCATCTAGCGGCAGGTATTCGGTCCCCACCCCTCGGACCGGCAGTCTAGAGCCGGCCCCCATTCTGCCTGAACGAATCCTTTCCACATGCAACTGACGGTAGGACTTGTTGGGGTGATTTCCTGGCCGTCAGCTTCTGGCGCGGCGGAGTTGGCAAAGCGGCGTTTGGTGGCCGCTGCACTTTGACCGCAACGCGCGACGTTCTGCCGCTCCGAGGGGTCATTTGCCACCCCAAATGCAGCCGTCAACCGATTCATTCTGATGCCGCCGCCGCTGCGATGATGCCGCCGACCGACGTTCCGGCAATCATGTCGACGCGACCCGCAATCCCAATTCATGGCTGAAGTTCCCTTGGCGAAGAGCCACTGGCAAGGATCCCAGACGCGTCGCCTAGGTTGCCATAGTTCCTCGTCTTCGCCTAACTAGGCGCGGAATTTTCGGGGTTTTGGTGTCCTGCTACGGCCGGTCCAATGAGATTAGGGGTGAAATCAGCTTATGCGTGTTGCGGTAGTTGGGCTTGGGGGCATAGGCGGCGGGGTTGCAGGCTCGCTCCTGCGCGGCGGCCATGACGTGATCGGCTATGATCGCAGCGCCGAGCGGAACGACCTCTTTGTTGCTGCAGGCGGCACGGTGGCAGCCGGCGCTTCCGAGGCAGCTCGCCAGTCCGAGCTGGTGTTTGCGTGCCTGCCTTCGGCAGCGGCAAGCCTGGAGACGAGCCGTCACGTGGCCGCCGCCGGGGGCGCGCGTCACTACATCGAACTATCGACTCTCGGGCGCGAGACGATCGCCGAGATCGCGGCGGTGATGGAAGAGGCCGGGATCGGTTTCGCAGATGCGCCGGTGAGCGGGGGCCCTCCGATCGCCCGGGCAGGGCATATGTCCACCGTGATGTCAGGTTCGGGCGAAACGATTGCCTTCGCCCGCCCGGCGATAGAGAGCTTTGCCACGAAAATCTTCGTGGTGGGCGACAAGCCGGGGCTCGCGCAGGTCTGCAAGCTCGTCAACAACATGCTGTCGATCGCGGCTTTTGTCACCACTTGTGAGGCAATAACGGTCGGGGTGAAGGCCGGGGCGGACCCTGCCGCCATGATCGACTTCATCAACGTCAGTACGGGCCGCAACTCAGCCACGCTGGAGAAGTTTCCACGGGCGATCCTACCAGGCACGTTCGCTGACGGCGGTCCGCTCTCGATCGGACAGAAGGATCTCGGGCTTTTCCTCGAACTGGCACGGGAGATGAAGGCGCCGACCCTTGTCGGGTCGACCGTTGCCAACCTGTTCGAGGTGGTCGCCGCCGAAATCGGCCCCGATGCCGACTATTCGAACATGATCCGCGTGTTCGAGGCATGGGCCGGCGTGGAGCTGCTGTCGAAGCCCGCCAACGTGTGACCGTCGCACGCGCCGCACTCTTCCTTCGCGGGGAATACCGAGGTCCTAGGCGCGCGCGGACGGCTTGAGGAAGTCGCCGCCGCGCATGCTTGGATGCGAGCGTTCGTATTGAGGCGGCAGGAAATAGCTCTCGCCAAGCTCGACTGCCGCGTGCCAGGCCCAGCGCGGATTGAAGATCATCCCGCGCCCCAGCGCGACCATGTCGCTCCGGCCATCAGCCACAATCGCTTCCGCCTGCCGCGCTTCCGTGATGAGACCGACGGCCATGGTTGCGATTTTCGCTTCGCGGCGAATCGCGGCCGCGAAGTCAACCTGATAGCCGGGCTTCACGGTAATCTTCTGCTCGGGAGAGATACCACCGCTGGAGGCCGTTACATAGTCGCAGCCCAGATCTGCCAGGCGCTGGGCGAAGACAATGCTGTCCTCGATGGTCCATCCCCCCTCGATCCAATCAGTGGCTGAAACGCGCACCCCGAGCGGCAGATCCGCAGGCCAGTTGTCCCTTACGGCTCGAAACGCCTCCAAGGGCGCGCGCATGCGCGCCTCAAGGCTGCCGCCATACTTATCGGACCTGTGGTTGGTGAGCGGCGAGAGGAACTGGTGCAGCATGTAACCATGGGCGCAGTGCAGCTCGAGAAGGTCGAAGCCCGCTTGGTGCGCATTGGCCGCGGCCGTGCCGAAGTCCCGGATCAGTTGCTTGATGTCCTCGGCGCTCATTTCACGCGGGGCAGGCCGCTTCGGATAGGCGATCGCGGAAGGGGCCGCCAACTCCCAACCGCCCTCGTCGGGTCCCAGGAAGCGATTGTTTTCGAAGGGCGGCGCGACCGAGCCCTTGCGGCCGGAATGCTGAAGCTGGATGCCGAGCTTGGCGCCGCCGTGACGGCGGCAGAACTCGATCATCGGCCGGTAGGACTCGACCTGAGCGTCGTTCCACAGGCCGAGGCACCACGGGCTGCTGCGACCTTCCGGGCTCACGCCCGTCGCCCCTACGATGACAAGGCCTGCCCCGGACAGAGCCAGGTTTCCGAAGTGCATGAGATACCAATCTGACGCGCGCCCATCTTCGGCAAGTCCCATGCCCATGGGCGAAACGGCGATGCGGTTGGCAAGCGTCAGGCCACGGAGACTGATCGGACTGAAAAGGGCTGAGGACATGCTTACTCTCACTGATCGGCCGCAACCTGACTATGAACGCCGCGAGCTGTCAATTGCATAACATGATAACTATTTTCTATGTCGGCTGGCTGACGGGTACTGACGTCGCAGCACCTCGAAAAATGGATTCACGGGGGTGACAGATGTTTAACATGATATATAAATTGACGTACGGCTCCGGCCACCACACTGGGAGGATCAGATGTTTCGTTTTCACGACACCATGAAGCGCGTCGCCGTTGCGGCCACCGCGGCTGCGTTCATTCTGGGCGGGTCCAGTTTAGCGACCGCGCAGGAGCAGACACTCACCATCGCTACGCCGGGCGCGGCTCTTCACTTCTATCCGTTCTACGTTGCTGAGGCCGGCGGTCTTTTCGCCGAAGAGGGCATCAAGCTCGATTGGGTCGATGTCGGAGCTGGATCGCGCCAGATCGCGGCCGTTGCGGGCGGAAGCGCCCAGGTTGCGATCGTGGGCATGCAGCCTGCCATTACGGCTCGGCAGAACGGAGCCGACCTCGTGGTCGTGGCATCGCTCTTCAACGCTTATCCAATCCAGCTGGTGCTTTCCAACGCCGCGCTCGAGAAGACCGGCATCAAGCCAGAGATGTCGATCGACGAGAAGGTCGAGCGACTGAACGGCGTTTCCATCGCGGTGACCGGCATCGGCAGCACCACCGATGTCATGTTGCGTAGCTGGCTGATTGCTCGCGGCAAGAACCCGGAGGAGGCGCTCACGATCCAGCCGCTTGGCAACCCGGGCGCCATGTATGCCGCTTTCCAGCAGGGTGCGATCGACGGGTTCGTGCTCGGCGCACCTCATCCCGAGCAGGCCGAGACGGACGGGCTGGGGAAGCTGGTGATCGATCCGCTCGACGGGAGCGTACCCGAGGTCAACGGCGTGCCGTACACCGGCGTCATCGTGAACGGCTCACTGGTGGAGCAGAACGCGGAACTGATCGAGAAGATTACCCGAGTGGTCGCAAAGGCGATCAAGCTGATCGCCGACGATCCGAAGGCAGCGAGCGCCCACGTCAAGACTTTCTTCCCGCAGACGGACTCGGCGCTCTTCGACTCGTTCGAGCCGAAGTACCAGGTCAACGCGGCAAAGACGCCGGTCATCTCCCGCGAGGCCTACGATAAGCTGATCGAGTGGATTAAGATCACCGCCGAGACTGAGCCGACGGTGACCTACGACGACTTCGTGGTGTCCAGTTTCGCCGAGAAGGCCGAAGCTGAGATCCTGAAATAAATGGCAGCAGGAGCAGCAGGCTCCGGCGATGGGCGGTGGCTCTGGGCGAGCAGGATCGCTGTAGCCATCGTCCTCCTGGCCGCCTGGGAGGGCGGCGGCCGGTTCTGGTCGGAACAGTGGATCAGCCGCCCGACTGCCATCGTGGAGCGGCTCTCGGTCTGGCTGAGCGGCGACCTCATGTTGCACTTGGGCGTGACGCTAGCCGAGATCGTCGCCGGTCTCTCCATCGGGCTGCCGCTCGGGATCACTCTGGGCATGCTGCTCGGCCGATTACCGCGGGCGGCGGTCGTGTTCCGCCCGTTCATCGTGACGTTGAATTCGCTACCCATCGTCGCCTTGGCGCCGCTGCTGATCATGTGGTTCGGCCTGGGCATGACTCCGAAGATCGTCTTGGTCGCTTTCGTGTCGTTCCTGTTGCTCTTCTTCAGCACGTTCACAGGCGCAAAGGCGGTGGATGAAGAGCAGATGGACACGCTCGCGCTGATGGGCGCGACGGGAGCGGAACGCTTCTCCAAGGTGGTGCTGCCGTCCTGTACCAGCTGGATCATGGCTGGCGTCAAGAACGCGCTGCCCTATTCGCTGATCGGTGCGGTTATTGGCGAGATGATGCTGTCGCGCTCCGGGCTCGGCCATCTCATCAAGCAGTCGGCCGGACAGTTCGACATGACGGGCCTGTACACAGTCCTCTTCATACTAATGCTGCTTGGGGCATTGCTGAACGAGATGGCCAATCGGACGGAAAAATGGTTGCTGCGCTGGCGGCGCACGGAAGCGAGGGATTGACGATGAATGCTGTGCTGAAGGAGGCCCCGCGAGCGGTTGAGGACAACCGCGTGCAGATGCGGCTGGAGAACGTGCGCGTCGAATTCAAGTCGCGCTCGCTTTCGGTCCTGGCGGTCGACGATATCTCGATCGACGTGAAGCGCGGCGAGTTCGTCGCGCTGGTGGGACCGAGCGGCTGTGGGAAGTCGACCGCGCTGAACATGATCGCCGGGCTTCTGAAACCGTCCGCTGGATCGGTGAGCTACGACGGCGCGCCCGTCACCGGTGCCAACACCCGCGTCGGCTACATGACGCAGAAGGACACGCTGCTTCCCTGGCGCACCGTCGAGGACAATATCGGCATCTCCTTCGAGCTCAGGGCGCAGAAGGCGCGCGCCGGACAGAAGCGCGAACGCGTCCAGGAGATGATCGAGCTCGTGGGGCTGAAAGGCTTCGAGCGTCACTACCCATCCGAGCTCTCGGGGGGCATGCGCAAGCGAGCCGCGCTTGCCCGCATGCTGATCTACGAACCAGAGACGCTCCTCCTCGACGAGCCCTTCGGCGCACTCGATGCGCAGCTTCGGCTGGTGATGCAGCAGGAGCTGCTGCGGCTGGTAGACCGGCGCAAGATGACGGTCGTTCTCGTCACCCACGACCTCGAGGAGGCCGTCGCACTGGCCGACCGGGTTGCCGTATTCACGTCGCGTCCCGGCAAGATCCGGCTGGTCCGCGACATCGAGTTCCCGCGGCCGCGCGTGCCGGAGAAGCTGCGCTTTACTCCTGAGTTCGGAGCCATCTGCGAGGAATTGTGGATGGAGCTGAGGGAAGAAGTGGCCAAGTCGGTGGCGGGCCATGCGTAACCCTGGCGGCGCGCACGAGAAGAGCCGGCTGTGGGTGACGCTCCAGCAGATCGGTCTGCTGATTCTGATCCTGCTCGGCTGGTATCTCGCCTCGGGCAATCTGCTGTCGGCCTTCTACATAAGCGATCCTCTGAACGTCGCGCGCGTCATCACCCGCTGGATTTCCGACGGCTCGATCTGGATCCATATTGGCGCGAGCATGCTGACGTTGTTCCTGGGATACGCGATCGGTGCAGTCTGCGGCATCTTCTTCGGTCTGGTGCTTGGGATGAACCCGCGCGCCGAAGCCGTGCTCGCCCCCTTCATTGGGGCAATCTACGGACTGCCCAAGGTGGCGCTGCTGCCGCTCTTCGTCATCGCATTCGGCATAGGCCTAATGTCGAAAGTCATGCTTGTCGCGGTGGTGGTCGTCTTCCTGCTGTTCTTTGCAACCTTGGGAGGTGTGCGCGACATTGACCACGAAATAGTCGATGGGTTGCGCCTTATGGGTGCCGACGAGGAGGAGATCACGCGCAAGGTGAGGCTGCCGGCCATCCTGCCATGGATCTACACAGGCCTTCGCACCTCGATCGGCTATGCCCTTACCACGACAGTGGTGGCTGAAGCGCTCTCGTCCAATCGCGGCCTCGGCTACTTGATCGAGCACGCCGCGGCGCAGTTCAATGCAGCCGGCGTCTTCGCTGCCGTCGTCGTCACCCTTGCCGTCAGCAGTGTGATCATGATCCCGCTGGGCTTCTTGGAGAAGCGGGCGAGCAGCCGGCGGGCTTGAGCGCGCTTTCTTGTCTCTACCGAAACTCCTGCAACACTAAACCGACAAGACAGAGGCAACGTCCCTCCGCCTCTCACCATTCAACGTTCCGTCCGCCACGCCATACTACCCGGAATATCCGTTGCATTCCCTGCGGGTTCGATCCGCCGTACCTTGGGAGTTCAACGGCTGGAAGCGGGAGAGCTTGTCGTGGAAACGG
>JAEYRU010000214.1 GCA_023435335.1 Pseudomonadota bacterium
CGCTTGTTGCGGGCGGCGTCCTTGGAGATCGATATCAGTTCGCCGAGGAATTGCTTGAGGTCGACGCGGTCGGCATCGACGCGCGCCAGTTCCGCGTCGAGCCGGGAGGCGTCCGAGATGTCGGTGATCAACCGGTCGAGCCGTCGCACGTCGTGCTGGATGACGGCGAGCAGGCGGTTGCGCGATTCTTCCGACTTGGCCAGGGGCAGCGTCTCGACCGCGCTGCGTAGAGAGGTCAATGGGTTCTTGAGCTCGTGGCTCACATCCGCCGCGAAGCTCTCGATCGCTTCGATGCGGTTGTAGAGCGCGTTCGTCATGTCGCGCAGCGCCACCGACAGATTGCCGATCTCGTCCTGCCGCTCGGAGAAGTCCGGGATCTCCTCGCGGTTCTTGACCCCGCGGCGCACACGCACCGCGGCGGCCGACAGTCGCCGCAGCGGGTTGGCGATGGTCGAGGCGAGCAGCATCGACAGGATGCCGGTTACGATCGCCGCCACGGCGAAGACGCGCAGGATCGCCATCTGCTCGGCGGCCACGATCTTGTCGATGTCGCCACCCTGCGTGGAAAGCTGGAGCACTCCGAGCACTGCCCGGTACCGCTGCACCGGAACCGCCACCGACACGATCAGTTCGCCTTTCTCGCTGATGCGGCGCAGCGTCGCGGGCGTGCCCGACAGCGCGTTCATGACCTCCGGATAGACGGCCCCGCTGCCGCCCGGCTGCTCATAGTAAACCGGCAGGTCGGTGCGGCGGAACAGCTCGAAGAAGTTCTTCTGCAGCCGGTCTAGCAGGCCCGGCTCCTCCTGTGTCACGGTAGGCAGGTCGTAGCGCAGGATCTGCCCGCGCGAATAGAGGTGGCGCGAATCGAGCAGCAGATTGGCGTCCCGGTCATAGATGCGCGCGCGGGTGCGCGTGGGCGAGATCAGGCGGCGCAAAACCGGCGCAACCCGCTCGGGATTGATTGGAAAATCCAGGCTTTCGAGCCGGTCCGAGCCCGGCGGCAGGCTCTCGCCGGCCTGCAGTTCGAGCAGTCGCTCCGGGTCGATGGTGATGGAATCGGTCTCCACCGTCGCCGAGGCCGCGATAGCGCCGGCGATGATTTCGCCCTGCGTCATCAGGCTCTCGACGCGGGCGTCGATCAGCCCCTCGCGAAACTGGTTGAGGTAGAGGATGCCGACGACCAGCACGCCCAGCCCGGCAAGGTTTAGTACGATGATGCGCTGCGTCAGGCTGGAAAAGATGTAATGGCCGAGCACGCGGCGCAACGGCACGGTCAGCCGCGCAAGAAGCGTCGGTCCCGTTGCTGGCTTACGTCCGCCGCGCGCTGCTTTCGGTGTCTCGGTCGCCATTGCCATGAACGGCTAAGCTGCCCTGCCGGTTCACACCTCCCGGAAGCGGTAGCCCACCCCGTAGAGCGTCTCGATCATGTCGAAGTCGTCGTCGACCGCCTTGAACTTCTTGCGCAGCCGCTTGATGTGGCTGTCGATGGTGCGATCGTCGACGTAAACTTGTTCATCATAGGCCGAATCCATCAGCGCGTCGCGGCTTTTCACCACGCCCGGGCGTTGCGCCAACGAATGCAGGATGAGGAACTCTGTGACCGTGAGCGTCACCGGCTCGCCCTTCCACGTGCAGGTGTGACGCTCCTGGTCCATCACAAGCTGGCCGCGCTCCAGCGACTTCTGCTGGCTGGCGGGCGCCTTGGCGCCGGCCTCCCGGGCGCTCGCGCGCCGCAGCACGGCCTTCACGCGCTCGACCAGCAGCCGCTGCGAGAAGGGCTTCTTGATGAAGTCGTCGGCACCCATCTTGAGGCCGAAGAGCTCGTCGATCTCGTCGTCCTTGGAGGTGAGAAAGATGACGGGCAGATCGGTCTTCTGGCGCAGCCGTCGCAGCAGCTCCATACCGTCCATGCGCGGCATCTTGATGTCCAGGATCGCGAGATTGGGCGGCCGTGTGGCGAAGCCCTCCAGTGCGGAGGCGCCGTCGGTGTAGGTTTCCACGCGGTAGCCCTCCGATTCGAGCGCGATCGAAACCGACGTCAGAATGTTACGATCGTCGTCGACGAGCGCGATAGTTGCCATATCCAGCGGCTCCCTCATCAGCGGGCGTCCCTTCCTGCTTGTTATGGAAGGGCGTGTTTGATGGACAAATTAGGTACAAAATGTGGCGACGTAATCCAAGGGGACTTCGCCACAACCCTGTACGCTGCGCGTCGTCATGCTCCACATATGCACAAGAACTGTGCATGCAAGGCGCGCGCATGGCCTATCTAAACGATTTGAAGAGATCTCAAAATCTTTAAATCGATTATTTATTTGAAAACACTCACCTTTTCTGGTTGGGAGCGGAACCGGCCTTCTTCGACCGTCGTTAGGCGAGGTTGCAGTACGGGAGCAAACGGACCTGTGAAAACGGATCGAGGAGGGGGAAGATGAAAGAGATCGGGATACGCAATCCCGCCTGCGGCATCGAGGCCGTCGGCCTGACCGGCACCGGGACCGTCTACTACAATCTCAAGGAGGCGGAGCTTTACGAGGAGGCGTTGCGCCGCGGCGAGGCCAAGCTGTCGGCTGACGGGGCTCTCGTTGCCTATACCGGCCAGCACACCGGCCGCTCCCCCAAGGACAAGTTCATCGTCCGCGACGCAACAACCGACGGCGCCATCTGGTGGGACAACAACAGGCCGATGACGCCGGCGCATTTCGAGCACCTGCTTGCCGATTTCCTGGAACACGCCAGGGGCCGCGACCTCTTCGTCCAGGATCTCGTCGGCGGCGCCGACGCCGACCACGCACTGCCCTCCCGCGTCATCACCGAATTCGCCTGGCATTCGCTGTTCATCCGCAATCTTCTCATTCGCCCCGCGCCCGAGGCGCTGGAGGGATTCCTGCCCGGCATGACGATCATAGACCTGCCGTCGTTCAAGGCAGAGCCTGGCCGCCACGGCTGCCGCACCGAGACGGTGATCGCCATCGACTTCTCGCGCATGCTCGTGTTGATCGGCGGCACCGCTTATGCCGGCGAGATGAAAAAGTCGGTGTTCACGGCGCTCAACTACCTGCTGCCGGAAAAGGGCGTGATGCCCATGCATTGTTCGGCCAATGTCGGACCAGACGACGATGCGGCCGTGTTCTTCGGCCTCTCCGGCACGGGAAAGACCACACTCTCCGCCGATGCCTCCCGCACACTTCTCGGCGACGACGAGCATGGCTGGAGCACCTCGGGCATCTTCAATTTCGAGGGGGGCTGCTACGCCAAGACGATCAGGCTGTCGGCCGAGGCCGAGCCGGAGATCCACGCCACGACGAAGCGGTTCGGCACGGTGCTGGAAAACGTGGTGCTCGACGAGCACCGCCTGCCCGATTTCGACGACGGTAGCCTGACCGAGAACACGCGCTGCGCCTATCCCCTGCATTTTATCGCCAATGCAAGCGAGAGCGGCCGCGCCGCGCATCCGAAGAACATCATCATGCTGACTGCCGACGCCTTCGGCGTGATGCCCCCGATCGCCCGGCTGACGCCCGCACAGGCCATGTACCACTTCCTGTCGGGTTACACCGCCAAGGTTGCGGGCACCGAGCGCGGCGTCACGGAACCGGAAGCCACCTTCTCGACCTGCTTCGGCGCGCCCTTCATGCCGCGCCACCCGTCCGAATACGGCAACCTGCTGCGCGAACTCATCGACCGTCACGGCGTCGCCTGCTGGCTGGTCAACACGGGCTGGACCGGCGGCGCCTACGGAACCGGCCGGCGCATGCCGATCAAGGCGACGCGGGCGCTGCTGTCGGCCGTGCTCGACGGCTCTCTGGAAGCCGCCACGTTCCGCACGGACCCGCATTTCGGCTTCGACGTGCCAGTTTCGGCGCCGGGCATCGACGATTCGATTCTCGACCCGCGCTCGACCTGGGCCGACAAGGTCGCATACGATCGCCAGGCGCAGCGGCTGGTGGGCATGTTCGTGGAAAACTTCTCCAAGTTCGAGGAGCATGTCGACCAGGCGGTGAAGGGTGCCGCCCCCCGCCTCGGCATCGCTGCCGAATAGGGGCGCGCGCCCGCTCTTCCGGGGCGGACTGATTTTCTCTATGTTCCCGCGCCAAATCTCGGGAACATGGGGAGCCAGGGATGATCGCCAGACGCTTGCCGTTCACGCCGGCCGTCTATCCAGAACAGGAGATGGTCACGCGTGCGCGCTGTTTCCGCGAACTGATGGCGGCGCGCCGCACGGTGCGCGATTTCGATTCGCGCCCGGTGCCGCGAGAAATCGTCGAGCATTGCGTCATGACCGCCGCGACGTCGCCCTCCGGCGCCAACCAGCAGCCCTGGACCTTCGCCTGCATCGGGGATCCGGCAGTCAAGCGGCGCATCCGCGAGGCCGCCGAGGAGGAGGAACGGACATTCTATGGCGGGCGCGCGGGACCCGAATGGCTGTCGGCGCTAGCGCCGATCGGCACCGATGCCGACAAGCCCTTCCTCGAAATCGCCCCGTGGCTCATCGCGGTCTTTGCGCAGCGGTACGGCGTCGGCGAGGATGGTGCGCGCCATAAGCACTATTACGTGCCGGAATCAGTCGGCATGGCCTGCGGGCTGCTGATCGCGGCGCTCCACAATGCCGGACTGGCGACCCTGACCCATACCCCCGCGCCGATGGGCTTTCTCAACGAGATCTGCGGCAGGCCGGAGAGCGAGAAACCGCTTGTGCTGGTCGTGACCGGCTACCCGGCGGCCGGTGCGACTGTGCCCGACATAGCGCGCAAGCGACCCGAAGAGGTCATTGCCTGGATGGAATGAGCCCATGATCGACGACATAGAGGTGGCGCCCGGCGTCGTCATCGCCGCTGCCGACCTGGAGGAACATTTCATCCGGTCGTCCGGGCCCGGCGGGCAGAACGTCAACAAGGTCGCGACCGCCGTGCAGCTCCGCTTCGACGCGCGCAACGCCGCGGGGCTCCCCGAACCGGTGAAGGCGCGGCTGTTCCGCCTGGCCGGCCAGCGCGCGACCAAGGACGGGGTGGTGATCATCGAGGCGAGCCGCTTCCGGACGCAGGAGCGAAACCGGGAGGACGCCCGCACCCGGCTGGGCGAGCTCGTCGCCAGGGCGGCCGAACCTCCTCCTCCCCCGCGCAAGAAGACGCGACCCACCAAGGGCTCGGTCGAGCGCAGGCTCAAGGCCAAGGCGGGCCGCTCGACGGTGAAGAAGATGCGGGGAAGGGTCGAGAGCGACTGATGCTGCTGCCGGGCATACGCCACATCCCCGCCTATCTCGATGCCGCCGCCCAGCGCGCGCTGGTGGAAGACATCCGCGCCGTGGTCGAGGTCGCGCCGCTCTACACGCCGGAAATGCCGAAAACGGGCAAGCCGATGAGCGTGCGCATGACCAATTGCGGCGTGCTCGGCTGGGTGACCGACAAGGCCGGCGGCTACCGCTACCAGCCCACGCACCCGGTGACGGGCAAGCCATGGCCGCCGATCCCCGCGCGGCTGCTCGAGATCTGGCGCGGCGTGGCCGGCTACCCGCATCCGCCCGAGGCCTGTTTGGTCAACTTCTACGCGGATACCGCCAGGATGGGCCTGCACCAGGACCGCGACGAGCGCGACTTTGCCGCGCCGGTGGTTTCGATCTCGCTCGGCGACGACTGCCTGTTCCGCGTCGGCGGGACGAAGCGGGCCGATCCGACCGTCTCTTTGCGCCTGTCGAGCGGCGACGTAGTCGTTCTCGGCGGCGAGGCACGGCTCGCCTTCCACGGCGTCGACCGGATCTATCCCGGCACCTCGATGCTCCTGAAGAACGGCGGACGCATCAACCTGACGCTGCGGCGCGTCAATTTGAACGGCAACCCTAACGAGTTGTAGAGCCTTTTGCGTTAGCAGATCCGGCATCGTGTCACCACGTCCGGGGACCTTCCGAAACAATGCTCGCCGCAGAACTGCTAACGACAGCGCGCCAGACCGCCAGCCTGATCCGCGCGGATGCGGGTCTCTATCTGTTCATGGCCTGCTACGCGCTGGCCGGCATCGCGTTGCTGCACGCCTATGGAGCCACGGATCGGGCGGCCTACAGCATTTACCTCGACAGGAGCCTGTTCCACTTTGCCCTCGTAATGCCGTTGGTGACCGTGGCGGTCGATGTCTGCTGGTCTATTCACCGCTTCGACCGGCGCCGCAAGCTGGTGTTCCGGCGCATGTTCTCGGCCAGCCGCGTTGCGCATCTGCTTGCCGGCCTGGTCTTTTTGCAGGCGATGATTGTCTTCTTCGGAACGTTCACCTCGGTCAAGAACGCGCTTCCGCTGATCCATGGCGGCTTTCCGTACGACCGGGTTCAGGCCGATATCGACGCCGCCCTGCATCTCGGATACGACCCTTGGCGACTGATACAGCCTCTGCTTGGGACCGACTGGGCGAGGGAGGCGGTCGAGTGGAACTACAATGTCTGGTGGTTCCTGATCTGTTACGGAACGCTGTTCTTCGTCGTCACCTCGCCTCGCGCCCGCGCGGTTCGCAGCCGCTATCTGCTCGCCTTCATGCTTCTGTGGATCCTGGTGGGCAACGTGCTGGCCGGCCTGTTCCTGTCAGCGGGCCCGGCTTTTTATGGCCTGGTCACCGGAGATATGGGGCGGTTTGCCGACCAACTCGCGTTCCTGGCGCGTGGCGACGGCGTGGCGCATAGTGCCGCGACCTACCAGGATTACCTCTGGAACCTGCATGATTCTGGCGAAACGGGCCTCGCGTCCGGCATCTCGGCCTTCCCCAGTGTTCATGTGGGGCTGATCAGTCTCAACGCGTTCTTCCTGTATGGCTGCCGGCGACGCCTCGGCGTCGCCGCCTTTTTCTACGTGCTGTTCGTTGGGATAAGCTCGGTCTATCTCGCCTGGCACTACGCCATCGACGGCTACGTCGCGTTCGCGATGGCTGGTGTGATCTACCTGGCCGTCATGAAATGGCTGCCCCAGTCCGCGCAAGGCGCCGCCGAGCTGGCACGCCCGCCGGTCGGCGCGACGCCTGTCACAGCTTCCTGAGCGCGACTTCCTCGACCAGGTGTTCCTTGCCCTTGCGCAGGATGAGGTCAGCGCGCGGGCGCGTGGGCAGGATGTTTTCCATCAGGTTCTTCAGATTGATGTTGCGCCACAGCCCCTCGGCGATGGCGAGCGCGGCCTCCTCGGAAAGCTGCGAGTAGCGGTGGAAGAACGAGGCCGGGTTGCGGAACGCCGTCTCGCGAAGCCGCATGAAGCGGGTGATGTACCAGTGGTGGATCAACTCCGGATCGGCGTCAATATAGATGGAGAAATCGAAGAAGTCCGACACGAAGGGCACGAACTTGCCGTCCTTGGGCAGCTCGCGCGGCTGCAGGACGTTCAGGCCTTCGAAGATGAGTATGTCGGGCCGGTCGATGGTGATGTGTTCGCCCGGCACCACGTCGTAGGTGAGGTGCGAGTAGACCGGAGCGTGGACGTCGCGCTCGCCCGACTTGATCGCCGACAGGAAGCGCAGCAGCGCGCCGACGTCATAGCTTTCCGGAAAACCCTTGCGCTCCATCAGGTTCTCGCGCCGCAGCACCTCGTTTGGATAGAGGAAGCCGTCGGTGGTGACGAGATCGACCTTGGGGCTGGAGGGCCAGCGCTTCAGCAGTTCCTGCAGGATGCGCGCCGTGGTCGACTTGCCGACCGCGACCGAGCCCGCCATGCCGATGATGAAGGGCGTCTTCACGGCGTCGGAGGCGTTGAAGAACACCTTGCGCTGGTCAAACAGGCGCTGGCTGGTCTCGACATGCGCCGACAGCAGCCGCGACATCGACAGGTAGATGCGCCGCACCTCGTCGAGGTCGATCGGCTCGTACATCGACGACAGCCGCCGCACCTCGTCCTCGGTCAGCGTCAGCGGCGTGTCGGCGCGGAACTCCGCCCATCGTTCGGCAGAGAAGATGCGGTAGGGCGAGTAGCGTTCCGTCGGCACCAGCTGGTCCATCGCCTATTCCTCGAGCGCGAAGGTCACTGGCGCGACGCCTTCTCGGCGGTCCCGGACTGCGCCGTGCGGCGCTCCAGCTCGGTCATGATGTCGGAAAGCGGCACGCCCGCGATCGCCAGCACCACCATGAGGTGGTAGAGCAGGTCGGCGCTCTCCGACACGATGCGCCCGCGCTCGCCCTGCATGGCCGCGATCACCGTCTCGACCGCCTCCTCCCCCAGTTTCTTGGCCGCTTTTTCCTGTCCGCCGGCGAAAAGCTTAGCTGTCCAGGACTGCGCGTCTCCGGAGCGGCCGCGCGCCGCGACGATCCGCTCGAGCTCGGCCAGGGAAAAATCGTTCATCCGCGCTTCCTTCGTGCGCTCAGGCGACGGGATCGAGCCGCATCGCCAGCCCGGCTTGTGCCATATGGGCCTTGGCCTCGGCAATCGAATAGGTGCCGAAATGGAAGATGGAGGCGGCGAGAACCGCCGTGGCGTGCCCGTCGCGTATGCCCTCCACCATGTGGTCGAGGTTTCCCACGCCGCCGGATGCGATGACCGGCACCCGCACTGCATCTGCAACGGCGCGCGTAAGCGGGATGTCGTAGCCGGACTTGGTGCCGTCCCGGTCCATCGATGTGAGCAGGATTTCGCCGGCGCCGAGCGCCGTCACCTTCTGCGCGAACTCCACCGCGTCGATCCCGGTGCGCTCACGCCCGCCATGCGTGAATATCTCCCAGCGGTCGGTCTCGCCAGGCCCCGACACCTTCTTGGCGTCGATCGCCACCACGATGCACTGGTCGCCGAACTTCTCCGCTGCCTCGGCCACGAACTCCGGCCGTTTCACGGCAGCCGTGTTGATCGACACCTTGTCGGCGCCGGCCAGAAGCAGCTTGCGGATATCGGCGGTCTGGCGCACCCCGCCGCCAACGGTGAGCGGCATGAAGCACTGCTCCGCCGTGCGCGCCACCACGTCGAAGATCGTCTCGCGGTTGTCGGACGAGGCGGTGATGTCGAGGAAGCAGAGCTCGTCCGCGCCGGCGGCGTCATACGCCTTGGCAGCCTCCACGGGGTCGCCGGCATCGATCAGGTCGACGAAGTTGACGCCCTTGACCACACGGCCGTCCTTGACGTCCAGGCAGGGGATGACGCGGTATTTGAGGGTCACGGTCTTTCCCCACGCAGAATCGCCAGTGCCTCGGCCGGGTCGATCCGTCCGTCATAAAGCGCGCGGCCGGAGATCGCTCCTTCGAGTTTCTGCGCGTCCGTCTGGAT
>JAEYRU010000297.1 GCA_023435335.1 Pseudomonadota bacterium
TGAACGCAGGATGAACCTTCTCGGGCGCTGCCGCGACACATGGAGGAACCGGAGAGGTTCCCAACCAGGCAAACCCAGAGGAGATACACCGATGTTCGTCAAGGCTCTTACCACCGCACTCGTTTCCGCCACGCTGCTCGCCGGCACGTTCCAGACCTCGGCATTCGCCATGGGCGACGGCGGTGGTGGCGACCCCGGCAGCCCGGGCGCCGCCCCCATGATCCGGCTCAACATGCCGAAGAAGGTAAACCGCCCCTGGGCCAGTTCGACCGATACCCGCACCGGGCACACCACGACCTCCCGGGGCGCTTCGGATGGATCGCGCCACATCACAGTGACTGATCGCGACGGGCGCGTGATCCGTACCGAACGCGTCGAAGGACGCAAGAAGGCCGACGCGAAGAAGAACAAGAAGGCGAAGAAGCCCGGCCGTCCGTGGGCCAGCGCCCACGATCCGGCCACCGGCACCCGCACCACTTCGGTGGGTCTGAACCAGAGGGGATCGGTGCGCGCGGTCATCTCGATAGGCCCGTTCGGGATCGGTTTCGGCATTTCGCGCTGAAATCCCGGTACGACTGCAGCAGAAAGGCCCGCCGCGTGACGGCGGGCCTTTTTCTTTGGGCGGCCGACGGCGCGACAAATCCCGCCATTGCCCTGCGGCATAGTTTTCGCTATCAGCGCCCGAGAGCTTTCAAGGGGTGCACTGATGGCCGAACACACGCCGAACGGACCGCTCGAGATGGGCGCCGAGATGGACTATCCGGAACACGAGAAGACCTATTCGATGTTCCTGACCCTCGCCAAATGGGGGTCGCTCATCATCGCGGCGCTGCTCATCGCCATGGCTTTCGGCTTTTTCACCAGCGCCGGCTTCTTCTCGGCGACGGTTCTCTTCATCCTGATCTGCGTCGTCGGCGGCTTCCTGCTGCGCTGACGCCATTTCCTGACGGTCCGCGCTCGCGGACCGGCTTTTCATGCGGGCCGACGCCCGCAATTCCCCGACCGGAGGGAGCGAGACGGTGGGACAGATCGTATTCGTGCCGCGCGAGACCGATGCGAACGAGCCGCGCGTGGCCGCTTCGCCGGACACGGTCAAGCGCATGGCGGCACTCGGCCTCGACGTGATCGTGGAGGCCGGCGCCGGCTTCGCATCGCGCATCCCCGACGAGGAGTTCGCCAAGGCGGGCGCCAGGATCGGCAAGGCGGCCGACGGGGCCAAAGCCGACGTGGTGCTGAAAGTGCGCCGCCCCGGCGACGCCGAGCTCAAGGCCTACAAGCCCGGCGCGGCGGTTATCGCCATCATGGATCCCTACGGCAACGACGCCGCCGTTGCGGCAATGGCGAAAGCCGGCATCACCGCCTTCGCCATGGAATTCATGCCGCGCATCACCCGCGCGCAGGTCATGGACGTGCTCTCCTCGCAGGCCAATCTCGCCGGCTACCAGGCGGTGGTCGACGCGGCCGCGGAGTATGACCGCGCCATGCCGATGATGATGACCGCGGCCGGCACGGTGCCCGCTGCCAAGGTGTTCGTCATGGGCGTCGGCGTCGCGGGCCTGCAGGCCATCGCAACCGCCCGGCGTATGGGTGCGGTGGTCACCGCCACCGACGTGCGCCCCGCCGTGAAGGAGCAGGTCGCGTCGCTCGGCGCCAAGTTCCTCGCCGTAGAGGACGAGGAGTTCAAGGCGGCGGAAACGGCGGGCGGCTACGCCAAGGAGATGTCGAAGGAATACCAGGCGAAGCAGGCGGCGCTGACCGCCGAGCACATCGCCAAGCAGGACATCGTCATCACCACGGCGCTGATCCCGGGCCGGCCGGCGCCGAAGCTGGTCTCGGCTGAGATGGTCGCTTCCATGAAGCCCGGTTCGGTGATCGTCGACCTCGCGGTCGAGCGCGGCGGCAATGTCGACGGCGCCGTGCCCGGCAAGGTCGTCACGACGGCCAACGGCGTGAAGATCGTAGGCCACCTCAACATGCCGGGCCGCATCGCCGCCTCGGCCTCGCTGCTCTATGCGCGCAACCTGTTCGCCTTCCTCGAGACGCTGGTCGACAAGGGCGCGAAGCAGCTTGCGATCAACGCGGATGACGAACTGGTCAAGGCGACCATGCTGACCACCGGCGGCAAGGTCGTGCACCCGAACTTCGCCACGGCCTCGGCGGCAGCCGCCCCGGCCGCCAGCAAGCCGACGGCCACGAAGGCGAAGGCGTCCAAATCCGCTGCGCCGAAGGCCCCGGCCAAGCCGGCAACGCGCAAGGCGGCGCCGAAAGCAGCGCCCAAGCCCAAGGGGGATGCGTGATGGAAAAATCTGCTCTCGAACAGGCGCTGGACCAGCTCGACCAGGCGGTGGCGGCGATCAGGCTCGCCTTCGCCGACGAGAAGGCCGAACAGGCGGCCGACGCGCTCGGCGCCGCGGCGCACGCGGCTTCCGGCGGCGCGATCGACCCGTTCGTCTTCCGCCTCGCCATCTTCGTGCTGGCGATCTTCGTCGGCTACTACGTGGTCTGGTCGGTGACGCCGGCGCTGCACACGCCGCTGATGGCGGTGACCAACGCCATCTCCTCGGTGATCGTGGTGGGCGCGCTGCTGGCAGTCGGCATTTCGGCCTCGGGGCTGGCGACGGGCTTCGGCTTCGTCGCCCTGGTGCTCGCCTCGGTCAACATATTCGGCGGCTTCCTTGTCACGCAGCGCATGCTGGCGATGTACAAGAAGAAAGAGAAGTGAGCGCAGCCCCATGAACGCGAACCTCGCTTCCTTCCTCTACCTCGTCTCCGGCATCCTGTTCATCCTGGCGTTGCGGGGCCTGTCGCACCCGACGACCAGCCGGCAGGGCAATGTCTATGGCATGATCGGCATGGCGATCGCCGTCGTCACCACGCTGGCGCTTGCCACCCCGTCCTTCAACGGCTTCCTGCTGATCGTGCTCGGCATCGCCATCGGCGGCGCGGTCGGCGCGGTGATCGCGCGGCGCATCGCCATGACCTCGATGCCGCAGCTCGTCGCCGCATTCCACAGCCTCGTCGGCCTCGCCGCGGTGCTGGTCGCCGCGGCCGCCATGTATTCGCCGGAAAGCTTCGGCGTCGGCGCGCTGGGCAACATCCACACGCAGGCGCTGGTCGAGATGAGCCTCGGCGTCGCCATCGGCGCGGTCACCTTCACCGGCTCAATCATAGCCTTCCTCAAGCTCGACGGCCGCATGTCCGGCAAGCCGATCATGCTGCCGGCGCGCCACGTCATCAATGCGGGCCTGGCGATCGCGCTGGTCGTGCTGGTCGTGCTGCTGGTCACCACCCAGTCCACCACCGTGTTCTGGCTGATCGTGGCGGCCTCGCTGCTGCTCGGCGTGCTCATCATCATCCCGATCGGCGGCGCCGACATGCCGGTGGTGGTGTCGATGCTCAACTCCTATTCGGGCTGGGCGGCGGCGGGCATCGGCTTCACGCTGGGCAACCTTGCGCTGATCATCACCGGCGCGCTGGTCGGCTCCTCGGGCGCGATCCTGTCCTACATCATGTGCAAGGGCATGAACCGCTCCTTCATCTCCGTCATCCTCGGCGGTTTCGGCGGCGAGACCGCGGCGGCGGCCGACGACGGCATCGAGCGCACGGTGAAGCAGGGTTCGGCCGACGATGCGGCCTACCTCATGGCCAACGCGCAGAAGGTCATCATCGTGCCGGGCTACGGCATGGCGGTCGCCCAGGCGCAGCACGCGCTGCGCGAACTGGCCGACAAGCTCAAGGCGCATGGCGTCGAGGTGAAGTACGCCATCCACCCCGTCGCCGGCCGCATGCCGGGCCACATGAACGTGCTGCTCGCCGAGGCCAACGTGCCCTATGACGAGGTGTTCGAGCTCGAGGACATCAATTCCGAGTTCGCGCAGGCCGATGTCGCCTACGTCATCGGCGCCAACGACGTGACCAACCCGTCGGCGCGCGACGACAAGTCGAGCCCGATCTACGGCATGCCGATCCTCGACGTCGACAAGGCGCGCACCTGCCTGTTCGTCAAGCGCTCGCTCGGCTCGGGCTACGCCGGCATCGACAACACGCTGTTCTACAAGGACGGCACCATGATGCTGCTCGGCGACGCCAAGAAGATGACCGAGGAAATCGTCAAGGCGATGGAGCACTAGAGGCCCAACTCTCCCCCGTGCGGGAGGGTTGGCGCAATCCTCGGATTGGGTGCTTGCAGTGACGACGTGCATGTCCGCGCGTGTTGACGTGACTCGTGCACGGGTTCATTTTCTCGCTATGCAGATATCCATCAGTGAGGCGGAAGCGCGCTGGGATGAGGTGATCTCTCGCGCCGAAGCGGGCGAAGAGATCGTTCTGACCCGAGACGGCGAACAGGTCGCGAGGATCGTTGCCGTCAAGCAGAAGCAGCCGGAGGAAAGAGCCACAAGCGACGGACCCACGGACGGATTGCCGGGTTGAGGCATTTTTTCCGCGACGCTCGCGCTAAGCCTCTCCTGTGTCGCGGCGCGTCCGGCGTAGCCTCGTAGGCGTCCGTCGCCGCGTCCACGCGGGGCGCAAAAAAAGAAGGGGATTATCCCCTTGACACAAGTATGAACTTGCCCCTATATTGAGGGCATGAGCAAGAGCAAAGCCCCCAACTTTTCCGTCCGCGACTTCTTCGCCCGCTTCCCGGATGATGAAGCCTGCCTCCAGCACATCATGGATGTGCGCTTCGGAATGCGTCACGTCTGCCGCAAGTGCGGAGTGGAGAGCACCTTCCACCGCATGACCGACCGGCGCGCCTTTGCTTGCGCCAATTGCGGCGACCACGTTTACCCGACTGCCGGAACCGTATTCGAGGACACCCGCACACCGCTCCAGTCGTGGTTTTATGCGATCTATCTGTTCGTCACGACGCGCCACGGCGTTTCCGGCAAGGAACTCCAGCGGCAGCTTGGCGTGACCTACAAGACGGCATGGCGCATGGGCGTGAAAATCCGTGAGCTGATCGGCTCGCTGGAGGATTTCGACCTGCTTCAAGGTCATGTCGAGATGGATGAGACCTATGTCGGCGGCTACCGTCCCGGCAAGCGTGGTCGCGGCGCGGCTGGCAAGACCATCGTCATGGGCATGAAGCAGCACGGCGGCCCTATCCGCACGGTCGTTATTCCCAACGTGAAGATGCCGACGCTGCGCAACGTGGTTCTCCGCAACGTCAAGAAAGGTTCTGTCGTCTCGACCGACGAACTCATGTCCTACGGCTTACTGGAGGGGGATGGCTACGTGCACGGCACGGTGACGCATTCGGAGAAGGTGTGGCGCGGCTATGACACGCATACCCGCCAGTTCCATTCGACCAACAGCGTTGAGAGCTTCTGGAACCTGTTCAAGACTTCGGTCCGCTCGACCCACATTCACGTGTCGAGCAAGTACATGGACCGCTACCTTGCGGAGTTCACTTTCCGGTCGAACCACCGCGAGATGCAGAACGCGATGTTTGATCTGATTGTGGCTCGGGTTTGATGACGCGACGAGCGGCTTTGAAAAACAACCGCTCGTCGACGGGGCCGACGCCGGCGGCCTCCTGCTGGCGGATGAACTCGTCTAAGCGGTTGGCTTTAATCGCTTCGCTAAGCGTCAACATTTTCGCGCCGCGCCGAAGGTAGCCGACTGCGATCTCCCAAAAGCTCAGGAGCTTCGAAATTGCGAATGAAATCACGCTGCGCATTCGTAAGCGCATCAGAAACGCCGGACCGCCCTGCAAGTATCTGCATCGCGCGCTCATACGCAGCGCGGCGCACGGGGTCACCGTCCACTAAACGTGCTGCTGCATACATATTCCGCGACATTGATGCGCTCCTTGCCGAGACTCAATACCATAGCGCCTAACAAACACTAAACGCGAAAACAGGCGACTAGTTGCCGCACGCGCTTTAGGCTACGTCTCGCTCGTAATATACGACGCCTAGTCGTCTAGGCGCAAGGGTGAAGCCGAAAGCTTCATAAAGAGGCTCGGTTCCGGCTATCGGCTGCCTAATGAGCACCTTTCGTCTACCCAACACTCGTGCGTAATGATCGGCCGCCGTAATCGCCACTTCCGTCACAAAGCCGCCGAGATGGTTAGGAAGAGCGTTGAAGCGCTCAACCCACTTCAATGTAACGTTCTCGTCCCCACGCGAGGCCATGCCTGTCGCCAATCCACAAAGAACTGTTCCGTCCCAAACCGACACGTCAAACCGTCTCGGGGTTGACATGATCTGCCAGTAAAGTTCATCCCACGGGAACCCGCCCTGCGGATGGACTGCATTGAAATGCCTGATCGCCTGCCAGAATGTGAGGGCATCACTATCGAAGGCCATCACGCGCAGATCGCACCCTTCCGGAACTCGCTTGCGCATCTGGTCCCAGGTTAGGTCAAAAGCCGCGTCGCGATAGCCCTGATATCGGCTATGCGCATCTAGAAATGCTTGTTGGTCGAAGGCCATGCTACCGCACCCCATGACCAGCATTCTCTCCCCATCCGCCGGTCAATTCGTTTGTGTACGAATAAAAAATGTGCTATAAAATGCCCGCCGGGGCACCGTGGCTTCGCCACGTCAACCGGCGGGACTTTCAACGGTCCAATAACACCATAGGCTTTGCGGCCCTTACCGCCTCCTAGCTTGTGGTTCTGTGTCGCGACACGCTTGCCGGCAGAGCGCGACACACTCGAAATCTAAGCAACGGCCGCCTGTTCATCGTCAGAACCGGCGGTCGTTTGCGTTTCATGCTCGTCGTCGTCGCTGTCATCGTCTGCGACGGCGTCGTTTCCTTGCGTAGCTTTGCCGCTAGCTGCCTTGGCATGGGGATACCATGCGGTCAGACCATAGGTTCCGTTTGGAAGCTTGTGGAAGACGTGCGACCGCTTCCGGAGCATCGCTCTGAGACCGACTAGGGCTACGTCTGCACTGGTCGCCTCGAATTGGAAGCCGCCTGCAACAACTGCCTCGTAAATCTCCCTAGGCTTTGCCGGCCCCTGTCCGCGAGCGCGACGCATCTCCAAATATTCGCGAGCTGCCGTTTGTAGGCGCTTTCCATAAAACGTGTCTGGCGCGATCTCAGTTGGTGCAGTGCCGCCGCCGCCTTGGTCGCCGCCGCCAGATGGAATAGGCGGCAGGCCGGCCTCCACGAGCAATAGGTTCAGCGCCCCGCGAATTTGGTTCACGTTGCGTTCCGCATCCGCCAACTTGCCCCGGAAAAGCTCGATGGCGGGCATTAGTTCGGGTTTCATGGCTGTCACGCCCCTTCATGGCGAGTCACTTCGCCACAGGGCAATAGCAGGAAGCAAGCCTTCCCGCAAGGGCAGGGCAATACACCTGCCCCCTTTTTATCCCCAACTACGAGGGGACTTGTTTCAAGGGGATAATCCCCAAAAAGAATCCCGTCCGAAATCTATCCCCACCCCTATGCCCCTCCCGGATCCTTGCCGGGTCGCAGGTGCGGGAGACGGAGATGAGGCAGGACGACTGGAGGAACGGAAGGGCGCTGCGGCGGATCGGGATGCTGCTCATTGCGCTCGCGGATCTTGCCGAACGCGCGGCCGCCATGCCTTTCGCCACGCGCGCCGCCGTTCTTGCGATCCTGCGGCCCGCCGAAGCCGCTGCCTGGGCTTTCGCGCTTGGCGCGCCGGGCGTGCCGGCCGCAGTCGAAGGCGACCGCGGGGGGCACGAGCCAGGCCGGTTGGCGAGCCCAGCGGGCGGTGACAATGGTCCGGACGAACTGGCGCGCATGGCCGCCGGCCTGCGGATGCTCGCCCTCTTCGTGGCCGGCTGGGCCGCCGACGTCCTCTCGTGCAGGGCGGGTCCGTTCCCTGCGGGCCGTTCTGCCCTGCGGCTCGCCGCTCCGGCTGCAGGCTGGCCGGGTCCGGAGGCGCTTCCGGCTCCCGATACGTCCTGACCCCGTCTCGTGCCGCACATCGCCGCAGCCGTTCAGCCGCCGGGATTGCATTCCGGCCGGCATTGCACCAGCCTGTCTGCTGAAACCAATGGGGGGAGAGCGGTCGCATGACCTCTTCAGTCGCGCTGCCGTTCTGGCTCGTCCTGATCCTGATCGTCTTTGCCGCGATCGGGATCGTGGACCGCGTCTTCGCACCCTCCGTGCGCTGGTTCTTCCACCGCCGCGTCAACCAGGCGATCGACGAGTTGAACCAGCGGCTCGACATGCGCATCCAGCCCTTCAAGCTGACGCGCCGGCAGACCCATATCGACCGGCTGATCTACGATCCGAAGGTGGTCGAGGCGGTGGACGCCGAGGCGCGCGCGACCGGCACGCCGCGCGCCGTGGTGATGAAGCGGGCGGAGCGCTACGCGCGCGAGATCGTGCCGTCCTTCTCGGTCACCACCTATTTCCGCTTCGGCACGCGGGCGGCGCGCTGGCTGTCGGAGTTCGTCTACCGCGTGCGGCTCGGTTACGTCGACGACGAGGCGCTCAAGAAGATCGATCCTGAGGCGACGGTCGTCTTCGTGATGAACCATCGTTCCAACATGGATTACGTGCTCGTCACCTACATGGCGTCGAGCCGGGCGTCGCTCTCCTACGCCGTGGGCGAGTGGGCGCGGGTCTGGGTGCTGCAGAACCTCATCCGCTCGATGGGCGCCTACTTCATCCGGCGCGATTCCGGCGACGAACTCTACCGCAAGGTGCTCGGCCGCTACGTGGCGATGGCAACCCGCGAAGGCGTCACCCAGGCCGTCTTCCCGGAGGGCGGACTGACGCGCGACGGGCTGATCAAGCAGCCGCGGTTGGGGCTCCTCTCCTACATGGTCTCCGGCTTCGAGCCGCGCTCCAGCCGTAACATAGTCTTCGTGCCGGTCGGCCTGAACTACGACCGGGTGATCGAGGACCGCATCCTCACCGCCCGGGCCGAGAAGGAAGTCAGCGGCCGCGACTTCCGCGTCAGGGGCACGGCGATCCTCGCCTTCGTCGGCAACCTCATCAAGCTGCGCTGGCAGGGCAGGCTCTACCGCTTCGGCTATGCCTGCGTGAGCTTCGGCCGGCCCGTCTCGCTCGCCGAGTGGCAGTCCCGGAACGGCGTCGACTTCAACGTGTCCGACCGGGAAAAGCTCTTCGAGGGCGTGCAGAAGCTGGGCGACGACCTGGTCGCGGCGATCGGCGCCATCGTGCCGGCGCTGCCGGTCGCGCTGGCGGCGCATGTGTTCCTGGAGAACGGCGAGCGCTGGATGAGCGAGTTCGAGCTCAAGTCGGCGGTGTTCGGCGTCATCAAGCTGCTGGAGGGGCAGGGCGCGCATGTGCACATCCCGCGCGCCGACCGCGACTACGCGGTCAGCTCCGGCCTGCGCATGCTCACGCTGCGCCGCCTCGTCGTGGTGAACGACGAATGGCTCTACCGCGCCAATCCGGAGGAGCGCCTTCTGCTTTCATACTACGCTAACTCCATCGCGCATCTGCTGCGGTGAGCCGGTCATGCTTGCGCCGTTCTTCGCACCTGCCGCGTGTGGTATCCTGGGTACAGGAGGGACAGGCCGATGAAGGGCGCAAGAGCGGCAGCCAGTTCACCGGGCAGGGCGGGCTCCAGGCGGCAGGCCGGCAGCGCCTCGACGGCCGCCGCCGCGGCGGAAGACAGAAAGCCGAGGCAGGCGGTGGTCGTGGTCCACGGCATGGGGGAGCAGAAGCCGCTGGAGACGCTGCGCGGCTTCGTCGAGGCGGTTTGGGGCTCGCGGCCGACCGCGCAGCCGACGCCGGGCCATGACGATGTCTGGCTGGTGCCGGACACGCGCGCCGGCCTGTCGGAACTCGCCCGCATCACCACGCGGCGCAGCAGCAACGGCGCGCGCACCGACTTTTTCGAGCTCTACTGGTCCGACCTTCTTGTCGGCAACACGCTGGCCCAGATCAGGGGATGGGTGACCGGCCTCCTGCTGCGCTGGCCGCATCAGGTGCCGCGCGAGACCTTCAGCCTGTGGATTGCGTTGTGGGTGCTGACCGTGCTGCTGGTCGCTCTGGCGGCGTTCGTCGGCCTGTCGGATGCGGTGCGCGGCATCTGGGACCTGCTGCGCGACGCGGAGGTAATCCGCAACGGCTGGGCCGCCGCCGCGAGCGTCGGGCTGACGGCCGCGCTCTACGCGCTTCTATGGCTGCGCCTTTCGGGAAACCTGCGCAGCTGGCATAGGCCCGACGAGGTGTTCCTCGGCATATGGTCGACGGTCACCCCGCGCGACGCCGCGATGAGCGTTCGGCTGTCGCGCGCCTTGGCGCTGCTGCTGCCGCCCCTCGTCGGGCTGGCCGCGTTCCTGTGGTTTCCCTGGATGGTGCTGTGGGCGGTGAAGCCCTGGGCGCTGATCCTGGCGGCGCTGATTACGATCGGGCTGTCGGTGTGGGTTGTACCGGTCTTTGGCGACGTCGCGCGCTACGTGCGCACCTCGCCGGATGCGGTGTCGGCCCGCGCGGCGATTCGCGAACGCGGGGTGGAATTGCTGCGGGCGCTGCACGGCGCCAAGGGCGATGCGCAGCGGGCGGACTACGATCCGGGCGAGGAGAACCCCTACGACCGCATCGTCGTGGTGGGCCACAGTCTCGGCTCCATCGTCGCCTACGACATCCTGCGGCTGTTCTGGGAGGAACGCGGACCGACCCGCAACAATCCCGCCTCGGCCGAAGCGTTGAAGGCGCTGCGCGCGATGGACGAGTTCTGCCGACAGCAGCCACCCGCCGCCGCCGCCTTCGACATCGCGAGGTTCCGCGAGCTGCAAGGAGACGTCGCGCAAGCGCTTGCCGCCCAGGCGGGCGGGTGGCGCGTCTCAGACTTCGTGACGCTGGGCTCGCCGCTCACGCATGCCGAGTTCCTCGTCTCCCGCGACCGGTCGGCCTTCGAGGAACGCAAGGCCGAGCGCATGTTCCCCACCTGCCCGCCGATGATGGAGCCGGGGAAGGTCCCGTCCTTCCTCTACTCGGACTTCCGCCTCGCGCATCATGCGGCCATGTTCGCGGCGATGCGCTGGACGAACCTCTACGATCCGCGCGACCTGCTCGTCCGCGGAGATTTCATCAGCGGTCCCTGTCGAGACAATTTCGGCCCGGGGGTCCTGGACGTGAAGATCAGGATCGACCGCGGCGGCTGGCTCGGACGGATCGTCACCCACGCGGATTACTGGAACGCCGAAGCAGGCGGGACGGCCGCGGATGCGGAGGCGAAGAAGCTTGGCGTGACGGCGATTTCGACCGACGGCAAGGCGCACCTGACCCTGCTCAGGAAGGCGCTGGCGCTGCGATGATCCTGCCCGGCCGCCACGCTCGCTCGCCAGTTGGCGCTCACCCTTCGCGCCCGGCCAGCCTCAGGAGCTGCAGCGCGGCGAGGCAGCCGACGACGCCGAGCGGGAGGAACGCGAGGAACAGCCAGGCGGCCACGTTGGCGGCGGTCTCCGGGGTGAGACCTTCGCCGAAGCCCGCCGCGTTGGCGACGATGCCGGCCACCGCCGCGCCGACCGCGTATCCCATGCGCTGGATCGTCGGCACGGCGGACGACGCCACCGCGCGCTCCTCGTGCGCGGAGGTCACGATGATGCGGGTGACGAAGGGCCAGACGAGGCCGAAGCCTCCGCCCTGCAGGATCGCGCAGGCGAGCACCAGCCATACCGAGCCGGA
Source organism: Pseudomonadota bacterium (assembly GCA_023435335.1). Taxonomy (GTDB): domain Bacteria; phylum Pseudomonadota; class Alphaproteobacteria; order Rhizobiales; family Rhizobiaceae; genus RCIO01. The sequence continues at coordinate 11,593 of JAEYRU010000297.1, forward strand.
GGGCATCGCATATACGAGGCCGGTCATGCCGGCCGCGATCATCAGTGCGCCGGCCAGGATGATCGCGCGCTCCTGCCTTGGCCCGGCGCCGGCGACGGCGATTGACATCGCCGACCAGGCGACCGCCTCGGCCGCGATGATGTAGCCGGTGGTGATCAGCGAGACGCCGTGCAGCGTTGTCAGGATCAGCGGCGCGTAGATGGTGAAGGCGATGGTGCCGGCCGAGAAGACGCCGAACATGATCAGGCCGCTGCCGACCGCGGTGGAGGGATCGAGCGGCCGGCGCGGGAAGAGCCGCGCCTGCGGACGCCGCGCATCGAGCCGGAAGAAGAGCGCTACGCCGGCCAGTCCCAGGAGAAGCAGGATCGACGAGCGCAGCGGCTCGATGCCTACGCCAGCCAGCGCGATCAGTACGATCGCGAGCGCAAGGCAGGCGAGACGCAGGACCGGGAATCGCGGGAGGACCGCGTCGCTCGCGGCGGGAACCCGCGCGGCGGCGCTGGTCAGCACGGCGAAGCTGAGCGCGGCCACGAACAGGCCGGCGAAGACGAACACGCCGAAGGCCCAGCGCCAGGACAGCATCTCGGCCATCACCGCCCCGAGCAGCGGTCCGCTGAAGGCCGCCACGCCCCAGAGCACCGACATGATGGCGAAGAGCTGCGGCCAGATCGTGCGCGGGAAGAGCCGCTCCACCGAAACTAACGCCAGCGCCACCAGGCCCCCGCCGCCGGCGCCCTGGAACAGGCGGCCCGCGAGGAACCATTCCATCGACGGCGCGGTCGCGCAGACCAGCGCTCCGAGGGCGTAGATCGCCGCCGCGGCGGCCATGTTGGTCCGCAGCGCCACGTAGCTGACGAGCCGGCCGGCAGCGGCGCCCGCGGCGATCGAGCCCACCTCGAAGATCGCCAGCGACCAGCCGACCAGCTCGACGCCCCGGATGTCGGCCACCATGCTGGGCATGACGGTGGCGATCATCGTCTCGTTGGTGGCGTGCAGCAGTATGCCGAGCGAGACAAAGCAGAAGCGTCCGAGGTCGCCGCTCGCCCACAACGCGCGCCAGTCGGTGCGCCCCGCCGCCGTTTCAGCCATGCTCAACCCTCTCCGGTCCCATCCGCCGGGATGCTGATAGGACTTCAAGCATGGTTGAGGTCAAGGGCCGCGGAGAAGCCCTGCCACGCGCCCGGCTCAGCGGAAAGAGGAGAGCGTGTCCTTCACGCGCCGTTCGAAGGCGGTCACGCGCCGGGCGTCGGGACGCTCGGCCGAATAGAGCGGCAGGTAGGAAAACCGCGCCTTGGGCGCGCAGCCGCCGATCAGGGCGGTCTTGAAAACGCGGCGCATGGGGCGTCGCAGGACGAACCGGTCGACCCACCAGGACGAGCCGAGCGTGGTGACGACCGCCGCATGGCGCAGGTTACCTAGCTTCGGCGCGATCGGCCCGAAATCCTCGGCGTGGGCGAAGGCGACACCCGGCGCGAAGACGCGGTCGATCCAGCCCTTCAGGATCGCGGGCGGACCGAACCACCACGTCGGAAAGACGAAGACGAGTGCCTCGGCACGGTCCAGCGCGGCGGCGTGGCCGGGAACCTCCGACGCCTCCGGCCGGTCGGCATAGTAGGCCGCGCGCTCGCCCGGTGTCAGGCGCGGATCGAAGTTGCGGTCGTAGAGGTCGATCAGCTCGACATCGTGGCCGGCGGCCGCGAGTCCCTCGACCGCCACATCCGCGAGCCGCCCGCAGAGGCTGCCGCGCAGCGGATGCGCGAAGACGACCAGCGCCGACATTGCGGATCAGGTGGTGCCGGCGCGGCGGGTGCGCTCCAGTCCGTCCTTGGCGAGCTTGTAGTTGGGATCGAGGCGTACGGCTTCCGCATAGGAGCGGCGCGCGCGCACCAGATCGCCCTGCGTTTCGAGCAGGACCGCCTGGTTGAACCAGCCCTCGGCATTGTCCTTGTCGAGCTTGATCGCCGTGCCGAAGTCGGTGGCGGCGTTGTCGGCATCGCCGCGCGCGAGATAGGAGAGGCCGCGGGCGTTGTAGCCGTCGGGGGATCGCGGCGCGAGGGAGATCGCCTTGGCGAAATCCTCGATGGCCGCGTCATGCTGGCGCTGCGTCTGGTAGATGAGCCCGCGGCCGAGGTAGGCGCGCGGGTCTGTCGTGTCGAGCTGGATGGCGCGCTGGAAATCGCCGTAGGCCTCGTTCGGGCGGCTGGCGAGCCGGTACAGGTTGCCGCGCCCGATCAGCGCCTGGTCATAGTCCGGGTTCATCTGCAGGGCGCGGTTGAAATCCTGCAGCGCGCGCGCATCGTCGTTCATGCGCTGATAGATCAGCGCCCGGTTCGCGTATGCCTGGTAGGAACCTGGGTTGAGCGCGATCACCTGGTTGAAGTCTGCGAGCGCCTCCTGGTAGCGGCCGGCGCGGCCGTAAGCCGAGCCGCGCATGTTGTAGGCCTCGGGATCCCTGGGGCTGCGTGCGATCACGGCGGTCAGCGAGCCGATATTCTCCTGCGAGCCCTGGGCGAGGTCGACCCTCGCCATGTCGAGCGCCGGCCCCGCCGACTGGCAGGCGGCGAGCGGCAAGGCTGCGAGCGCCAGCAGCGCGAAAGCGGCCAGCCGCCGCGCGGGCGCGCCGGCATCCATTGCAGCACCGTTGGTCGTGTCCATGGCCGATCCCCTCATACGATGGCTTCCGCGTCCCGCCCGCCGTCGCGGGGCCGTCCCGCTCGCGGCAACAAAAAAGGCGGCGGCGATGTCCATCGCCCCGCCTTGTTCAGTATTCACGGAAAAGGACGAAAATGTGGGCGGGCTCAGCGCGTCGCCGCAGCCGCCACACGTCCGTTGCCCACGAGGCCCTCACGCTGGGCGCGCTTGCGGGCAAGCTTGCGGGCGCGGCGCACCGCCTCCGCCTTCTCGCGGGCGCGCTTCTCAGAGGGCTTCTCGTAGTGTCCGCGCATCTTCATTTCGCGGAAAATGCCTTCGCGCTGCATCTTCTTCTTGAGCGCGCGAAGCGCCTGGTCAACATTGTTGTCGCGGACGAGTACCTGCACGTGTCGTTCCTGTCGCTCGGGGCCTTTGCCGGGTTTGCGCGGCGAACACGCCTGCGCATCCGCGGCGGAGCCGCCGCGAATCCGCGTGCCAATTAGCAGAAGTGAGGTGCGTTGTCCACAGGCAGCAAGCGGCCTTTCGCCGGGCTGGTCGTGGCCGCCTGCCGCAAAGTCAGCGCGGTTCGCGGATCAGGCTGAGATAGGTCGGTTCGAACTCGGCCAGATGGGTCAGCGCGGGCCAGTCCAGTATCCGGATCACGCCGTTGCGCCATGTCACCAGGTTCTGCGCCCTGAGGTCCTGCAGCGTACGGTTCGTGTGGACGACCGAGAGGCCGAGGACGTCCGCGAGATCCGCCTGGCCGATGCGGAACTCGAACTCGTAGTCGCTGGCCTTGCCGACGATCTCCAGGCGCAGGTAGAGCTCGCAAATGAGGTGGGCGAGATGGCTGATCGGATTGCGCCGGCCGAGGCTCACCAGCCAGGAGCGCTGGACGGCCGCGTCGATCGCCAGCAGCAGCGAGAGCAGCCTCCACAGGTGCGGTTGCTCGCCGGGCAGCTTCTGAAGTTCGGAATGCTCGACGAAGGCGACCTGGCAATCGGTCAGGGCAATCACTGAATGGTCCATGACCCTGAGCAGCAGGCCGTGCAGGTCGATGAAGTCGCCGCTGACATGGATGGCCGTCAATTGGCGGCGGCCGCTGCGCAGATACCCCACGCGGGAAGCATAGCCGTCGATCAGAAGGCAGCTTTCGAAGGGACGCGACCTGTCGCGGATGATCTCGGTGCCGCGGGCAAAATCCTTGACCCGCCATCCCAACTTCTCGAGAGCAGCCTTCTCCGCGGCCGAAACATGATCCCTTCGTTCAAGCGAAGCCACAAGAGTGGCGATGTGGGATTCCGCCAATCCTGCACCCCCGTGTGGTTCGCCTGCGGAACGTTGAGAATCAATGATCATGCGTTGTTACCGCGCTCCTTCCTCGCGCTCCTTAAAATTTGACATGCGCAAAGCGGGCTTACATTTTTTTGCGGCTTATCGATGGAACCCGCGACAACCAAAGCGGTTTTTCCCCAAAGAGGAGTCTGGGGTGCCGCGCTACTTCTTTCATGTCCGCTATGAGCACGACGCCGTTGACGGCGACGGTGTGGATTTGCCCGACTTCCAGGCCGCCATATCGGAGGCGGTGCGCGCCTTTGGGGAAATGCTCCAGACGCTCGATAGTTCCGCCAATCCGGGGCTGCCGCTGGAGATGACGCTGGCGGACGAGGCGGGGATTCCGCTTTGCCGGCTGCACTTTTCCGCCGAGGTTCTCGACCGGCAAGGCTAGGCGCCAGCCGCGGCCGGGGCGCGGCTGCGACACGCGGACCCAGCGGCGCAAAACGGCAGGTGCCGTCGCAAACAGGCAAAACCTTGCCCGCAATTGCGCTAGTGATACGCTCGCCCCGATAGACCACGTCGAGAGCGAGCCGACGACGCATGCGCAGATATTCCGTTTTCGCCATCGCACGCGAGGCGCTGCGCGCCCACAAGGGATGGGAGGCGCAGTGGACTTCGCCCGAGCCGAAGGCCGAGTACGACGTCGTCATCGTCGGCGCGGGCGGGCACGGGCTGGCGACAGCTTACTACCTCGCCAAGGTGCACGGTATCACCAACGTCGCGGTGGTCGAGAAGGGCTGGCTGGGCGGCGGCAATACCGGCCGCAACACCACGATCATCCGCTCCAACTATCTCTACGACGAGTCCGCCGGGATCTACGACCATGCGGTGAAGCTGTGGGAAGGGCTTTCCCAGGAGCTCAACTACAACGTCATGTATTCGCCCCGCGGCGTCATGATGCTGGCGCACAACGTGCACGACGTGCAGGTGTTCAAGCGCCACATCCACGCCAACCGGCTGAACGGCGTCGACAATGAATGGCTGACGCCGGAAGAAGCCAAGGAATACTGCCCGCCGCTCAACATCTCGCGGCATGCGCGCTATCCCGTCATGGGCGCGGCGCTGCAGCGGCGCGGCGGCACGGCGCGCCACGACGCCGTCGCCTGGGGGTATGCACGCGGCGCCTCGGCGCGCGGGGTCGACATCATCCAGAACTGCGAGGTCACCGGCATCCGCCGCGCGCCGCAGGGCCATGTGCTGGGCGTCGAGACGAGCAAGGGCTTCATCGGGGCGAAGAAGGTCGGCGTGGTGGCCGCCGGCCACTCTTCCGTAATCATGCAGATGGCCGGCGTCAGGATGCCGCTCGAAAGCTACCCGCTGCAGGCACTGGTGTCGGAACCGGTGAAGCCGGTCTTTCCCTGCGTGGTCATGTCCAACACCGTGCACGCCTACATCTCGCAGTCCGACAAGGGCGAACTCGTCATCGGCGCCGGCACGGACCAGTATTATTCCTATTCGCAGACCGGGGGCCTGCACATCCTCAACCACACGCTCGACGCGATCTGCGAGATGTTCCCGATGTTCGGGCGCATGAAGATGCTGCGCTCCTGGGGCGGCATCGTCGACGTGACGCCGGACCGTTCGCCGATCCTGGCGAAGACGCCGGTGAAGGGCCTCTACGTCAACTGCGGCTGGGGCACCGGCGGCTTCAAGGCGACGCCCGGCTCCGGCCACGTCTTTGCCCACACCATCGCGCGCGACGAACCGCATCCGATCAATGCGCCGTTCACGCTTGAGCGCTTCCGCAACGGGCGGCTGATCGACGAGGCGGCGGCCGCCGCCGTGGCGCATTGAGGGAGGACCGATGACCGTGAAAGCCATCAACCTCGCCGAGAAGCTGTCGCTCTTCTCCGAGCACTGGTCGCCCAAGATCGTGACCACCTACAACGACAACGATATCATGGTCGTGAAGTTCGAGGGCGCGTTCCCGATGCACAAGCATCCGGAGACGGACGATTTCTTCCTGGTGCTGGACGGGCACATCACCATCGAGACAGAGAACGGCAATGTCGAGCTGAAGGCGGGAGAACTCTACGTCGTGCCCAGGGGCGTGATGCACCGGCCGATCGCGCATGGCGAGGCCAAGGTGCTGCTCATCGAACCGAAGGGAACGCCTAATTCCGGCGACCCCGCCACCGCCGCGGTCAAGACGAAGATCTAGCATGCTGCTGATACGTTGCCCCTATTGCGAGGAAGAGCGCCCGGAGCTGGAGTTCCGCCATGCCGGCGAGGCGCATGTCGCGCGGCCGGGCGACATTGCGGGCATCTCGGACGCCGACTTCGAGGCCTTCTTCTTCAACCGCTCCAACCCCAAGGGCATCGTGTACGAGCGCTGGCGGCATATCCACGGCTGCGCCCGCTTCTTCAACGCGGTGCGCGACACGGTGAGCGACCGCTTCGTGACGACCTACAAGGCGGGTGAGCCGAAGCACGTGATGCCGGGCGTGCCCGATACAGGCCCGGCGGCGTGGGGCAATGTCCCGCCCGCAAAGCTCAACGTGAAGACGCCGGCCCGGAAGCGGCCGGCTGCGAAGAGGGCGGCAGCGCCGAAAGTGTCCGAATGACCGCCTCCCGCATCCCCGGGGCCGGACGGCTGACGCCGGCGAAGACCGTGCGCTTCAGCTTCGACGGCCGCACCTTCCAGGGGCTGCATGGCGACACGCTCGCCTCGGCGCTGATCGCCAACGGCGTGCATCTGGTCGGCCGCTCGTTCAAGTATCACCGTCCGCGCGGGTTCCTCTCCGCCGGGGCGGAGGAGCCGAACGCGCTGGTCGGCATCAACCGCGGCGGCGCGCGCAAGACGCCCAACGTGCGCGCGACCGTGCAGGAACTCTATGACGGACTGGCGGCGGTGTCGCAGAACCGCTGGCCATCGCTCGCCTTCGACGTCGGCGCAGTCAACGACCTTGCCGCGCCCTTCTTCTCGGCCGGCTTCTACTACAAAACCTTCATGTGGCCGAAGGCGGCGTGGAAGCATCTCTACGAGCCATTCATCCGGGCGGCCGCCGGCCTTGGCGTCGCGCCGACGGAACCGGACCCCGACCACTACGCTTCGCGCTTCGCCCATTGCGACGTTCTCGTGGTCGGCGGCGGCGTGGCGGGCCTCTCTGCCGCGCTCGCGGCGGCCGAAACCGGCGCGCGCGTCATCCTCTGTGATGAGCAGGCCGAGTTCGGCGGGTCCCTGCGCTTCGAGAGCGGAGCGGCGATCGACGGCATGGAAGGCTGGAACTGGGCACAGACGGCCGCGGCTCGCCTTGCCGCCATGCCCAACGTGCGGCTGCTCACCCGCACCACCGCCTTCGGCTATTATGCGCAGAACATGGTGGCGCTGGCCGAGCGCGTGACCGACCACCTCGCGGCACCCGACCCCGCTCTGCCGCGCGAGCGGCTCTGGCAGATCCGGGCCAAGCGCGTCGTACTCGCCACGGGCGCGATCGAACGCCACATGGTCTTCGCCGGCAACGATCGGCCGGGGGTGATGCTGGCTTCCGCGGCGCGCACCTACCTCAACCACTACGGCGCTGCCGTCGGCCGCACGGTCGGCGTCTACGCTGCCAACGACAGCGGCTATCTCGCCGCGCTCGACCTAAGACAAGCCGGCATCAGCGTCGCCGCCATCGTCGACCCGCGCCCGGCCCCGCAGGGCGTTGCGGTGGAGGCCGCCCGCGCCGCCGGCATCGAGGTGCTGACCGGCCATGCCGTGACCGGCACGTATGG
>JAEYRU010000306.1 GCA_023435335.1 Pseudomonadota bacterium
CCTGCGGCCGGTCCATAATAGAGGATCGATGGCGTCGCGGCATCGTCCAGGCGTTCGAGCACCTCCAGGGAGGAGGCGCCGGCGAGCCCGGGCACGAAGCCTCCCATCAGGACTATCGGGACGAAAAGGCGCATGGTGCTGGCGTTCGTGGTCATCATGACACGCAACAAGGGCGGCCGGCGCAAGGATCGCGCTGCCGCTGTCGATGCAGTGATAGCGCTCCGCGGTTAACAAGAAATGACGTAACGTCAGGGAAGGCGCGGCCTTGCCCCCGCGGTCCTGGCCGGGCTAGGGGACGCGCGAGGACTGAAGGGAGAGCCGCTTGGCCGAGATCCTGCCCCTGGAACAGGCGTTCGAGCGCGCGCTGCAAATGCTCGATGCGGGCGAGGTCGTGGCCATCCCGACCGAGACCGTCTACGGGCTTGCCGCCGACGCCACCAATGGAGAGGCGGTCGCCAGGATTTTCGAAGCCAAGCGCCGGCCGCGCTTCAACCCGCTGATCGCCCATGTCTCGGGGCTGGAGATGGCGGCGCGGCACGCCGATTTCGACCCGCTGTCGCGGCGGCTGGCGGAGCACTTCTGGCCGGGTCCGCTGACGCTTGTGCTGCCGCTTAAGGCTGACAGTTCCATCCATCCGCTGGTGACGGCCGGCCTCGACACGCTGGCGCTGCGCTGCCCGCGCGGCTTCGCCGCCGAGATCGTGGCCCGCCTCGGCCGGCCGCTGGCCGCGCCGAGCGCAAACTCGTCCGGGCGGGTGAGCGCCACCACCGCCGCCCATGTGCAGACCGACCTGGGCGACCGCATCAGGCTGATCGTTGATGGCGGAGCGGCCCCCGTGGGGCTGGAATCCACCATCGTGAAGGTCGAGGGCGAGGAACTGCGCCTGTTGCGACCCGGCGGGGTGGACGCGCGCGAAATCGAAGCCATCGCCCGCCGGCCCCTGATCCGCGGCAATGGCGGCGGCGTCGAGGCGCCGGGAATGCTCGCGTCGCACTATGCGCCGCGCGCTGGCCTGCGGCTCAACGCCGGCGAGGTGCGGCCGGGCGAGGCGCTGCTCGCCTTCGGGCCGGCGCGGGTGAAAGGCGCGAACCGCGCGGTCGCGACGTTGAACCTGTCGCCCACCGGCGACCTGCGCGAGGCCGCCGCCCGGCTCTTCGCCGCGCTGCAGGAACTTGACGCGTCGGGGGCCGCGGCGATCGCGGTCGAGCCGGTGCCGGCCGACGGCCTGGGCGAGGCGATCAACGACCGGCTCGCGCGCGCCGCCGCGCCGCGTGACAATCCGCTCGGCGGCACCTAGTTTTTGCGGCGACTGACCCCGGCTTGCGCATGAACCCTACCCCCGACCCGGCCCTGCTCGACCGCTTCGCGACCATTGTCGGCGCGACCAACGCGCTGCGTGCCGAAGCCGACGTCGCGCCCTATGTGCAGGAGCCGCGCGGGCTCTGGCCCGGCCGCGCGGCGCTCGTGCTGCGCCCGGGCTCCACCGCCGAGGTGGCGGCGATCCTCAGGCTCGCCAGCGAGACCGGCACCCCGGTGGTACCGCAGGGCGGCAACACAGGCCTTGTCGGCGCGCAGGTGCCGGACCGCTCGGGGGCGCAGGTCGTGGTGTCGATGGGGCGGATGAACCGCATCCGCGAGATCGACCTCGCCTCCAACACGGTGACCGCCGAAGCCGGCGTGATCCTCCAGCAGCTGCGCGATGCGGCAGCGGACAACGACCGGCTGTTTCCGCTCTCGCTTGCCTCGCAGGGCACCTGCCAGATCGGCGGCAACCTGTCGTCGAACGCCGGCGGAACGGGGGTTCTGGCCTACGGCAATGCCCGCGAGCTGTGCCTCGGCGTCGAGGTGGTGCTGCCCACCGGCGAGGTGCTGGACGACCTGCGCAAGCTGAAGAAGGACAATACCGGCTACGACCTGAAGGGCCTCTTCATCGGCGCGGAGGGCACGCTGGGCATCGTCACCGCCGCCGTCATGAAGCTCGTGCCGCGCCCGAAGGGGCGGGAAGTCGCATGGGCCGGCGTGGCCTCGCCAGCCGCCGCGCTGCAATTCTTCGGCCGCGCCCTGGAGCTCTGCGGCAGCGGCCTGACCGGTTTCGAGCTGTGTTCGGAGCGCTCCGTGGAGCTGCCGCTGAAGCACATGCCGATCCTTCAGCGTCCGCTTTCGGGCCGCCATGGCTGGTACGTGCTGGCCGAAGTCTCCTCCGGCCGCTCGCCCGACGATGCGCGTTCGCTATGCGAACAGATGTTCGCGGAAGCCATCGAGAGCGGCCTCGTCGCCGATGCGGTGATCGCGCAGAACCTCGCCCAAGCGGAAGCGTTCTGGAAACTGCGCGAGGCGATGTCGGACGCGCAGCGCCCGGAAGGCGCCTCGATCAAGCACGACATCTCCGTGCCGGTCGCCGCGATCCCCGACTTCATAGAGGCGGGCAGGCGGGCGGTGGAGGAGGTGGTTCCCGGCGCGCGGCTCGTCTGCTTCGGCCACATGGGCGACGGCAATCTTCACTTCAACGTGTCGCAGCCGGTAGGCGCCGAACCGGCCGATTTCCTTGCCCGCTACCGTGACATGAACGACGCGGTGCATAGGGTGGTGCGCGACTTCGGCGGCTCGATCTCGGCCGAGCACGGCATCGGCCAGATGAAGCGCGACGAACTGCTGGCCACCGAGCCGCCGGTCGCCATCGAGCTGATGCGCAGGGTGAAGCGGGCCTTCGACCCCGCCGGAATTATGAATCCCGGAAAAACTATTTGATCGTACTTCGATAACCATCCGGCCGAAGGAAAAATTTTAACCGAAATTCTAAGGCGGGCGGTAAGAAGGGCGCGCTAGTCTTCCACGCAACGAGGCAGGGAAACACCTGCCCGGAGAGACCGGAAACCGGCTCTCAGGAGCGACAGGGAAGACCAGATATGAACACCCAACTGAAGCCAGTCTGGGCGGGCTGCAACA
>JAEYRU010000009.1 GCA_023435335.1 Pseudomonadota bacterium
TCCATCGACATGAACCGCAACGACTACCAGTCGGGCTGGGACACCGACCAGTTCCCCAACAACGTGCCCGAGATGGCGCTCGCCTACTACTACATCCTGCAGGCGGGCGGCTTCACCACAGGCGGTACCAACTTCGACGCCAAGCTGCGGCGCCAATCGCTCGATCCGCAGGACCTGCTGATCGCGCATATCGGCGGCATGGACTGTTGCGCGCGCGGCCTGAAGGCGGCGGCGAAGATGATCGAGGACAAGGCCCTCAGCGGTCCCCTGGAGGAGCGCTACGCCGGCTGGAGCCAGGCCGGCTCGCAGGCGATGTTGAAGGGCGAGCGGACGCTGGAGCAGATCGCCGACTGGGTGGTGAACGAAGGCATCGAGCCGCAGCCGCGGTCGGGCCGGCAGGAGCTGCTTGAGAACATCGTCAACCGCTACGTCTGAGGATGCGGCCGGGCTGCGCCGCGCCATGGGCAAGGACGGGAAATCCGCGCGGCCGGCCATTGTCGTCATGGGCGTTGCCGGCTCCGGCAAGTCCACCGCCGGGGAAATGCTCGCCCGGGGCCTCGGGGCGACCTTCATCGAGGGCGACCGCTTCCACCTGCCGGCGAGCATCGAAAAGATGGCCGCCGGCATTCCCCTCACCGACGAAGACCGGTGGCCTTGGCTCGATGCCGTCGCGCATGAGATGGCGCGGCTAGCCGGCGAGGGACGGGCCGTGGTCTGCGCCTGCTCGGCGCTCAAGCGCATCTACCGCGAGCGACTTCGCGCAAGCTCCGGTCTGCCGCTCACCTTCGTCTACCTCGATGGCTCGCGCGAGCTGATCGCCGGCCGCATGGCAAGCCGCACCGGCCACTTCTTCGCGCCGTCGCTGCTCGACAGCCAGTTCGCCGCGCTGGAGCCGCCGGGCGCGGACGAGGGCGCGGTCGTGGCCGACCTTTCCCTGCCGGTGGAGGAGATGGTGGAGCGGGTTCTCGCGGAACTGGGCCGGCGCGCGGCGCAGGATTCCTAGTTCAGCGGGATGTCGTTGTCGGCCTTCGACGCCTGGTAGGTTTCGGACAGGTCGTCGTAGGTCTTAGCGATGCGTTGGATCCGCGCTTCGGCTCTCGCCCGCTCCGGCTCCGGCAGCTCCCGCGCCAGCTTCCTCAGGGCAAAGCTCTTCCAGTAGGCATTCTCGGCGCGATAGCCGCCGGGCTCGAGACCGAAAACCTCCTTCAGGATGTTGAGGTCGTGCGGGATCGCGAAGCTGTCGCGCGAATCCTCGTGGCTGAACAGATAGTGGAAATTGTCGAAGCCGGCCCATGTGATGGCCGACAGGCAGAGCGAGCAGGGCTCGTGGGTGGAAAGGAACACGCAGTCCTTCGTGTCCGGGCGCTGCGCCTTCGGCAGTTCGTAGAAGCGCTTCAGCGCATGCATCTCGCCATGCCAGAGCGGATTCTCGATCTCGTTGTTGGTTTCGGCAATGACCACCGAGAGATCCGACTTGCGCAGGATCGCGGCGCCGAACAGCTTGTTGCCTGCGGCCACGCCCGCGCGCGTCTTGGGCACGATGTCGTGCTCGATCACGTCGAACAGCCGGCTGACGAAATCCGCGTCGGCCGCGTCGGTGCCGGTCATGCCGGAGTGGGTCATGTCGGAGCCGGTCATGTCAGGGCAGGTGGATTTCGTAGGGGTCCTCGAAATGGAACTCTTCGAGGTTCACGCCTTCCCCGCCACGGTCGACCACGAGAAAGTCCTGCGGTTCGCCCACGGCGGTCAGCACCCCATGCCACCGGTTGCGGGGATAGTTCACGCCCTGTCCCGGGCGGGTCAGGAAGGCGCGCGGCTCGGCGGGGCGGCCATCCGGCCCGTCCTCGGCCACCACGACAACGAACGGCCGGCCACCCAGCGGCACGAAGGCCTGGCTGCCGAGCGGATGACGCTCGACCATGCCGAGCCTCAGCGGAAACGCGTAGGGCATCGCCTTAGCGATCGAGAGGAGGATCTCCGCCGCCGGACCCGACGCCTCGGCCCGCGCCAGCGCGTGATAGCGCTCGGTCATGCCCGCGTTGATCGGGAAGTGATGATCCCAGCCCCCGGCGTCCAGCACGTCGCCGAACGGCGCGAAGGCTTCCCGGGTCAGGGGCTCGGCGAGCAGGCGCTTCACCGCCAGAATCCGCCGAGCTTCGCGTGCCGGTTCACGTCCTTGTAGAGCAGGTAGCGGAAGCGGCCCGGCCCGCCGGCATAGCAGGCCTGCGGGCAGAAGGCGCGCAGCCACATGAAATCGCCGGCCTCGACCTCCACCCAGTCCTGGTTCAGCCGGTAGACGGCCTTGCCTTCAAGCACGTAGAGCCCGTGCTCCATTACATGCGTTTCGGCGAAGGGGATCACGGCGCCCGGCTCGAAGGTCACGACCGTGACGTGCATGTCGTGGCGCAGATCTTCGGGATCGACGAAACGGGTCGTCGCCCATTTGCCGTCGGTGCCGGGCATCGCATGCGGCGCGATCTCCTGCTCGTTGAGGAAGAGCGGCTCGGGCGTGCCGATGCCCTCGACAGGCTCGTAGAGCTTGCGGATCCAGTGGAAGCGCGCCGTCTCCGCTCCGTCGTTGCGCAGCGTCCAGCCGCAGTCCGGGGGCAGGAAGGCGTAGCCGCCGGGCTGCAGCCTGTGCTGTTCGCCGCCGAGCGTCACCGTCAGCTCGCCTTCCATCACGAAGAGCACGCCCTCCGCGCCCGGTTCGGTCTCCGGACGGGCGGAGCCGCCACCGGGCTGCACCTCCATGATGTATTGCGAGAAGGTCTCGGCGAAGCCGGACAGTGGCCGCGCCAGTATCCAGGCGCGGGTGCCTTCCCAGTGCGGCAGGCAACTGGTGACGATGTCGCGCATCACGCCGCGCGGCATGAACGCGTAGGCCGGCGTGAAGGCGGCGCGGCCGGTCAGCAGATCGGTCTGCGGCGGGTGGCCGCCGTGGGGCGCGACATAGGTGGGACCGGACATTGGCGTTCCTACTCCGGCAGCATATCCTTGAGGCGCAGCATCGCGATCCGCTCCACCTGACGGCAGGCGGTGGCGAATTCGACGGCGCGGCTGTTGTCGATGCGGGTCTTGAAGGCGGACAGTATCTCGTCCTTGTCCAGGCCACGAACCGCGATGATGAAAGGAAAGCCGAACTTCTCCACGTAGGCCCGGTTCAGCGCAGTGAACGTATGGCGCTCGCTGTCGGTCAGGGCGTCCAGTCCGGCCGAGGCCTGCTCGGCGGCCGACTCCGCGGTCAAGCGCTTCGCCTGTGCGAGCTTTCCGGCAAGATCGGGGTGCGCCATGAGAACGGAGAGGCGCTCCTCCTCGCTGGCGGAACGGAAGGCGCGCGCGAGCGCGTTGTGCAGGCCGCCGGCGGTATCGTGCGCGGGGCCGAGTTCCAGCTCGAAGGCGCGCTCGGCGATCCACGGCGAGTGTTCGAACACGCCGCCGAAGCGGCGCAGGAAGACGTCCTTCGACATGCGGCTCGGGCGCGGCACGGCCGCGTCGTATGGGTGGGTCCTCCGCCAGTGGGCGGCGATCCCGCCGCGCGTCGGCAGCCAGACGCGGTCGTGGTCCTTCACGTAGTCTATGAAGCGCTGCAGCGCCGCCGCCCGCCCCGGGCGGCCGATGAGCCGGCAGTGCAGGCCGACGCTCATCATTTTCGGCCGCCCTGCCACGCCCTCGGCATAGAGCGTATCGAAGCTGTCCTTCAGGTAGGCGAAGAACTGGTCGCCGGAGTTGAAGCCCTGCGCCGTGGCGAAACGCATGTCGTTGGCGTCGAGCGTGTACGGGATGACCAGCTGTGGCGGGATGGGATTGCCGTGCCCGTCATGGTCGAGCCAGTAAGGCAGGTCGTCGTCGTAGGTGTCGGAGATCCAGGAAAAGCCTCCCTCGGCTGCCGCCAACCGCACCGACCAGCCCGACGTGCGGCCGACATAGAGGCCGCGCGGCCGCTCGCCCGTCACTTCGGCGTGCAGACGTATCGCCTCCTCGAGGTCCCGGCGTTCCGCCTCCTCGTCATGGTCGCGATAGTCGATCCACCGCAGCCTGTGCGAGGCGATCTCCCAGCCGGCCGCCTGCATTGCCGCCACCTGGTCGGGCGATCGCGCGAGAGCAGTCGCCACGCCGTAGACGGTGACCGGCACGCCGGCCTTCGTGAACATGCGGTGAAGCCGCCAGAAGCCGGCGCGGGCGCCGTATTCGTAGATGGATTCCATGTTCCAGTGGCGTTTGCCGGGCCAGGGAGCCGCCCCGACCACTTCCGACAAGAAAGCCTCCGATGCGGCGTCTCCGTGCAGGATGCAGTTCTCGCCGCCTTCCTCGTAATTCACGACGAACTGCACGGCGACATGGGCGCCGCCCGGCCAACGCGGATCGGGCGGATTTGCGCCGTAGCCGCGCATGTCGCGCACATAGCGTCTGGGGCGATCCGTCATCCGATGTTCTTCCCGCCGGTCATGCCGGCCTCTCCATCTTCAGGATATGCATGGAAAGCGATAGCCATTCCCCTCAAAAAATTTGAAAGTCTTTTCGTGCCGTTCCCCCTCGGCGGGGCTTATGCAATGCTCGGGATTGCCTCACTATCAGGCACGACGAACGAACAGGGAAATCATGGCAGGCGGCGGAAGGCTGACGACCCATGTGCTGGATACTGCCTCAGGCAGGCCCGCGGCCGGAATGAGCATCTCGCTCTACCGGGTTTCCGGGAACGAGCGGACGCTGCTCAAGACCGTGGCGACGAATGCGGACGGGCGCTGCGACGGGCCGCTGCTGCAGGACGGCGACTTCGCGACCGGCGAATACGAACTGGTCTTCGCGGCGGGCGACTACCTGCGCCGGGCCGGCGCATTGCTTCCGTCGCCGGCGTTCCTCGACCAGGTGCCGATCCGTTTCGGCATGGCCGATGAGTCGCACTATCATGTTCCCCTGCTCATTTCGCCCTACGGGTATTCGACGTATCGGGGGAGCTAGATGACCGCCCCGAGCATCCGCTCCCACATACGTTTCCTGCTCAACGGCGAGGAGGTGACGCTCTCCGAGCTTCGCCCGGACGAAACGCTGCTCGATTATCTGCGGCTGCGGCGCCGTCTCACCGGCACGAAGGAGGGGTGCGCCGAGGGCGATTGCGGGGCCTGCACTGTTCTGGTCGGACGCCTGTCCGGCGGCGAACTCGTCTACGAGGGCGTCAACGCCTGCATACGCTTCCTGGCCTCGGTGGACGGATGCCACGTCGTCACCGTGGAGCACCTGCGCGGCGCCGACGGTGCGCTGCATCCCGTGCAGCAGGCGCTGGTCGACTGGCACGGTTCGCAATGCGGCTTCTGCACCCCCGGCTTCGTCATGTCGCTCTACGCGCTGTGGATGCGCAATCCGCAGCCGTCGGACCAGGCCATCGAAAAGGCCCTGCAGGGAAACCTCTGCCGCTGCACCGGCTACGAGCCGATCGTGAAGGCGGCGAAGGCGATCTCAGACCACGGGTCGGTCGAAGCCGACATCCTGGTCCGGGAGCGCGCCTCGGTGACTGCGCAGCTGGGTGCGATGCGCGACGGCATGCGCGTGGAGATCGGACAGGACAGGGACCGCCTCGTGATCCCCGCTTCCGCGCGAGATGTGGCCAGGGTGCTCGAGGCTGAGCCGGATGTGACGATCGTGGCCGGCTCCACCGATGTCGGGCTGTGGGTCACGAAACGCATGCGCAAGATCGCGCCCGTCGTTTTCATCGGCGGCGTGGAGGAACTGCGCGCCGTCTCGGTCGGCGGCGGCGCCGTCACGATCGGGGCCGGCGTGAGCTACACGGATGCCTTTGAGCAGCTGTCCGCCCACGTACCGGCCCTCGGCGGCCTGATCGACCGCATTGGTGGGGACCAGGTGCGCAACATGGGCACGATCGGGGGCAACATCGCCAACGGTTCGCCGATCGGCGACACGCCGCCGCCGCTGATCGCGCTTGGGGCCACGCTGACGCTGCGCCGGGGGGAGTCGCGGCGCAACGTGCCGCTGGAGGACTTCTTCATCGCCTACGGCAAGCAGGACCGCCTGCCAGGCGAGTTCGTCGAGGCGGTCGAAGTGCCGCTGCCGGGCCGTGACGCGCATTTCGCAGCCTACAAGGTCACCAAGCGGCGCGACGAGGACATCACCGCGGTGCTCGGCGCCTTCCATCTCATCCTGGATCCCGGCGGCCGCGTGGCCTCGGCGCGCATCGCCTATGGCGGCATGGCGGCGACGCCGAAGCGGGCGAAGGCGGTGGAAGACGCGCTCGTCGGCAAGCACTGGAGCAAGGAAACGATAGAGGCCGCGCTGCCGGCCTACGAGGCCGACTTCACACCGCTGACGGACATGCGCGCGAGCGCCGAGTATCGAATGCTGGTCGCCAAGAACCTCCTCAGGCGCTTCCATCTCGAAACGACCGGAACGGAAAGCCCGATCACCGTCAGGCGTTACGAGGAGGCGTGATGGCGGGGACCGCACCTTCGCTCTCGGCGCAGAAGATCACCGGCGGCGTGCATACCGACACGCGGCACGATTCCGCGCACAAGCACGTCACCGGGCAGGCGGTCTACATCGACGACATGCCGGAGCCGGCAGGTACGCTGCACGGCTGCCTGGGGCTCGCCAACATCGCGCACGGGACGATCAGGTCGATGGACCTGGAGAGCGTGCGCAACGCGCCCGGCGTGGTCGCGGTGCTGACCGCCGCCGACGTGCCGGGCGAGAACGACATCTCCCCGGCAGGTCATCGCGACGAGCCGGTGCTCGCCGCCGGCAAGGTGCAGTTCCACGGGCAGCCGATCTTCGCGGTGATCGCGCAGACGCGAGAGCAGGCGCGGCGCGCCTGCCTGCTTGCGAAGGTGGACTACAACTACATCCCCGCCGTGCTCGACGTCGGCGGGCTCGATCCCCTGAAGGACAAGCTCGTCGCACCGCCGCTCACTCTCAAACGCGGGGATGCGGCGCAGGCTATCGCAGCGGCGCCGCGGCGGCTGAAGGGAAGCATGCGGGTCGGCGGACAGGACCACTTCTACCTCGAGGGCCACATCGCCATGGCCGTGCCGGGCGAGGACCATGACGTCACCGTCTACTCCTCGACCCAGCATCCGAGCGAGGTGCAGCACATGGTGGGGCATGTGCTGGGCGTGCCGAGCCACGCGGTGACGGTGGAAGTGCGGCGCATGGGCGGCGGGTTCGGCGGCAAGGAGACGCAGGCAAACCAGTTCGCGGCCATCGCGGCCATCGCCGCCAAGAAGCTCGGGCGCGCGGTGAAGATCAGGCCCGACCGTGACGACGACATGGTGGCCACGGGCAAGCGCCACGACTTCCTTATCGACTACGAGGTGGGGTTCGACGACGACGGCAACATCCTCGGCGTGGACTACATCTATGCGGCGCGCTGCGGCTTCTCGGCCGACCTGTCCGGACCGGTGACCGACCGCGCGCTGTTCCATTGCGACAATGCCTATTTCCTGCCGGCGGTGAAGGCGGTCTCGGCGCCGCTCTACACCAACACCGTCTCCAACACGGCCTTCCGCGGCTTCGGGGGGCCGCAGGGCATGGTCGGCATGGAGCGGGTCATCGACGAGGTCGCATTCGCCACGGGGCTCGACCCGCTCGAAGTTCGCAAGCGCAACTTCTACGATCCCATGGGTGCTGAGCAGGGGCGCGACCTCACGCCGTACCATCAGAAGGTGGAGGACAACATCGTCCACCGCATCGTGGCCGAGCTGGAGGCCAGCGCCGACTACAGGCGCCGCCGGCGCGAGATCGCGGCCTTCAACGCCAACAGCGACATCGTCAAGCGCGGGCTGGCGCTGACGCCGGTGAAGTTCGGCATCTCGTTCACGGCCACGCATTTCAACCAGGCGGGCGCGCTGGTGCACGTCTACACGGACGGCTCCGTGCATCTCAACCACGGCGGCACCGAGATGGGGCAGGGGCTCTACGTCAAGGTCGCGCAGGTGGTGGCCGAGGAGTTCCAGATCGACATCGACCAGGTGAAGATCACCGCCACGACCACCGGAAAGGTGCCGAACACGTCGGCCACAGCGGCGTCATCCGGGTCGGACCTCAACGGCATGGCTGCGCGCGACGCGGCGGCCCAGATCAAGGACCGCCTGTGCAGCTTCGCATCCGAAAGGTACGGGCTGCCCAAGGAGCAGATCAAGTTCCTGCCCAACCGCGTGCGCGTCGGCAACCAGGAAATCCCGTTCGGCGAACTGGTGCGCCAGGCCTACATGGCGCGCGTGCAGCTTTCGGCGGCCGGGTTCTACAAGACGCCGAAGATCCACTGGGACCGCGACAAGGGCGAAGGCCGGCCCTTCTACTACTTCGCCTACGGTGCGGCCTGTGCGGAGGTCTCGATCGACACGCTGACCGGCGAGTACGTGGTAGAACGCGTCGACATCCTGCATGAGACGGGGCGCTCGCTGAACCCGGCGATCGACCTCGGCCAGATCGAGGGCGGCTTCGTGCAGGGCATGGGGTGGCTGACCACGGAGGAGCTCGTCTGGGACGAGAAGGGACGGCTCGCCACGCACGCGCCCTCGACCTACAAGATCCCGCTCGCCTCGGACCGGCCCAAGGTCTTCAACGTGAAGCTCGCCGACTGGCCGGAGAACCGCGAGGCGACCGTGCACCGCTCCAAGGCGGTGGGCGAGCCGCCCTTCATGCTCGGCATGGCGGTGCTGCACGCGCTTTCGGATGCGGTGGCGAGCGTCGCCGATCACCGCATTTGCCCGCGCCTCGATGCGCCTGCGACACCCGAGCGCGTGCTCATGGCGGTGGAGCGGCTGCGCGGTGAAGCGGCGCGACCCGCTTGATTGTAGCCACGATGTAGCTACATATTGCGGGACCGGATCACAAGGGATATCAACGATGGCAAGCGATACCGTAGTTCGAGCGCGGATCGACTCCCGCACCAAGGACAAGGCGTCGGCCGCGCTGGAGGCCATGGGGCTTTCAGTTTCGGACGCAATCCGCCTGCTGCTGATGCGGATCGCAGAAGAGCGGCGGCTTCCCTTCGAGGTCAAGGTTGCGAAGCCGTCGACCTCAAAAGCCATCAGGGAACTTGAGGAAGGAAGAGGCGAGCGTTTCGCCGACGCTGATGCGCTCTTCAAGGACCTGGGCATCTGAAGGATGCTGGCTCCGGTCCGTTCCAGCCGTTTCAAGCGCGACGTCAAACGGCTGGAGAAGCAGGGCAAGGACTTAGCCAAGCTGAGGGCGGTCCTCCTCCTCCTTGTCGAGGGGAACCCGCTTCCGTCCCACTATCGCGACCATTCCCTTCGCGGCGAGTGGAATGGGTTTAGGGACCTCCATATCGAGCCTGACTGGCTGCTCATTTACCGCGTGAGCGACGAAGAACTGCAGCTTGCCCGGACCGGTACGCATGCCGAACTGTTCCGTGAGTGATGCGCGATGATCGGCCGTCGATGACAGGATCTACCGCCCTTCGAGACTTCCTCGCCGCCGCGCCCGGCGTGGCGCTGGTGGAAGTGCGGCAAGCGCTGGGCTCGACGCCGCGCGAAGTCGGCGCGTGGATGCTGGTGTCGCCCACCGCGATCTTCGGGACCATCGGCGGGGGTCAGCTCGAATTCATGGCGATCGACCGTGCGCGCGAGATGATCGCAAAGGCTGGGCCGGAGACGGACCTGCTCGACATTCCGCTCGGACCGGAGATCGGCCAGTGCTGCGGCGGCCGTGTCCAGATCGACATCGCGCTGGTGGACGAGGAATTGCGCGCCGCGATCCCCGGCCGCATCGAGTGGGAGGATGCACAGCGGCCGCACGTCTACCTGTTCGGCGGAGGGCACGTCGGCCACGCCCTTGCGGCGGCCCTTGCGCTGCTGCCGGTCAACGTGGTGGTGGTCGAGACGCGCGCCGAGGCGCTGGAAGGCATGCCGGCCGGGATCACGAGCCGCCTGACACCGGTTCCCGAGGAGGCGGTCCGCGATGCTCCGCCGGGCTCCGCCTATGTCGTGCTCACGCACGACCACTCGCTCGATTTCCTGATCGTCGCCGAAGCGCTGAAGCGCACCGACGCGGCCTATGTCGGCATGATCGGCTCGAAGACCAAGAAGGCGACGTTCAGGAGCTGGTACCTGAAGGAAGCGGGAGGTTCGGAGGCCGATTTCGGGCGGCTGGTATGCCCCATCGGCGGGCCGGAGGTGAAGGACAAGCGCCCCGCGGTGATCGCCGCCATGACCGCAGCCGAGATAGTGGCGGCGCTCGCCGCAGGTTCGGGCTGATCCGCTCTTCTACACCAGGACGGCCTCGACGGGACGGCGCAGCGATTTCGGCATTGCCGGCGCATAGCCGAAGCGCAGGACGAGATCGGGCCGCTGCCCCGACAGTCCCAGCCAATCGGCGAAGCCTGCCCGTATCTGCGGCACCTCCACCGGCTGATTGATGAAGGCGTGGCGGATGCCGAGCGCGGTCGCCTGCAGAGCGAAACGCTGACAGGCGCGGCCGACCTTCACCCAGTGCGCCTTGTCGTCCTGTTCTCCGACGAAGACCGCGATGCCCGCCGACGAGCGGATCTGCGCGGCATAACGGTCGTTCTCGCCGGCCGTCCTGAAGGCAAAGCGGAAGACTAGCCCGGAAAGCCAGGAAGGGAGGGTCGGATTTCCGGAAACGGCGCTGAAGAGCCCGTCGCGCGCGGCCAGCGCCTCTGCCTCGTTGAATCGCAGCCATGCCTTGAGTTCGCGCACGAAGGCGGGGTCGTTCATCTGGACCGTGTTGCCCGCGACCACCAGTTCGAGCAGCGCTTCGACGCGTGGCCTGTCGGTCAGCAGGATGAGCCGCACGCCTTCCTCCTGCGCCGCCTGCTCCAGCAGCGCCAGGTCCGAGGTGGCGACAGGGCGGCCGTCATATTCCGAACGCGTGCATTGCCGCTCGGGAATCGCGGCGAATCGCGCTGACTCTTCAGCGGGAGCGGGCGCCAGCCCGATGGCGATCGCGCCATCGCCGTCGGGCTCAAACGCGACTTCGGCGCGGCGGCCCCGCGCCGCGGCAGCCAGCACGAAGTTCTCCGCGGCACAGCCGAGGGTGGTGAAGAGGTGATGGTCGTCGGGATCGACAACCGGGGTGCGCCGCGACAGGTCGGGCAGGATTTCCGCCCGGTCGCCGGTCAGGCGGAAAAGCCAGGGTTGCGTGTTGTGGCTGTTCGCGGCGAGCGTCGCGTATCGGACGAATTCCCGCATGTCCGGCGCCGCGACGAGCATCGCCCGGCTCTCGGAAGCGGCCCTCTCATAATCGTTCATGTCAGTTCTCCCGCCGCAACCAGGGAGCGACAGCATGGCCGCCGAAACGCCGGCGCCGGCAAGCACGTCGCGTCTGCTGAACATCATCCGCCTTTTCTGGATCCGGCGGGACTATGCTTTCATGCGGACGACGCTTCCTTGTCTTCGATCAATCGGAAGCAGGGGGCGGTGCAGCCTCGCGCCTTTGCTTGGCCAGTCCACGGATCAGCGTGAACAGAAACAGTGCGACCGCCCCCGGGATGGCAGAAGCGATCGCGATTTTGGCCGCCCCCATTTCGCAGCCGCCCGAGTCCCCCGGCGTGCCGCACCGGGAATCGAAGATATGGGCGAGGGTGAGGACGATGAAGAAGACGACGATCGGCGTAGCGACCAGCCCCACGAGGCCCATCAGCAGCGATTTTACGACGACCATCCGTGCTTCTCCCCTCGCAGATCAAGCCATTCGTCGATTGTGGCGGAACCTTGTCAAGCCTGAACGGTTTTTAGGCAGCAAACAAGGAGGTACCCGCGATGCATGGCATCATCTATCTCGTCGGACTCATCGTCGTCGTCATGGCAATTCTCTCGCTTTTCGGCCTGCGCTGAGCGCGGCCGCCACCAATCTCAAAACCGGGAGAGCCAAGATGGCAATGCAGGAAGAAACCCTGGTGGTCGCATCGACGCCCGCTGACGAAGGCAGGTCGTATGTGGACTGGCCGGCGATCTTCGCCGGCACCGTGCTGACCACCGCCATATTCTGGGTGCTGACCACGTTCGGATCCGCCGTAGGTCTGTCCCTCACATCGGCCTATGAAGGCGAAGGAATGTCGCTGTTCTGGTTCGCGATCGCGGCGGCGCTCTGGCTCCTCTGGGTGCAGATATCCAGCTTCGTCGCCGGCGCCTACCTGACCGGGCGCATGCGCCGCCGCTTCGGCGATGCAACAGAATACGAATCCGATATCCGCGACGGCTCGCACGGCCTCGTCGTGTGGGGCCTTGCCACGCTGCTGGCCGGCGTCATCACCTATGCCGGGATTTCCGGCGTTGCGGTCGTCACCGACCGCACCGCGCAGGCGATAGGCGGCGCGGCGGGTGAGGTCGCCGAAACCCTTGACCCGACCGCCCTGCTGGTCGACCGCTCGCTGCGCGGCGGAGAGCCGGCCGATGAGGCGACGCGCGGCGAGATCAACCGCATTCTGCTGTCGGCCGTCACCGACGATGGGCTGGACGCCGGCGACCGCGAATACCTCGTCGCGACAGTGGCTGCGCGAGCCGGCATCCCGCCGGAAGAGGCGCAGCAGCGCGTCGACCAGATCGTTGCGCAGGCGCAGGAACTCGAGGCCAGCGCGCGCGCCGCGGCCGAGCGTGCCCGCCGCATCGCGATGGTGGCGGCGTTCCTGACCGCGGCTTCACTGCTGGTCAGCGCCGCGGCGGCGTATTTCGGCGCCACGATGGGCGGCAACCACCGCGACCGGCAGACAGTGGTCAGCGGCTGGTACCATCCCTGGCGGCGCGATACGCTCTGATCTGCCGTCCTCGGCTTGGAAAGGGCGCGGCCTAGCCGCGCCCTTTCATTATGTCCCGGATCATGCGCTGGCAGCGTTCGGCCATGAAGTCGAGCAGCAGGCGCACCTTGGGATCCTGGAAGTTCTTGTGCGGGTAGATGGCGGCGAGCTGCGCAGGGGTCGGCGGATAGTCGGGCAGGATCACCTTCAGACGCCGGTCGCGGATGAAAGGCTCGAGCTCGAAGCGCGGCTTGTTGACGATCCCGCGGCCCGCCAGCGCCCAGCCCGTCAGCACGTCGCCGTCGTCGGAATCAAAGGGCCCGTGCACCTCCAGCTTGTGCGGACCATCCGGCGTCGCCAGCGTCCAGATGTTGTCGCGCGAGCCGGGGAAGCGCAGCAGCAGGCAGTCGTGCTTCTTCTCCACGATCTCCTGCGGGGTCCGCGGCTCTCCCCGCCGCTCCAGATAGGCGGGCGCGGCGGCGAGCACGCGCTCGCATTCGACGATGCCGCGCAGCCTCAAGCTGGAATCCTCGATCTGGCCAAGCCGAAAGGCGGCGTCGATGCCCTCCTTCAGGATGTCGACATTGTGGTCTGAAAGCCGCAGCCGCACCTCGATATCGGGATAGCGGTCATGGAATTCGGGGATTCCGGACGCAATGATGCGGCGGCCGAGACCGAGCGGCGCGGTGACGCGGATCGTTCCCCGCGGCTGGCCGGAGAGGGCCGCCACCGAGGCTTCGGCCTCGCTGACCGCCTCCATGATGCGCTTGGCGCCCTGGTAGAAGACGCGGCCATGCTCGGTCGGCATCAGCTGGCGCGTGGTGCGATTGAAGAGCCGCGCCCCCAGGTGCTTCTCGAGTTCCTTGATGCGGTTGGAGGCAACCGCCGGCGAGATGCGCATGTCGCGGCCCGCCGAGGAGAGGTTGCCGAGTTCCACCACGCGGACGAAGACGGCGATGTTGTCGAGATAGGCCATGCTGTTCCTGTTCGATCGCAGACGCCATTATTTTCCAGATTTTTTTGAAAGTCATCGCGCATCTCATGGCTGGCGCTTTAAGGCCGAGGCCGTAAAGTCGGGCACATAACCTCTGGAGGCGGGCAATGCAGGAATTCGCCATCGCCTGGGACTGGCTCTCCTTCGCCGCCCGCTGGCTGCACGTCATCACCGCGATCGCCTGGATCGGCTCCTCCTTCTACTTCATCGCGCTCGACCTGGGATTGCGCCAGCGGCCGGGGCTGCCGGCGGGCGCGCATGGCGAGGAGTGGCAGGTCCACGGCGGCGGCTTCTACCACATCCAGAAATACCTGGTCGCGCCGGCCGAGATGCCGGAGCACCTGACCTGGTTCAAGTGGGAATCCTATTCGACCTGGCTGTCCGGCTTCGTGCTCATGGCCATCGTCTATTATGCCGGCGCCGACCTCTATCTAATCGACCGCAACGTGCTCGACGTGTCGGCGCCGGTGGCGATCCTCATCTCGCTCGCCTCCCTGGGTCTCGGCTGGCTGCTCTACGACCTCGTGTGCAAGTCGCCGCTCGGGAACAACGATACAGCGCTTATGCTGGTGCTCTACGTCATCCTCGTCGCCATCGCCTGGGGCTACACGCAGCTTTTCTCGGGCCGCGCGGCCTTCCTGCATCTCGGCGCGTTCACCGCGACGATCATGTCGGCCAACGTCTTCCTGATCATCATCCCGAACCAGAAGATCGTGGTCGCCGACCTCAAGGCCGGCCGCAAGCCCGACCCGAAATACGGCAAGATCGCCAAGACGCGCTCGCTTCACAACAACTACCTGACGCTGCCCGTCATATTCCTGATGCTGTCGAACCACTACCCGCTGGCGTTCGCCACGCAGTTCAACTGGGTGATCGCGTCGATCGTCTTCATCATCGGCGTGCTGATACGGCACTATTTCAACACGGTGCACGCGCGTAAGGGCAATCCGCACTGGACCTGGGGGGCGGCCGCGGTGCTGTTCATCGTGGTGATGTGGCTGTCGACCGTGCCGAAGGTGCTGACCGGCGAGGAGAGGCTTTCGGCCACAGGGGAGCGCTTCGCCGCTTCCGCGCATTTCCCCGCGGTGCGCGACACGGTGATGGGGCGCTGCGCCATGTGCCACTCGGCCGAGCCGGGCTGGGAGGGTATCCGCGCCGCGCCTAAGGGAGTGGCCTTCGACAGCGAGCTCCAGATCGCGGAACACGCGCGCGAGATCTACCTGCAGGCCGGCCGCAGCCATGCCATGCCGCCCGGCAACGTGTCCGCCATCACGGCGCAGGAGCGCGCGCTGATCGTGGCGTGGTTCGAGGAAGCGCGGAGCGCGCGATGACCTCCCTCCTGCTGCGCGGCCGGCTGCTTTCCTTCCTCACCGAGCCGGAGGGGCTGGACGACCGCGCTTCCTACCGCTTCGCCGAGGATGGCGGCCTGCTGATCGAGGACGGCACGATCGTCGCGATGGGCGACTACGCCACGGTCGCCGCGCGGGCGCCGGCCGGCGTGGAGACAGTCGACCACCGCCCGCACCTGATCCTGCCCGGCTTCATCGACCCGCATGCGCACATGCCGCAGATGCAGGTGATCGCCAGCTACGGCGCCGAGCTGCTCGACTGGCTCAACAACTACACCTTCCCGGAGGAGACCAAGTACCGCGACCCGCGTCACGCCCGCCGTTTCGCGCGCCATTTCCTCGACGAGCTGGTCCGCCACGGCACCACCACGGTGGCGGCCTACTGCTCGGTGCACAAGGCGAGCGCGGAGGCGCTGTTTTCCGAGGCGCTGGCGCGCGACATGCTGATCGTCGCCGGCAAGGTGATGATGGACCGCAATGCGCCCGACGGGCTCAGGGACACGCCGCAGTCCTCCTACGACGACACCCGCGCCCTGATCGCCGAATGGCACGGGCGCGGGCGGATCTGCTACGCCGTCACGCCGCGCTTCGCGATCACCTCCTCGCCGGAGCAGTTGGAGATGGCTGGGCAACTCATGCGCGAGTTCCCGGACCTGCATATGCAGACGCACCTGTCCGAGAACCATGCCGAGATCGCGCTGACGAGGGAGCTCTATTCCGGCGCGCGCGACTACACCGACGTCTATGCCCGCTACGGCCTGCTAGGCCCCAAGGCGCTGCTCGGTCACTGCATCCACCTTTCCGAGCGCGAGGCGGACGCGCTTTCCGATTCAGGTTCGGTCGCGGTGTTCTGCCCGACCTCCAATCTCTTCCTCGGCTCGGGCCTGTTCGACTACCAGCGTTACCGCAGGCGGACCCGGCCCGTCAGGCGCGCGGTTGCGACCGATGTCGGGGGCGGCACCAACTATTCAATGCTGAGGACGATGGACGAAGGCTACAAGGTGATCGCGCTGCAGGGCGAGAAGCTGAACCCCTTCGCCTCCTTCTGGCAGATCACCCTTGGCAATGCGCGCGCGCTTTCGCTCGACCACCGGATCGGTACGCTGGACGAGGGCACCGACGCCGATCTCGTCGTGCTCGACGCCCGCGCCACGCCCGCCATGGCCCTGCGCATGGAGACGGTCGAGACGCTCGCGCAGGAACTCTTCCTGCTGCAGACGCTGGGCGACGACCGCGCGGTGGTCGAGACCTATGTGGCGGGCCGGGCGGTAAAGAGCGGGCTCGCGCAGGGGTAAGGGGAGGGTGGCTGCGCGCCGATGCCGCCGTTCCGGCTTCTATCGGCGAACCCGCAAGCTGCCATCTGCTCTACAGGTTCCAGACCGGCCTCATCCGGTGGCAACAAGGAAGGCGGCGTTGTTTCAGCCTCCCGATCCGAAGATCATCGCGGCCCAGAACGCAGCTATCGTGGCCACGATCCGCACAGGAAGGCACGGCGGCGGGACGCTTCGCTCCCGCCGCTTGCCGGACTGGCCAACGTATGCCGAAACGCCCCGCCGCCCGCCTTTCTGGGACTTGCCGCTAGTAACCGATCGCATGCAACATGCCCGGCGTATCGACGAACGCGTCATAGCGGCGGATGGTCCCGTCCTTGACGGTGTAGACGTGAACCGCCGGCAATTCGAAGGTCGTTCCTGTGGCCAGTGCCCTGCCACGCGTGCGGCCGATGCTGACGACGCGGTCCCCCGCTTCGAAAAGATTCTCGCCCACGATCTGCGTGTCGATCGCACCCGTCAGCCGCTCGAAGAAGACCTGCAGGCCCGCATGACCTTTGTACGATCCACCCCACGGCAGCAGTTCCGACTGATAGAGTTCGCACTCCGGGTGGTAAAGCGCCGCGATTGCCGCCAGATCCCGGCGTCCATAGGCTGCATAAGCTCCCTCCACTACCTCGATAGGCCGCACCGCCGGCGCCGCTTTGATGACTTGAGACTGCATGAAATACCTCCTTTGCTCTTCGCCGACCAAGCGCCGGCGCGAGGTCGAATAGAGTTGGAGGGAACTGGAGTCTTTCACGCCATTGCGGCAGTGTCTCGCGCTTGCGAAAACTATCGGCGCATTTCTGCGCGCCATCGCGCCGGCGTCGTCCCTGTCGCTCGGCGAAAGACCACCGTGAAATGGCTCTGGGTCTTGAAGCCGATCTCGAGCGAGATTTGCGCCAGCGGCAAGTCAGTGGCGGCCAGCAGCCCGCAGGCCACTTCGATTCTCAGGTCCTGCAGCCACTGAAAGGGTGTTCGCCCGGTCGAAGCCTTGAAGGCACGCAGGAAATGGTAGGGGCTAAGCCCCGTTGCTGCCGCAATCTCTTCCAGGGAGGGATCGCCCGCTATCTGGGCCTGGAGGTATTCTTTGGCCCGGCGCAGGCCCGCCGGCGAAAGTCGCTCCTTTGCCACCGGTGCCTCGCCTGGCCCGCTTGCGTCGCTGGCATGGCGTACAAGACGCGCCAAGACCAGTGCGACGGCATGGTCGGCCTGGAAGCGGCCGATATCATCGTCCCTACCCTCCCACAGGTCGCGCGACACCGCGGGGAGAATCGGGTCGCTAACCACCCGGTCAGTCAGTCGATAGAGGGAGGCAATCCCCTGCGGCATCAATTCATCGAGCAGCCGAACGGTCGCCTCGATGGGGAAGGCGAAGATGAGACAGTCATGCGTTCCCTCGACCCGCCACGCCACGGCTGTGTCGTGTGGGGTGACGATGCCGGCGCCCTGATGCCGGAATGCCTCCGCTCCCTTCGGGATCGAGAAGCCGTCGCCGAGGTCGCGCCAGGGTCGTGACCGGCCGGCCATCAGAACGGACAGTGTGAATTGCGGCAGTTCCGGCTGAATCGATTCGAAGTCCGAGTGGCGTAGCCGCGTCAGCGTTACGCCGTTCGAACCGATCTGGCGTCGAGGATGCGAGTCAGGCTCCGACTTGCGGGCCAGACCTGCGTCAATTGTCGTTTCGGTCGAGATCTTCGACATTGGGGGAATCTACGGTGCGGGTACCGCAAGGTCCAGTGACCTTCGCCCGTGGATTAGCGCGCTACTCCACCCTAGCGGTCTTGATCGGTGCGAGACGGCGCAGGTCGGGATACATGGCCGCCACCGGCCCGGAACACGATATTTGAAAGCCGCACGACAATCAGCGCAGCCGTGGTTGTCCGGGTTGCGGCGAAACCAATCCTTTGCCGCCCCGCTTGACCTGAACCCGCCTGCCCCGCACAACCTGCGGGCGGAGACGAGGAGGAGCGACATGGCGGCGAACGAGGACATCGCGAAGATCATCGAGCAGGAAAAGATGCTCGTGTTTCCCGCCTTCGACGAGGAGACGGCCTTCGCGCTGGGCACGCTCGCGCGCGAGATCGCCATTGCCGAGGGACTGGGCGTGGTCATCGACGTGCGGCTGTGGAACCGGCCGCTGTTCTACGCCGCGCTTCCCGGCAGTACCGCGGCGAACCCGGAATGGGCGCGGCGCAAGATCAACGTGGTGCAGCGCCTCATGAAGAGCACCTATCGCCTCGTGCTCGAGCAGGAGCGGCCCGACCGCGCCTTCGCGCCGTTCCACGCCATGCCGATCGAGGACTACGTGCTCGCCGGCGGCGGCTTTCCGATCACGGTGAAGGGGGCCGGCGTCATCGGTGCGATAGCCGTTTCGGGCCTGCCGGAGCGCGAGGACCACAACCTCGTCGTGGGCGCGCTCTGCAAGCATCTGGGCCAGGACGAAGCGGGCCTTGCGCTTTCCGGCCAGGATTGAGGCCAAATGGTGGATCTCGACGTCAGATCCCTGTTCACCGCACTGTTCGATGCGGCGGTCGCCGCCGCTGATCCGGAGCGAACGATCGGTCGGTTCCTGCCTCCGAAGCCGAAAGGCCGCGCCATCGTGGTCGGGGCCGGCAAGGGCTCGGCGCGGATGGCACGGGCCTTCGAAAGGGCATGGGAGGCGCCGCTCGAAGGGGTGGTCGTCACGCGTTACGGCTACGGCGTTCCCTGCGAGCGGATCGAGGTGCTGGAGGCGGCTCATCCGGTTCCCGACATGGCGGGGCTGGCGGCCTCGCGCCGGCTGTTCGAGGCGGTGAGCGGCCTTACCCGGGACGATCTCGTGGTGGCGCTGGTCTCCGGCGGCGGCTCGGCGCTTTTGCCTTCTCCGCCGGAAGGCATGACGCTCGACGACGAGATCGCGGTCAACCAAGCGCTGCTCGCTTCCGGCGCCCCGATCTCGGCGATGAACACGGTGCGCAAGCACCTTTCCACCATCAAGGGCGGGCGGCTGGCGGCGGCCGCGCACCCCGCCAGGGTCGTGACCCTCGTCGTGTCCGACATCCCCGGCGACAATCCCGCCTTCGTCGCCTCGGGGCCGACCGTGCCGGACGCTGCCACCCGCAAGGACGCGCTCGACATCGTGGAAACCTGGCGCCTCGCGCTGCCCGAAGCGGCCATGCGCCATCTCGCCTCCGAGGTTGCTGCCGCACCCCTTCCGACCGATACCTGCTTCGCCGAAAACGAGGTGCACGTCATCGCTTCGGCTGCCTTGTCGCTCGAGGCCGCTGCCGCCGAAGCCCGAAAATGCGGCCTCCAGACGGCCATCCTTTCGGATGCGATCGAGGGCGAAGCGCGCGAAGTGGGGCAGGTGCACGCCGCCATCGCGCGCCAGATCGCGCTGCGGAATCAACCGTTTACGAAGCCGGCGCTGCTGCTTTCGGGCGGTGAGACGACGGTCACGCTGCGCGGCAAAGGAGGCAGGGGCGGGCGCAACAGCGAGTTCCTGCTTGCCTTCGCGTTGGCAATCGAAGGCATTGAAAACATCCACGCTTTCGCCGCCGACACCGACGGGATCGACGGCTCGGAGAACAATGCCGGTGTATTCTGCGACTCCACCAGCGCCACCCGCATCCGCGCGGCCGGTCTCGACCCGCGCGCGCTCCTTGCCGCCAACGATTCGTGGAGTGCATTCAATGCCTTGGGGGAGCTCTTCGTGCCCGGCCCGACCGGCACGAACGTCAACGACCTGCGGGCGATCCTGATCCGTTAAGGCGCCCCACGAGCCACCGTTGGCATGGTCGACACGCCCCGCCTGGCAGTTGTCCACGCCCCGTGAGCGCCTAGTCTCGCGGGCTTCTCGAACGCCCGAGGCCCCGTGTGTCCGCGCTGCTGCTGCCCATCAATCCCATCGACGCGTCGCTGGAACCCGCGGTGCTCGCCATGAACAACGAGCACGCGCGCGAACTCTCCTGGCTGGAACCAGCCGAGTTCACCCGCCTCGTCGGGCAGGCGTTCTTCGCGCGGCGGATCGGCGAGGTCGAGGCGTTCATGCTCGGCTTCGACCATGGCGCCGACTACCACAGCCCGAACTATCTCTGGTTTCGAGAGCGCTATCCGCGCTTCGCCTATGTCGACCGGATCGCCGTCGCGAGCCATGCGCGCGGACGCGGGCACGCGCGCCGGCTGTATGAGGCCTTCTTCGACCACGTGCGGGCTGCCGGACACGATATAGTGGCTTGCGAGGTCAACCTCGACCCGCCGAACCCCGGATCGCTCGCCTTCCACGCCGCGCTCGGATTCGAGGACGTGGGCACGGCCAGCATCTACGGCGGCAAACGCACCGTCCGCTACTTCATCCGCCGGCTCTGAGGCTGGACGCGGGCCCGGGGTGACCCAAGGGCCCGGGCTAGGCCGCCGCGCCCATGAGCGCCTTGACCTTGCGCATGTCCGCAAGGAAGCGGCCACGCTCGGCCTCCTTGTCGGCCTGCTCGCGGATGCGCAGCAGATACGAGGGATGGATGGTCACGAATACGCGCAGACCGTCTTCGCGCGTGACGATCTCCCCGCGCATCTTCGTCACCGGGATCGGTTTCCCCAGCAACGCCTGCGCGGCGGTTGCTCCGAGCGCGACCGCGATATCGGGTTTCACCAGCGCCAGTTCCCTGTCCAGCCACCAGCGGCAGGCTGAGACTTCGCCGGCATTCGGCTTGGAGTGAATACGGCGCTTGCCGCGCGGTTCGAACTTGAAGTGCTTCACAGCGTTGGTGACATAGATCAGCGAGCGGTCGACCTCCGCCTCGTCGAGCACGGCATCGAGCATGCGCCCGGCGGGACCCACGAAGGGCTTGCCCGCAAGATCCTCCTGATCGCCGGGCTGCTCGCCGACGAAGAGGATGCGCGCCTCCTCCGGGCCTTCCCCGAATACGGTCTGCGTCGCATCCCTGAACAGCGGGCAACGCCTGCAATGCTCGGCGGCCGCGCGCAGCTCCGGAATGGAGCGGGCGCCGGCGCCGTCGTGCTGTTCCGGCTCCACCGGCGCGCGGCTCCAGTGCTTCTCGCGCACGACCTTGTGATGTGGCGCGGGGGCGGTCGGCATCTTCTTGATCATCTCCTGGGCGGCCTTGTCGGCGCCCTTGATCAGATCAGGAATGAGCGAGGCCTCCGGAAGGTTCCGCCAGTACTTCTTGGGCATCTCGGCCTGCATGGCCTTGGGCTTCAACCGCGCCGGATTGAAGATGTTGGCGAAGTAGGTGCGCCACAGCTCGTTGGTCGCATCGTCCGCCGGCGCTTCGGCGCGGCTGGCGCCAGGCCCGATCGTGAGGGTCTCCCCGTCCCAGTCCGCCGAAGCGCGGGGCGTTAGGATCGTCCATCGCATGCCGGTGAAACGGCGTACGAAGAACGGCGCGTTGCGCTCGACGATGAAATGCGTCGGCTCGAACCACGCGACATAGCGCTCGTCGTCGCCATCGCCGACCTTCACGAAACGAACAAAGGCGCGCATCTTGTGGATGTCGCGGCGCACCGCCTTCTCGAGTTCGTGGAGCCGCTGCACATCGGGATCTGACGCCACCCGCAGCAGCAGCGTCTGGCTGCGCAAGCGGAAGAGGACACGGTAAAGCAGCGCGAAGCGGCCCGCATCGCTGTGGCAGATGACCGCCTCGGCCAACTCGACAAACTCGCGCGGCACGTTCAGCGCGACGCCGTCCGGCGCCGCAGGCAGAGGCGTCGGCGCGGCGAAAAGATCATCGCCCGCTCCGGCATGCCAGGCCACGTCCTTGGGACGGATACCATTCAGGACAAGGCGGCGCGCCGCTTCGCGCCAGCCGGGGAAGTCGGTCTCGCCCGCGAGCCGGACCGAATAGCCCGCAAGGGTCTCCTTCCTCTGCGCCCCCATCACAGAAGGCTCAACTGCTCGGCGCGCGGCGCCATACGCGCGCGCAGCCCGTCGCTGTCGATCAGGCCGCCGGGAGACCAGCCTTCTGCGGTCACGAAAGGGCGCACTTTTGCGATGGAGGCGCAAAGCCGACCGAGGTCCTCGATGCGCAGGCGCTGCACACGCCGCGTTGCGAGGATACGGTCCACGACCTTGGTGCCAAGCCCTGGGACCCGCAGCAGCATTTCGCGCGGCGCGCGGTTCACGTCGACCGGGAAGCGCCCGCGATTGGCAAGCGCCCAGGCGAGCTTGGGATCGACGGCGAGATCGAGCATGCCGCCGGGTGCGGCGGAGACAATCTCCTGTCGATCGAAGCCGTAGAACCGCATCAGCCAGTCGGCCTGGTACAGGCGATGCTCGCGCATCAGCGGCGGCTTCATCGACGGCAGGACGCGCGAGGCGTCGGGGATCGGGCTGAAGGCGGAATAGTAGACCCGCTTGAGTCGATAGCTGCCGTACAGGCGGGCGCTGGTCGAAAGGATGTCGGCGTCGGTGGCGGCGTCGGCGCCAACGATCATCTGCGTTGACTGCCCGCCCGGCGCGAAGCGTTCCGTGCGCTTCGTCTTCAGGGTGGGCTCTGCCTTCTCCTCCAACCTGGCGCGCAGGCGCGCCATCGACAGCCGGATGGTCGCCGGCCTTTTCTCAGGGGCCAGGCGCTCTACCCCCTCGTCGGTCGGGAGTTCGACGTTGATCGACAGCCGGTCCGCGTAGCGCCCGGCCTTGTCGATGAGGTCCTGCGAGCATTCCGGGATGGTCTTGAGGTGGATGTAGCCGTTGTAGTTTTCGTCCTCGCGAAGCCGCCGCGCGACCTCGACCATCTCTCCCATGGTTTCGTCCGGAGAGCGCACGACGCCGGAGGACAGGAACAAGCCCTCGATATAGTTGCGCTTGTAGAACTCGATGGTCAGGCGGACGACCTCGTCGACCGTGAAGCGCGCGCGCCTCACATTCGACGAGGAGCGATTGATGCAATAGGCGCAGTCGTAGATGCAGAAGTTGGTGAGCAGGATCTTCAGCAGCGAAATGCAGCGTCCGTCCGGGGCATAGGAATGGCATATCCCCATGCCCTCGGTCGATCCGATGCCCTTGCTCTGGCGCGAATCCCGGCCCTTGGAGCCGGAGGAGGCGCATGATGCATCGTATTTCGCGGCATCCGATAGGATCGCCAGCTTTTCGCGGGTCGAGAGCGCGGCCATAAGTTCACGATATGTTCTCATCAGCGCCAGCGCAATGGCCGACGTGATTACGCAGCGGCAGCGACGCTCAGCCCGAGATGTCGATCACGCCGCAATCGCCGCTTTCCGTGCCGAAGGCGATGCGGGATCCGGCCCGGTCCCAGGCCATCGAACTGACGGCGCTCTTTCCGCCGCGTCGAAGCAGGACTTCCTTCTGGTCTGCGCAGCGGGCCGCGAGCACCATCCCGTCGGCATAGCCGATGGCGACAATCTCGTCGGCGGGATGGAAGGCGACGCTGGTGGCCATGGAATCACCGCGCGTGCCCAGTTCCAGCGGCGCCTTGCCCATCGGCCCGTCCTTAGACTGGAACGGCCACACGATCGCGGCGTTCGCACCGCTTGAGGCGAGCCAGCGGCCCTTCGGCCCCCAGGACAGGCTTTTCACCTTGGCCGGATAGCCGCTCATTCGCATGTGCTTGCCATCCACAAGCTTCCAGCCGTGCAGGGCATTCTCCTGCATGGCCGTGACCAGGAACTGCCCGTCGGGCGAGAAAGTGATCATCGTATGGGCACCGGCCCATTCGAGTTCGACCGGCTTGCCCTCGGCCGCGGGGAAGTGCAGCGTGGTGCCGTTGTAGCGGGCGACCGCGATGCGCATGCCTTTCGGCGCGAAGGCCAGGCCCTCCACCGTCCGCGGATGCTGGAACTCGCGCACCTTGCCGTCCGGCAGCCGCACGAAAGCGGTGCGGCCGCTCGCCCAGGCGACGGCGCCCTGCGGTCCCCCAGCAAGCGCATTCACCCATTTGCGCCCGATGTCGCCGATCGTGTGCACGTTGCTGTCGGCCGAGACGGCCAGCACCTTGCCGTCCTCCCCGCCGGTAAGCAGCGTCCTGCCGTCGAGCGACGGCACAGCGGTCAGCAGCCCGTCATGTGCCTGCACGGTCTTGTGTCCGTGGTCGAGGCGATGGACCGAACCGTCGGCCAGCGCGAAATGCGGGGTGTCTCCGAGCCAGCAGGCGGTGACGCAGTGGGCGGAAAGGTCGAGCGGTGCGACGGTGGGCATCAGGCCTGGCAAGCCTCGAAGGTACGCTTCAGGCGCTCGGCGTCGAGATCGCGACCGATGAGGACGAGCCGGGTCTCGCGGGCCTCTCCCTCTTTCCACGGGCGCTGGTGGTCGCCTTCCAGGATCATGTGCACCCCCTGGACGACGTAACGGTCCGGATCATCCTTGATGGCGATAATCCCCTTGAGCCGCAATATGCTCGGCCCATCCATCTGCGTCGTCTTCTCGATCCAGGGAAAGAACTTCCTCGGGTCCATCTCGCCCCCGCGCAGCGAGATCGATTTCACCGACACGTCGTGAATGGGCGAAGCCTCGCCATGGTGGTGATCGTGGCCGTGGTGATCGTGATCGTCGGCCTCGAGGAAGTGCGGATCGTTCTCGAGCGCGCGCTGCAGGTCGAACGCGCCGCGGTCAAGCACCTCGGCGAGCGGCACGCCCGAGCGCTCGGTCTTGTGGATGCGCGCGGCCGGGTTGATCGCCCGCACGGTGGCCTCGACCCTGGCCAGTTCCTCCTCACTCACGAGGTCGGTCTTGTTCAGTACGATCACGTCGGCGAACGCGATCTGGTCCTCGGCTTCCTTCGAGTCCTTGAGGCGCAGCGGCAGATGCTTGGCGTCCACCAGCGCCACGACCGCATCCAGCCGGGTCTTCGACTTTACGTCGTCGTCCATGAAGAAGGTCTGCGCCACCGGCGCGGGGTCGGCGAGACCGGTCGTCTCCACCAGGATCGCATCGAAGCGGCCTGGCCGACGCATCAGACCTTCCACAGTGCGGATCAGGTCGCCGCGAACGGTGCAGCAGACGCAGCCATTGTTCATCTCGTAGATCTCCTCGTCGGATTCCACGATCAGGTCGTTGTCGATGCCGATCTCGCCGAACTCGTTGACGATCACGGCGTAACGCTTGCCGTGATTCTCCGAGAGAATTCGGTTGAGAAGGGTCGTCTTGCCGGAACCGAGATAGCCGGTGAGCACGGTGACGGGTATCTGCGCGGGTGTCTGCGCCTGGGCCTCGGGCATGGTGTCCTCTTGGCTGTATCGGGAGGGTTTGTCGGCCCCTCATATAGGCGCGGCCGAGGCAATTTGCACGGGTCTCGTTTGGCCCAGGCGGATCAGGTCAGCAGGCTCAGATCGAAGCGGTCGACATCATGCAGCAACTCGACGAAGCCGTGGGCGGCATGGCCGAGGATACGCTCGCCTGCAGTGGCAGTGGCGGCGGCCGCGTTGCCAGCCACGCCTGCGGGTGAAAGATCGCGCATCTTCCAGCCGAAAGCATGCGGGCCGTAGGCGCGCAAGTGCTTGAACTCCCCGATGAAACGTTGTTGGGCATTGGGAAAATCGCCAGCTTTCCCCATGTCGACCAGATCCGGCCGCAGCGCGAGCATGACGGAGGTTTCTATGAAGCCGCCATGCACGCCATAGGCGCGCTCGTCGGGAGAAACGATGTCTTGCGGGTAGCCGAACCGTGTCCAACTGGTCGCCACCGCGAGCATGGCGTGGCGGACGCGCAGTTCTGTGGCTACGATCGTCATGAGCGGGGAGTTCCCGCCATGTGCGTTCAGCATCACGAACTTGCGAATGCCACGGTGGAATGCGTCCTCGCCAATCCCTATCCAGCGGCGCACGGCGGCATCGAAGGAGAGGGAACGTGTGCCGGACACGTCCATGTGCTCAATCGAATAGCCGACTGTCTCGACCGGCAGGAACTCGACCGACAAGCTTTCCGGCAGCAGGGCGCGGACCCGCTCGACGATGCCCGCCGCTATGATGGTGTCGGTTTCGAGCGGAAGGTGCGGCCCATGCTGCTCGGTCGCGCCAAGCGGCAACACCGCGATCGGTTCCCGGCCGGGCCGGACTGGACCTGTGTCTGTCATAAGACTGATAAATCACTCTGGCATGAAGCGGACATGTTGCCGGCAAAGTGCATTGCGTCGCGTCGCTGCCGGCGGTGGACAAAGCATGAGCCAAGACTATTGTGGGCCTGGTCGCGGTCCGATTGCAAACGGGAACTCAGGCGGAGAGGTTGGCATGGCCAAAGCCGCGAAAGGGACATTGATCGGACGGCTGCAGTCGGCTGCCAGGCAGTCGCGCACCGCGCTGGCAGCGCGGCTCCTGCAGCACGGGCTGTATGCGGGCCAGGACCAGATCATGCTGGCGCTGCATGACACCGACGGGCAGACACCAGGCAACCTGGCGGCACGGCTGGGCGTGCGGCCGCCGACGATCACCAAGACGATCAACCGCCTGCAGACGCAGGGTTTCGTGGCGCGGCAGGCGAGCGAAGCCGACTCACGGCAGGC
Source organism: Pseudomonadota bacterium (assembly GCA_023435335.1). GTDB lineage: Bacteria > Pseudomonadota > Alphaproteobacteria > Rhizobiales > Rhizobiaceae > RCIO01. The sequence goes on from JAEYRU010000009.1 coordinate 26,832, forward strand.
GCACGTGTTCCTGACCGATGCCGGGCGCGACGCCATCCGGCTGATCGAGAAGTCGCTGCGCAAGACTGAGAAGCAGGCGTTCCGCGGGCTGGACAAGAAGGAGCAGAAGGCGCTGCTGAAGGTCCTGTTGCGTATCGAGGCCAACCTGAACGGCGCGGAGCCGGTCGAAGACCCGGAACTCGAAGACGTCGAGGAGTAAACAACGCCCGCATTGCGGATTGAGGCTTGCGGACAGGGAACAAGTGGCCGAAAGAGACGCGATCCCTTCGCGCGTTAACGGTAGTCCAGTTGCAGACACCGCAGTCCGATGAGCCCACGCCCGGTTCCGCCATCCTGCTGATGATCGGCGCAGGCGTTTCGTTCGCCTTTCTCGATACGAGCGCCAAGTATCTCGTCGTATCTGGCATGAGTTCCGAATTCGTGTCCTGGGTGCGCTTCGTAGTGCATCTGCTCCTCGTGCTGGTGCTTTTCCGCGCCTGGTCGAATCCCGAGGTATTCCGCTATCGAAGCCTGCCGCAGCAGGTGCTGCGCGGCGTCTTCCTGTTCGGTTCCACCTTCTTCAATTTCCACGCGCTGAAGTCGCTGCAGCTTGCGGAAACGATGTCGATCGCCTTCTTCGGGCCGATGGTGATAACGGCACTTGCCGGGCCGTTGCTGGGCGAGTGGGCCGGATGGCGGCGCTGGCTAGCGGTCGGTGCGGGATTCGTCGGCGTATTGCTCATCACGCGGCCGGGCTTCGGCGTGTTCGGGCTCGGGCATGTCTTCGCGCTCGCCTCGATGCTTTCCTATGCCTTCTACGCGATCATGACGCGGAGCATGGGCGCGCGCGAAACGTCGGAGAGCCTGATCTTCTACTCGGCCCTCTCTCCCGTATTGCTCATCGCGCCGATCGTTCCGGCATACGCGGAGATGCCGTCTTCCCCGCTGCTGTGGGCCCTGCTGCTGTCGCTCGGCTTCTACGGAGCTTTCGGACACTATCTGCTCATCCGCGCCTTCAAGCAGGCTACGGCGACCGCGCTTGCGCCCTATCCCTACCTGCAGATGGTATGGATGATATTTGCCGGCTATGTCGTCTTCGGCGACTTGCCCGATGGCTGGACGCTGTTCGGCGCGGCGGTCATCGTCGCAAGCGGCCTCTATATCGTGCATCGCGAACACCGCCTGCGACTTGCCAGCCGGACCGCTCCCAATACGGAAACGATCGATCTCGCTAAAAAGCTTTGACGCGCCGGCAAGCGATGCGATATGGGCCATTTAAACAGTTTAAATGGCCCCGGGAGGCTTAGCTGGCGCAGAAGATCAAGCTTTCGACGATCGCGGAAGGGCTTGGCGTGTCGACTGCGACCGTCTCCCTGGCGCTGCGCGACAGCCCGCTGGTGGCTGACGCCACGCGCGAGCGCATCAAGGAACATGCGCGAGCGATCGGCTATATCTACAATCGGCGCGCGGCGAGCCTGAGGACGTCGCGTTCGGGCATCGTCGGGGTGACGGTGCACGACATCATGAATCCCTTTTATGCGGAGATCCTGGGCGCGATCGAGATGGAGCTCGACCGCTCGCGCCAGACATTCCTCCTTTGCAATCACTACGACCAGGTGGAGAAGCAGCGCAGCTTCATCGACACGCTGCTGCAACTCGGCGCCGACGGGGTGATCATGTCGCCGGCAATCGGCACGCCGCCGGAAGATATCCGGATGGCGGAGGACAACGGCCTGCCGGCCGTGCTTGTCGCGCGCTCAGTCGACGGCGTCGACGTGCCGGTGTTCCGCGGCGACGATGCCTACGGCATCGGCTTGGCGACCAATCACCTCATTTCGCTCGGCCATACGCGCATCGCCATGATCGGCGGTACCGACCAGACCTCCACGGGCCGCGACCGGTACCAGGGTTACGTGGCGGCGATGGAAAAGGCCGGGCTGGACGTACTCCCCTCCATGCGCCTGCCCGGACCGCGCACCAAGCAGGGCGGTTTCGAGGCGGCGGGCGCATTCCTCGCGCTCAAGGAAAAGCCGACCGCCGCCGTATGCTGGAACGACCTGGTGGCGATCGGCCTGATGAACGGCATCGCGCGAGCAGGGCTTGTGCCCGGCGTCGACATATCCGTAACCGGCTACGACGACTTGGAGGAAGCCGCCATCGCCACGCCGGCGCTGACCACCGTGTGGAACGGACAGCGGGAAGTCGGCCGCCGCGCGGCGCGCGTGCTGCTTGACCGGCTCAACGGCGCGACCGTCGACACGCATCAGGAACTCATCAAGCCCGAACTGCATGTGCGCCAGTCCACCGGGCGGCCGCGCGAGCGGAACTGAGGCCGCACCGGTACGCTGCCGGGCTTGCATCCCCGTCTCGTGCCGCTAAGCATGCAGCGGCAACAGGCAAGGAGAGCGGCGTGAGCACCAGCGAAATCCAGATCGTGGTTCCGGGGCGCATGCATCCGCATGCGGTGGAGCGCATAAGCGGAACGTTCCGCATAATTGAAATCGAGAAGTCCGACCCCGCTCTGCTTTCGCCGGAAGTCGCAAGCGCCATCAGGGGCATCGCCGTCGTGGGAACGAACATGGGCATTGGCCCGGCCTTCGTGGATGCTCTCCCCAACCTCGAGATAGTCGCCAATTTCGGGGTCGGCTACGATTCGGTGGATGCGAGATACTGCGCCGGACGCGGCGTCATGGTCACCAACACCCCGGACGTGCTAACGGAGGAGGTCGCGGACACAGCCGTCGGTCTTCTCATCAACACCGTGCGCGAGCTCCCCCAGGCGGAGGCCTGGTTGCGGGCCGGCAAGTGGGTCAGCCAGGGCAATTATCGGCTGACGCCGGCCACGTTGCGCGGCCGCCATGTCGGCATCTTCGGCATGGGGCGCATAGGCTCGGCGATCGCGCGGCGGCTGGAGGCGTTCGGCCTCAAGGTCAGCTACCACAACCGGCGCAGGCTGGAGGGCGCGTCGCAGGACTATTATCCGACCTTGAAGGAGCTTGCGACCGCCGTGGACACGCTGATCGCGGTCACGCCCGGCGGAGCGACCACGCAGCGGATCGTCAATGCCGACATTCTCCGCGCGCTCGGACCGGAGGGCGTGTTCATCAATATCGGGCGGGGCAGCACGGTCGACGAGGCCGCCCTGATCGAGGCGCTGAAGTCCGGGACGATCCGCGCCGCCGGGCTCGACGTCTTCGCCGACGAGCCGCGCGTTCCGGCGGAACTGATCGCACTGCCCAATGCCTGCGTGCTGCCGCATGTCGGCTCGGCCACGGTGCATACGCGGCGCGCCATGGCCGATCTCGTGGTCGACAACCTGGTGTCATGGTTTACGCAGCGCAGGGCGCTGACGCCGGTGCCCGAGACGGCCGACGTGACGGCTCGATAGGGGCCTTAACCCCGGCTTAACCACAACTCCCGATCCTCATCCCGGGGCAATGGCGACGGGGTGACGGCGATGGGCATTATCAAGGCAGTAGCGGGCCTGGGCGCGGTGGCGTTCGCGGGCGTCGCCTACACGGTGACCAATGGCGGCACGCCGCCTGGCGCATCTCCTTCCCATACGCCGGACTTGCAGGCGAGCCGAATTGCCGAGCGGTTCCGCCTGGTGCTTTACGGGGCCGATACCGGGTGCGACGTGGTCAAGGGGGATGCGGTTTCAGCGCACAAGGCCCGACTGATATTCGGCGCGGACTGTGCCACGGAGCTACCCGACCTCGCGGCCGCGCGCTTCTGGAGTGAGCAGGAAGACGGCTCCGTGGCCTTCATGGGCGAGGACGGCAAAGTGACGGCTCGCTTCGCGGCTGGCGACGGCCACGCTTTCGAATCCTACGGGGCAGGGGCCCCGCTGATCTCGCTGATCGCGCAGGACGACTAATCTATTCCGCCGCCGGGCGCATCCCGCCGCGGGCCTGCGCATGGGCGCGCACCGCGTCGCCGAAGGCCCTGAACAACCGCGCGGAGCTGTCGTCCGAATTCGCCCAGTACTCTGGGTGCCACTGTACACCGACCGCGAAGGCGCGCGCCCCCCGCACGGAGACCGCCTCCACGGTGCCGTCGGGTGCCACCGCCTCGATCTGAAGGGCGGACCCCAGCCGGTCGACGGCCTGCCTGTGCACCGAATTGACCATGATCTCGCCGGGGCCGAAGACGCCGGCCAGGCAGGACCCCGGCTTGATCGAGACGGATTGGCGGATGGCGAAGCGTTCGTCCTGGTTCTCGCTCTCCGGCGCGCGATGGTCGTGGCGCCCCTCCATCTCATGGATTTCGGTCGCCAGCGTGCCGCCCAGCGCGACATTCATCTCCTGGATGCCGCGGCAGATGGCCAGCAGCGGAACGCCGCGCTCGATGGCCTTGCGGATGAGCGGCAGCGTGGTCGCGTCCCGTGCCGTGTCGTAGGGGCCGTTCTCCTCGCTGGCCTCGCCGCCGTAAAGCGATGGGTGCACGTTCGAGCGCGAACCGGTCACGAGCACGCCGTCGACGCGCTCGAGCAGTGAATCGAAGTCGATGCGATCGCCGAAGGAAGGCAGCAGCAGCGGCAGCGTTCCGGCGGCGGTAAGCGCGGCCTCGAGGTACTGGACCGGCGTCGCGTGCCAGACATTGTTGGAAAATTCGCGGACGTCGGTAGAGACGGCGACGAGCGGCTGAAGCATGGCGACACCAAGGGCGTTTTCAGGTCGAGACTCTGCCGCATCACATTAGGATGCGCGGCCTGCCTTTCCAACTGCAATCAGATCGAGCGGTTTCAAGTCACGCCGCAGGCGCAGGTGACGCAGCGTAACTAGGCGGAATCATGGACAAAACGGCTTGTGGTTGTATTTTCCGGCCGCGCTCGGGCTTCGCATCGCTGGATGCTCCGAGATGCACTGATCCAGGAAATGCAATCCGGAGGAGTAGAAGTTGGATCGTCGTTCATTCATCAAGAATGCCGGGCTCGCCGGCGCAGGGGCCGCAGCGGCCACCGCGCTCGCCGCCCCGGCCATCGCCCAGTCCAATCCCAAGATCACGTGGCGTTTGACCTCGTCCTTCCCGAAGGCGCTCGACACCATCTATGGCGGCGCCGAAGTGTTCGCGCGGATGGTGTCGGAAGCCACCGACGGCAATTTCCAGATCCAGGTCTATGCCGCCGGCGAACTGGTGCCGGGCCTGCAGGCTGCCGACGCCGTCACCGCCGGTACCGTCGAGGCGGCCCACACCGTGGCATACTATTACTGGGGCAAGGACCCTACCTGGGCGCTGGGCTCGGCCGTTCCGTTCGCGCTCAACGCGCGCGGCATGAACGCGTGGATGTACCACGGCGGCGGTCTCGACCTGTTCAACGAGTTCCTCGGCACGCAGGGCCTTGTCGGCTTTCCCGGCGGCAATACGGGCGTCCAGATGGGCGGCTGGTTCCGCAAGCAGATCAACACGGTCGAGGATCTCAAGGGCCTCAAGATGCGCATCGGCGGCTTCGCCGGCAAGGTGGTCGAGAGGCTCGGTGTCGTGCCGCAGCAAATCGCCGGTGGCGACATCTATCCGGCGCTTGAGAAAGGCACCATCGACGCCGCCGAATGGGTCGGACCGTACGACGACGAGAAGCTCGGCTTCGCCAAGGTGGCGCCGTTCTACTACTACCCCGGCTGGTGGGAAGGCGGTCCGACCGTCCACCTGATGTTCAACAAGCAGAAGTTCGAAGAACTGCCGGCCAGCTACCAGTCGCTGCTGCGCACGGCCGCGCAGGCTCAGGACGCCGACATGCTGCAGAAGTATGACTATCTGAACACAGCCGCTCTGAAGCGGCTGGTGGCGGCCGGAGCGAAGCTCAGCCCGTTCAGCCAGGAGATCCTGTCGGCCTGCTTCGACGCATCGAACGAGGTCTACGCCGAGATCACGGCCTCCAACGCCGGCTTCAAGAAGATCTGGGATTCGATCACCGCGTTCCGCGGTGAGTACTACCTCAACATGCAGGTGGCCGAATACAACTACGACACCTTTATGATGCTGCAGCAGCGCGCCGGAAAGATCTGACGCGTCGACAGATGTGACTGGGAGCCCCGGAGCGGAAACGCCCCGGGGCTTTTTGCTTTGGAGGGCGTGAGGTCCTCTCTGCATAGGCTGTCCGTACTGCCGTTTCGTCAGGCGTCTGGACAGTCAAGCTTCGCCGTGCATTCATGCCGCGGGGGAAGCAGCCCAGAACAGAAACAACCGGCTTCGTTCCCCGAGAGGAGATGATCTCAATGGGAGGTAGAAACATGGATCGTCGTTCATTCATCACCAAGGCTGGTCTCGCCGGGGCGGGCGCGGCTGCCGCAACAACGCTTGCCGCCCCGGCGATCGCGCAATCGATGCCGAAAATCTCGTGGCGCGTGACGTCTTCATTCCCGAAGGCGCTCGATACGATCTTCGGCGCGGCCGAGACGATGGCGAAATATGTCCGCGAATCGACGGACGGCAACTTCGACATCCAGGTATTCGCGGCAGGCGAACTGGTCCCGGGCCTGCAGGCGGCCGATGCCGCTTCGGCGGGTACGGTCGAGGCCTGCCACACTGCGTCCTATTACTACTGGGGCAAGGACCCCACCTGGGCACTGGCGACGGCCATTCCCTTCGGGCTGAACGCGCGGCAGATCAACGCCTGGTTCTATTTCGGCGGCGGCAATGACCTGCTCAACGAATTCTACGCCACGCAGGGCCTTTATGCCCTGCCCTGCGGCAATACGGGCGCTCAGATGGGCGGCTGGTACCGTAAGGAGATCAACTCCGTGGCGGATCTGTCCGGCCTCAAGATGCGCATCGGCGGGTTCGCCGGCAAGGTGGTCGAGAAGCTCGGCGTCGTGCCTCAGCAGATCGCCGGCGGCGACATCTACCCCTCGCTCGAGAAGGGCACCATCGACGCGGCCGAGTGGGTCGGTCCCTATGACGACGAGAAGCTCGGCTTCCAGAAGGTCGCGCAGTACTACTACTATCCGGGCTGGTGGGAAGGCGGCCCCGCGCTCCACACGATGGTCAACCTTGCCAAGTGGAACGAGTTGCCGAAGAGCTACCAGGCTGCGCTGACGTCGGCCTGCCAGGCTGCCAACTGCGACATGATGGCCAGCTACGACCAGAAGAACCCGGCGGCGCTGCGTCGCCTGGTGGCCGGCGGCGCACAACTGCGTCCGTTCAACCAGGAGATCCTGGCAGCCTGCTTCGACGCCTCGCAGAGCACCTATGACGAGATCACCGCGTCGAACGCCGGCTTCAAGAAGATCTACGACAGCCAGATGGCGTTCCGGAAGGACGCCTATCTCTGGGCGCAGATTTCCGAATACACCTACGACACCTTCATGATGCTTCAGCAGCGCGCCTCCAAGATCTGACGCGCAGGGTGCAGAATGCGAAAGGCCCCGGAGCGCGGCTCCGGGGCCTTTTCGTGTTCACCGTCAGTTGAAGGCCGGCGGCTGGCTCAGGTCTGGCGCAGGGTCCGGGGCCGGCTGGTCGCCCCCCTGATCGGGGGGGCCGCCCAGCGGCGGCAGGCCAAGTCCGCCCGGCAAGCCTAGCCCACCCGGCAGTCCAGGTTGTTCCCCACCGCCGAAGGGAGGCACGACGATCTCCACCTCGTCGACGTTCACGGGCGCGCTCTTGTAGTGCATCACCAGCCCAGGGAACGCGATGATGATGAGGATCATGGCGAACTGGATGACGATGAAGGGCAGCGCCCCCTTGTAGATCTCGGCTGTGCGGACCGGCGGCATCATCCGCTGCGTGACCTCGTCGCGCCATTCCCGCATCGGAGCGACCGATCTTAGGTAGAACAGCGAGAACCCGAACGGAGGCGTGAGAAACGACGTCTGCAGGTTGATGCCGAGGATGATGCCGAACCAGACAAGGTCGATGCCGAGCGTCTCGGCGGCCGGAGCCAGCAGCGGGACCATGATGAAGGCGATCTCGAAGAAATCGAGGAAGCAGCCCAGGATGAATACGATGATGGTGACGATGATCAGGAAGCCGGTCTCGCCCCCCGGCAGCGCCAGCAGCAGATCCTCGATCCAGACGTTGCCGTTGATGCCGTAGAAGGTGAGGCCGAAGACCCGCGCGCCGATCAGGATGAACATCACGAACGCGGAGAGCTTCGTCGTCGACTCCAGCGCCTGCCGCAACACCCGCATGTTCATGCGGCCCTTGGCCAGCGCGAGCACCAGCGCGCCGGTCGCGCCCATGGCGCCGCCCTCCGTGGGCGTGGCTATGCCGAGAAAGATCGTGCCCAGCACCAGGAAGATCAGCGCGAGCGGCGGGATCAGGACGATGACGACCTGCTCCGCGAGGCGCGAGAGGATGCCGAGCCCGAGATAGCGGTTGGCAAGGCTGACAGCGAAGGCAAACGCAGTCGCTGTCGTCGCCGCCCACACCAGCCTCACCTCGTAACGCATGTCGGAGAAGATCGTGTAATAGGCGGCCAGGTAGACGAGCGCGACCAGGCCGAGGAGGACCACCAGGGACCAGACGCCGGTTCCCAGCGTACGAGCTGCCTCCGGCAGCGCCGGCGCCCATTGCGGCTTGACGAGCGTGACCGCGAAGATGAGCAGGCAGTAGAGGCCTATGATCATCAGCGCAGGCACCATGGCGGCGACGTACATGTCGCCGACGGAGCGGCCGAGCTGATCGGCCATGACGATCAGCACGAGGGACGGGGGGACGATCTGCGCCAGCGTGCCGGCGGCGGCGATGGTGCCCGAGGCGAAGCCGGCATTATAGCCATAGCGCATCATGATTGGCAGCGAGATCAGGCCCATGGCGATAACGGAGGCAGCGACCACGCCGGTGGTGGCCGCGAGAAGCGCGCCGACCAGCACGACGGCGAAGGCGATGCCGCCACGGATGGGTCCGAAGAGCTGGCCGATCGTGTCGAGGAGGTCCTCGGCCATTCCTGAGCGCTCGAGTATGAGGCCCATGAACGTGAAGAACGGCACCGCCAGCAGCGTGTCGTTGTACATGATGCCGTAGATGCGGTCGGGATGCGACTGCAGCAGTGGCCAGAAGAGGCGGATCTCCTGCGAGATGTGGCTCACCTCCACGCCGATGAAGAAGAAGAACAGGCCGCCGGCGGCCAGCGTGAAGGCGACGGGATAGCCGATCAGCAGCATCGCCATCACGGTGATGAACATGATCGGGGCCAGGTTGTGGGCGAGAAGGTCAATCACGGCGATCGGCCTCCATCTCGAGCATCGCCTCGGCGGCGGGGGGAAGATCGTGCTGCGGCAGCGGATCGTCGATCAGGCCCCGGATCACCGCGATGCGCTTGATGATCTCGGAGATGCCCTGCGCGGTCAGAAGGACGAAGCCCGCGAGCACCATGAACTTGGCGGGCCAGATGATGAGGCCTCCGGCATTGGTGGAAACCTCCCCCGAGTTGAACGAGCGCATGAACCAGGGCCAGGAGAGCCACACCATCGCCCCGCAGAAAGGCATAAGGAAGAGCAGGTGGCAGATCAGGTCGATCCAGTCGCGCGTACGCTTGGACAGGCGACCTGAGACGATGTCGATCCTGATGTGCTCGTTGCGCAGGAGCGTGTAGGCGGCGGCGAGCATGAAGACGGTACCGTAGAGGTACCACTGGAGTTCCAGCCAGGCGTTCGAGGATATGTCGAAGGTCTTGCGGATGGTGGCGTTGGCCGCGCTGATCAGCACCGCCAGGAGGACCAGCCATATGACCGAGCGGCCGACGATCTCATTGATGCGATCGATGATGCGCGACAGGCCAATGAGCCCCGCCATACTCACCTCCCTTGCGCCTCTTTGCGAAGCGCTCTGCTTTGTCGTTCCCGGGCTATCTTCTGCCCCGTCGCAAACCGCAACGCAACCTAAAGAAGCAGTCTCGGGTGCGCAGAATGGCCACAGCCCCGCTTCCGCTGGGGCATTTTCGCCAGCGGTCAGTTGGGGGATCCCAGCGGAGCGGCCGGCACAAAAAAGGGCGCCCGAAGGCGCCCTTTTCTTTTCGGTTCGATGTCTGCCGCTATTCGCGGTTGCCGAGGAACTGCAGCAGGAACATGAACATGTTGATGAAGTCGAGATAGAGACGCAGCGCGCCCATGATCGCCTTTCGGCCGGCAACCAGGGTGCCGTCGCCCTCGTAATACATCTCCTTGATCTGCTGGGTATCGTAGGCGGTGAGGCCCGCGAAGATCAGCACGCCGATCCCCGAGATGGCGAATTGCAGCGCCGGGGAGGCAAGGAAGATATTCACCACCATCGCGAGGATGAGGCCGATCAGGCCCATAAACAGGAACGAGCCCATGCCGGTCAGGTCGCGCTTGGTGGTGTAGCCCCACAGCGACAGCGCGCCGAACGAGGCGGCGGTGATGAAGAAGGTCTGCACGATCGAAGCCGACGTGTAGACCAGGAAGATCGACGAGAGCGATACGCCCATCACCGCGGCAAAAGCCCAGAAGGTCGTCTGCGCGGCCGACAGGCTCATCTTGTGCACGCGGAACGACAGGAAGAATACCATCGCCAGCGGGGCGAGCATCACAACCCAGCGCAGCGGCGAACCATAGAGCGCCACGCCCATGTTGGTCAGCATCTTCCCGTTCGGCAGCGTCGCCACGGCGGCCGACGGATCGCCGGTCGTCACCAGCATCACCGTGCCGAGCGCAGCAAGGCCGGTGATCGCCAGACCCAGCGCCATCAGGTTGTAAACCCGAAGCATGTAGGCGCGCAGGCCAAGGTCGATGGACGCGTCGGCGCGAGCGCCGGCGGCCACACGCGTCTGATAGTTGCGAAGGGGTTCAGCCATTGTTTCCTCTTACAGCCTCTCGTCCCGTCCGGTGTCAGGCGCCGCTTGGCGCGCGCCCAGGCGCCGCTGGCGGGACTCCAGCATGCCTGCCCGGGAATATGATGTGTCTTTCAGGCCAGAACAAGACCTTGCGCATTGGGTAGCGCACGAAAATCGCGAAATCTTGCCGCGTGTCACGACAGCGTGAAACCCGGAGACGCGGGGGCGCGAGGCCACGGCCACCTGCTCACAGGTTGCGCAGAACCGGCGCCGCCTTGTGGCCCAGCACCCGCCAAGTGCCGGCGAGACCGAATCCCACAGTGAGCACCAGCGCGATTAGGATGGTTGATATCGCAACTTCCGGCAGGAAGCTCGACGGCAGCGTCATGATGCGAGCGATCACGAACCAGGCCGCGACGCCACCGGCGAGCAGCGCGAAGATGGCGGTGGCGAGGCCGATCATCAGGTATTCCAGCGTGAAGGCCGAGATCAGAGTGCGGCGGGTGGCGCCCAGGGTCTTCAGCACCACAGCATCGTGGACGCGGGCGCGGTTTCCGGCGGCGAGCGCGCCCGAAAGCACCAGAATCGACGCCACCAACGCCACGGCCGCGGCCGCGCGGATGGCGGTGGCGAGCTGGGCCACCATGGTGTTGACGATGTCGAGCGCGTCCTTGACGCGCACCGTCGTCACGGCCGGGAAGGCGCGCGTCACCTCGTTCAGCAGCAGCGATTCGTCCGCCGCCGTCGCCTGCCGGTCGGTGAGCGTGGCGAGCCACGAATGCGGCGCCCCGGCGAAAGTGTTGGGCGAGAACACCATGACGAAGTTGATACCCATCGATTCCCATTCGAGCTGGCGGAAATTGGCAATGCGGGCGGTGATGTTACGGCCAAGCACGTTGACAGTCAGCGTTTCGCCGATCTTCAGGCCGATCTCTCCGGCCTCCTCCGCGGAGAAGGAGACGAGCGGCTCGCCCTCATAGTCTTCCGGCCACCAGCGCCCCTCGGTCACGGTCGAGTTCTCGGGCGGCGTGGCGGAATAGGTGATGCCGCGGTCGCCGCGCAGCACCCAGGCTCCCTCTGGCGGCACCTGGATCTCGCGGACGTCGATGCCGTTCAGCGCCATTATGCGGCCGCGCAGCATGGGCACCGTGTTAAAGTCCCCGGCCGGCGCCTGCCCCGAGATAAGGGCGCTGAAGCGGTCGATCTCGGCGCTCTGGATATCGACGAAGAAGAAGTTCGGCGCGCGTTCCGGCAGGTTGCCGGCGATCTGGCGCCGCAGGTTGCCGTCGATCAGCGCCAGCGTGACCAGCAGTGTCAGCCCCAGCCCGAGCGACAGCACGACCGATGGCGTGAGCGCGCCGGGGCGGTGGATGTTGCCGATCGCGAGCCGCAACGCCGTGGAGCGTACGCGCGGGCTGCGGCGGGCGATCTCCTGCACGAGTTGGCCGACCAGCCGCAGGACGAGGAAGGAGAAGAGCATCGCGCCGATGAAGATGGTGGCGATGCGCCGGTCGGTCGACCACCACACAGCGAATACCGCCAGAGACAGTGCGATCGCGGCCGCCGCGACGACATAGGGCCAGTGCGGCAGGCCACGCGCCTCGAAGCCCATCTCGCGGAACAATGCGGTGGCCGGCACGTCGCGGGCGCGGCCGAGCGGCAGCAACGCGAAGGCGAGCGTCACCAGCGCTCCGAACAGCGCTCCGACGCCCAGCGCTCCCGGGTAGAAACCGCCGGCGGCGGGGATCGGCAGGACGCTGGAAAGGAAGCTGGCGGCCAGGAAGGGCATCACCGCGCCGATGGCCAGTCCGATGACGATGCCGATCAGGGCTATAACGCTGATCTGCACCAGATAGACGGTGAAGACGAAGCCGCCGGAGGCGCCTAGGCTCTTGAAGGTGGCGATCACGCCGCGCTTGCCTTCCAGATAGGCGCGCACGGCATTCGCCACGCCGACCCCGCCCACCACCAGCGCGGTCAGGCCGACAAGGGTAAGGAACTGCGAGAAGCGCTCGATATTGGAGGAAAGAGAGGGGGCGGCATTGCTGCGCGACCGGATCGACCAGCCTGCTTCGGGAAACTCCGCCCCGGCGCGCTCGCGGATTGCTTCGATCGCATCATTGCCGGTGCCGTCAGGCATGCGGATCTTGTAGGCATGCTCGACCAGGGCTCCGGGCTGGATCAGACCCGAGGCGCGCAGGCCGTCGAGCGACACGAGCAGTCGTGGCGCGAAGCCGAAGCCGTCCGACACGGCATCGGGCTCGGTCACGAGCCGGGCGCGCAGTTCGAAGGTCTCGCCGCCAAGCACCACGCTGTCGCCAGGTTCGATGCCGAGCCGTTCAAACAGGGTGTCCGGTGCTACCGCCCCCCAGAGCCCGTCGCGCTCGCCTAGCAGTTCGTCGAGCGGCATGGGCGGGTCGGTTTCCAGCGCGCCGTAGAGCGGGTATGCCGCGTCCACCGCCTTCGCCTCGACCAGCGCCTGGTCCGAGCCGTCCGGCAGCCGCGCCATGGAGCGCATGTTGGCGCTGGCCGCGATATCGCCAAGGCCCTCGAGGAAAGCGCGCTCTTCCGTAGAGGCCTCGCGATGGATCAGCTGGAAGCGGATGTCGCCGCCGAGCAGGTCGCGGCCCTGGCTTTCCACAGCGCCGGTTATTGCCTGCGCGACCGAGTTGACGCCGCCGATGGCGCCGACGCCGAGCGCGATGCAGGTGATGAAGATCAGGAAGCCGGACAGCCCGCCGCGCATTTCGCGGAACGAGAAGCGAAGGGCAAGCGAGAGCGTGCGGGCCAGCGAGTTGCCGCCTTCCCTTCCATATGAAAGAGCAGGAGAACGTATGACGGCTTCGTCGCTCAATGGACCCGCTCCGCCTCGCCGATGCCGGAAAGGTCAATGTCGGAAGAGGAAACTGGCGCCTCGATCCGGCCCGAGCGCATGGCTACCTGCCGGCTGCACCGGCCCGCCAGCGTCGGATCGTGGGTGACCAGCAGCAGCGTCGTGCCGCGCTCGCCGGCCTTGGTGAAGAGCAGGTCGGCGATCTGCCGGCCGGTCGCCTGGTCGAGATTGCCGGTCGGTTCGTCGGCGATGAGGATTTTCGGCTCCGGGGCCATTGCGCGAGCGATCGCGACGCGCTGCTGTTCGCCGCCGGAAAGTTCGGACGGATAGTGGGTGACGCGCTCCGCCAGCCCGACTGCGGCCAGTTCGCGGCCCGCGGCACCAAACGGGTCCGGATGGCCGGCAAGCTCGAGCGGCACCGCCACGTTCTCGAGCGCCGTCATGTTCGGAATGAGATGGAAGGACTGGAAGACGATTCCGATGTTGCGGCCGCGGAAGGCTGCGATCTCGTCCTCGGAGCGCCCGTTGATCGTGGTCCCGGCCACGCGCACCACGCCTGCGTCGACGCGTTCCAACCCGGCAAGCACCATCAGCAGGGTCGACTTGCCCGAGCCCGAGGGGCCGACGATGCCGATGGTTTCGCCGCGCGTCACCTCGAGGCCGACGCCCTTGAGCACATGGACCGAAGAAGCACCCTGTCCGAGAGTGAGCGACACGTCCTTCAGTTCGATGACGGTTTCTGTCACGGAGATCGGTCCTATATGGTGGCGGCGGGTCCGCAACATATGGGTTGGAATCAATGGCGTTCAAACAGCTTTTCGCCGCGCTTTTGCTGGTGGCTGCCGCTCTCGCGGCGCCCGCCGGGCCGGCCGCGGCCGATACCTACAGAATCGTGGCCTTTGGTGACAGCCTTATGGCCGGCTACGGCCTCGGCCCGGGCGAATCCTTTCCTGAGAGGCTTGAATCGGCCCTGAAGTCCCGCGGTCACGATGTCGTGATCGCCAATGCGGGCGTGTCGGGGGACACCTCCAGCGGAGGGCTCTCGCGGCTCGATTGGTCGGTGCCGGAGGAGACCGACCTCGTCATCCTCGGGCTCGGCGCCAACGACATGCTGCGCGGCGTCTCGCCGGAGATCACGGCGAGGAACCTCGAGGAGATGATCGTGCGGCTGAGGGAGCGGCCGGTGGACATACTGCTCGTCGGCATGCTCGCCGCACCCAATCTCGGGCCGGACTTCGCCAATGCTTTCAACAGCATCTATCCGCGGCTGGCGGAGCAGTACGACCTCGGACTCTATCCGTTCCTGCTGGAAGGAGTGGCGGCGCAGCCGGCGCTGCTGCTCGACGACGGCATGCACCCAAACGCGGAAGGGATCGATCGCATGGTGGAAGGCGTTCTACCCATCGTGGAGCGAAACTATCTGGAGCGCCAGGACGGGTGAGGCCGGCGGACAAATCGCTTGCCCCGCCGCACGTTCGATGATTCGCTACGCACACGCAGTCGATTCGAGGAGGTAGTAATGCCCCGTCTTTTCACCGCCCTCGAGATTCCGCGTGACGCCGCCCTTTCACTCTCCCTGTTGCGCGGTGGCCTGCCCGGCGCGCGCTGGGTCGACGTGGAGAACTTCCATCTCACTCTGCGTTTCATTGGCGATGTCGAAGGCCACGTGGCCGACGAGGTCGCCAATGCGCTCGACCGGGTGCGACGGCCCACCTTCAACCTGGCGCTGTCCGGCGTCGGACAGTTCGGCGGCAAGAAACCGCACTCTATCTGGGCGGGCGTCGCCGCCTCGCCGGACCTGTTCGCGCTGCAGGCGGAGATCGAGCGCATCTGCCAGCGTCTCGGCCTGCCGGCCGACCCGCGCAAGTTCACCCCGCACGTCACGCTGGCGCGGCTCAAGAACGCCAGTCCGGAAGCGGTGGCCAACTACCTTTCGGCCCGCGGCAACTTCTCCACCATGCCATTTCGCGTCGGCCGCTTCGTGCTGATGTCGTCGCGGGATTCGGTCGGTGGCGGGCCCTACATCGTCGAGGAGGCCTGGCCTCTGGGTGCGGAGGCCTCGCGGGTGCACAACCTTGCCGGCAACACCGCCGAAGCCTCACGGATCATGCGGTAGACCGCTCGAACGATCGGGATCGCCCAAGCACGTCACTTGCTTAGGAGCTTCCGGGAGGAGGCGGCAGGTCCAGACGGCCAGCCGAACAGAACGGCTGCTTGAGCGTTGTTCCGGAGCAGGGATAGCTTCCATCTCATTCCGAACGGACAAAGGGAAAGCGATGGCGAGAGAGAAACTGGACCGGCAGAGCGCCGAGACGGCGTTGCGCGACCTCGAAGGCTGGAGCCTCGCAGAGGACGGCGGTTCGATCAGCCGCAGTTTCACCTTCCGCAACTTCAGCGAGGCCTTTGCCTTCATGACGCGCGTCGCGCTCGCGGCGGAGAAGATGGATCACCATCCCGAGTGGTCGAACGTCTACAAGACGGTCGACGTGACGCTTTCGACGCATTCGGCAGGCGGGCTGACGGAGCTCGATTTCGAACTGGCGAAGAAGATGAACCGCTTCGCCGGCGGTTGATCTTGCGGGGCCGCCTGCGCCCACCCACATCTTCGTTTCAGTGCAATCACGTCGGAAGCAGACGATGGATGGTGTGAATATCGGCAGGATCCTGGCGCCGGTCGGTGCCGAGGAAGGCCGCCGCCGCGAGGAACGCGTGCGCGACCGCTTCTGGCGCACCGCCCGGCGCGCCGCCCGGCAGGTTCCGTTCATGGACGAAGTGGTGGCCGCCTATTACGCCGCGCTCGATACGGAAACCCCGGCGCGCGTGCGGGGCACGCTGCTTGCGGCGCTCGCCTATTTCGTCATGCCGGTCGACGCTGTCCCGGACATTCTCGCCCTCGTGGGCTTTACCGACGATATCGCGGTACTGACGGCCGTGCTGGCTGCGATCCGGCCGCACATCAAGGAGAGCCACCGGCTCGCGGCCCGGCGGGCGCTGACGGAGCAATAGGCCGCCGGCCGGCTACTGTACGACGAAGAAGTCCTCGATGGCGGCGGCGGCCTTCCGCAGATGCGGCAGGGCGCGCCTTTCGAGTTCCTGCACCGTGTAGCGCTGCGACTGCGCTGGTACGTTGATGGCTGCCACGACCTTGCCGGCGCGGTCGCGTACCGGCACGGCGATGGAGCGCAGGCCGATCTCCAACTCCTCGTCGACCAGGGCGTAGCCCTCCTCGCCCGCACGCCGCACGGCGCGGGCGATTTCCACCCGATTCATCAATGTCTTGCGGGTAAAGGCGCGCAGCGGCGCCCGGCGCAGCAGGCTGTCCAGTTCCGCGGGAGGCAAGTCGGACAGGAGCACACGGCCCATCGACGTACAGTAGGCGGGCAGCCGCGTGCCGACGCTGAGCGCCACCGACGTGATGCGTTCGCCGGGGACGCGGGCGACATAAACCACGTCGGTATCGGAAAGGATGGCGGCGGAGCAGGATTCGTTCAGCGCGGAGGCCACTTCGCGCATATAGGGCAGCGCGAAATCCCAGAGCGAAACCCCGTCCAGCCATGTCCGGGTGACAGTCAGCAGCCGCGGGGTGAGGAGGAAACGTCGCCCCTCCTGCCCGACATAACCGGTCGCCACCAGCGAAAGCAGCAGCCGTCTCGCGCCCGCGCGTGTCAGCTTCGCCTTCTCGGCCACCTGCGAAAGCGTCATTCCGGAGGGGCTGGCAGCGAGAATATCAAGCAAACCGATCCCCTTTTCGAGGGAACCGACCCTGTCCGGGCGCTTCGTAGCAATTGACCGGGCGTCGTCATTCATCTAAGAAAGTATCGCACAGGAAACAAATGTTCGCAATGCGAACTTTTTCGGAACGAACGATGGACAAGATTGCGGCCACCATCGAGGACGCGCTGTCGGGCATCGGCGACGGCATGGAGGTCATGATCGGAGGGTTCGGCGGCGCCGGGGCTCCGATCGAACTCATCCACGCGCTGGTGGCTCGCTACAAGCGTACCGGCAGCCCGGGCAACCTCACCGTCATCAACAACAATGCCGGCAACGGGACCATCGGCATAGCCGCGATGATCGACGCCGGCATGGTGGCCAAGATGATCTGCTCGTTCCCGCGCTCGTCCGATCCGCGCGCCTTCACGGACAAGTACCTGGCCGGGCAGATCGGGCTGGAACTGGTACCGCAGGGC
Organism: Pseudomonadota bacterium; assembly: GCA_023435335.1. Taxonomy (GTDB): domain Bacteria; phylum Pseudomonadota; class Alphaproteobacteria; order Rhizobiales; family Rhizobiaceae; genus RCIO01. The sequence continues at coordinate 44,563 of JAEYRU010000009.1, forward strand.
ACGCTCGCCGAGCGCATCCGCGCCGGCGGCGCGGGCATTCCCGCCTTCTATACCCCGTCGAGCTACGGCACCGAACTGGCCGAGGGCAAGCCGGTCGCCGAGTTCGAGGGCCGTTCCTACGTGCAGGAGCGCTGGCTCAAGGCGGACGTCGCCCTGATCAAGGCGGAACTCGCCGACCGCAAAGGCAACCTCACCTACCGCAAGGCGGCGCGCAACTTCTCGCCGCTGATGGCGATGGCGGCGAAGCTGACCATCGTCCAGGCACGGAGCATCGTGGACCCGGGCGAGATCGATCCCGAGCATGTCGTGACGCCCGGCATCTTCGTCGACCGCATCGTCGAGGTCGCGGACGCCAAGCAGGAGGAAGCGTTGCTGCGCGAGGGAGCGAAGTCATGAGCGCCAAGCTGACGAATGCGCAGATCGCGTGGCGCGCCGCGCAGGACCTGCCGGACGGGTCCTATGTCAACCTCGGCATCGGCTTTCCGGAGATGATCGCCAAGTTCAAGCCGGATGGACGCGAGGTCATCTACCACACCGAGAACGGAATTCTCGACTTCGGCGAATCGCCGGGGCCGGGTGAGGAGGACTGGGATCTCATCAACGCCGGCAAGAAGGCCGTGACGCTCAATCCGGGCGCCGCCTTCTTCCACCATGCCGACAGCTTCGCCATGGTGCGCGGCGGCCATCTCGACATAGCGGTGCTCGGGGCCTACGAGGTCGCGGAAAACGGCGACATCGCCAACTGGAGCACCGGGCCGGGCTCGGTGCCCGCGGTCGGCGGCGCGATGGACCTGGTACACGGCGCCAAGCAGATCTGGGTGGTCACCGACCACGTCACAAAGAAGGGCGAGCCGAAGCTGCTCAAGAATTGCCGCCTGCCGCTCACCGGCGTCGGCTGCGTCACGACGGTGTATTCGAGCCTTGCCGTCATCGACATCGTCGACAAGCGCTTCGTGCTGCGCGAGAAGCTGCCGCAGATGAGCGTCGACGAACTGCAGGCCGTCACCGAGGCAACCCTTGTCGTCGGCGATCGTGTCGGCGACCTCATCGTACCGGAGCTCTGAGCGATGGCCGAAGCATTCATCTGCGACTACATCCGCACCCCGATCGGGCGTTTCGGCGGTTCGCTGTCGGCGGTCAGGACTGACGATCTCGGCGCGGTCCCGCTGAAGGCGTTGATGGAGCGCAACGCAGGCGTCGACTGGGCCGCCGTCGACGACGTGATCTACGGCTGCGCCAACCAGGCCGGTGAGGACAACCGCAACGTGGCGCGGATGGCGCTGCTGCTGGCGGGCCTGCCGGTCGAGGTGACGGGCACCACGGTCAACCGGCTTTGCGGCTCGGGCATGGACGCGGTGACGATTGGCGCCCGCGCGATCAAGGCCGGCGAGGCCGAACTGATCATCGCCGGCGGCGTGGAATCGATGAGCCGCGCGCCCTTCGTCATGCCGAAGGCGACGGAAGCCTTCTCGCGCAATGCCGAGATCTACGACACGACCATCGGCTGGCGCTTCGTCAACCCGCTGATGAAGAAGCAGTACGGCGTCGACTCGATGCCCGAGACGGGCGAGAACGTGGCCGAGGACTACAAGGTCAGCCGCGCCGACCAGGACGCCTTCGCGGTCCGCAGCCAGGACAAGGCGGTCGCCGCGCAGGGCAACGGCCGACTGGGGCGCGAGATCACGCCGGTGACGATACCGCAGCGCAAGGGCGACCCGGTCGTGGTCGACAAGGACGAGCACCCGCGCGCCGGCACAACGGTCGAGACGCTGGCCAAGCTCGGCACGCCCTTCAAGAAGGAAGGCGGCACGGTGACCGCGGGCAACGCATCAGGCGTGAACGACGGGGCCGCGGCCCTGATCGTCGCCTCGGAAGCGGCCGCCAAGAAATACGGGCTGACACCCATCGCCCGCGTGCTGGGCGGCGCAACCGCCGGCGTTCCGCCCCGCATCATGGGCATCGGCCCGGCGCCGGCGACCAAGAAGCTGTGCGCCAGGCTCGGTCTCGAACCGTCCGACTTCGACGTGGTGGAACTGAACGAAGCCTTTGCCTCCCAAGGCATCGCCGTGCTCCGCGATCTCGGCATTCCCGAGGACGCGGAGCACGTCAACCCGAACGGGGGTGCGATCGCGCTGGGTCATCCGCTCGGCATGTCCGGCGCGCGCATCACCGGCACCGCGGCGCTGGAACTGCAACTGCGGCAGGCGAAGCTGGCGCTGGCTACGATGTGCATCGGCGTCGGACAGGGCATCGCGATCGCGCTGGAGCGGGTGTAGCTCCTCGCACCCCGATCACGAAGCTGGCAGATCGGTCCAGTCTTCGACCGTCAGGCCAGGAACATGGCGGGAGGCGCGGTCCCTGGAAACCAGCGTCGCGCCGGCTTCGAGCGCATGGGCGGCGATGAGCATGTCGAGGGGCTGTAACGTCTTGCCTGAACGACGCATCTCGGCGCGAAGCTTGCCGTAGCGGCGGCTGGTATCAACCGTCCAATCGAGGATGGTGACTGTCCGGAAGAGATAATCGGCGGCCGCCCAAAGGCGTCGGGCTCCCGGGTTCATCGTGAGGCCATAGAGCGTCTCGCCATGCGAGATTGCCGACACGACGAGGCGGTCCTCTCCGATCTCGGAAAGCTTCCGGTCCATGTGGGGATTGCCACCGCGCATGAAGGCGCTCACCGCGTTCGTGTCGAGCATGAACAATCCGGTCATTCGAAAGGATCATCCCGGATCTGGGCGCCCTGGTCGCGGTCTTCCATGAAGCCCTCGAGTTCCTCCGGTGGGATCAGCGCGCGCAGCCGGAGGAACTCCTCGAGATTACCTCTCCGCTCCGGCTTTGGCTTCATGATCACCTCGCCCGCGTTCGGGCCGGGGCGGAACTCGACCTCGGTTCCCTCGAAGCGGTATTCGGCGGGGATGCGCACGGCTTGGCTGCGGCCGTTTTTGAAAAGCTTACCTGTCCTTGGAAGTCGCGGGTCGGCGTTCATCGGCGCCTCCATCCATATACCAATGATATTTATCCTCTTCATTCACGGTTCAATCTCCGTCCGCGCTGTGCGCTCCATTCTCGCCGATAGCCGCCGGCCAGCTTCCACGCGTTCGTCTCAAGAAACTTAGCCACTTTGCGAAGTTTTTCTTGCGCCACTTCGCATCGGCATGATAGTTAGCGACATGGCTAAGCATGACCCCGACCTTTCCCTGCTCTTCCACGCGCTCGCCGATCCGACGCGCCGTTCGATCCTGACGCGGCTGGCCGAGGGTCCTGCCGGGGTGAGCGATCTCGCCGGGCCGACAGGACTGCGGCTCCCAACGGTCATGCGGCACCTCTCCGTGCTGGAGGAGGCGGGGCTGATCGCCAGTTCGAAGGACGGACGAGTCCGCACCTGCGCCATCGTGCCGGAGGCGCTCGGTCCCGCACGGACGTGGCTGGATGAGCAGCGGGCGATCTGGGAGGCGCGGCTCGACCGCCTGGATGCATTCGTGATGAAGGTAATGAAGGAACCGAAGAAATGACGAAGAACCTTGCCGCCAGGACCGAGGCTTTCGCTGAAGATCGCAGCAGCTTCGCGACGCTGAGCTTCGAACGGGAAGTGGCCGCGCCGGCCTCGGTTCTATGGCTGGCGTGGACCGACCCGGCAGCCCGAGCCGTCTGGGCCTCGCCCTCGCCGTCGGTCACCGTCGAATTCCTCGAGGCCGACACACGCGTAGGGGGGCGCGAGGTCTCGCTGTGCAAGGTGGACGGCCAGCCGGACATCCGCTGCGAAAACGGGTGGCTGGTGCTGCAGCCGCCGCTGCGCAGCGTGAACTACGAGATCATCTCCTGCGAAGGCGTGACGCAGTCGGCCGCGCTGGTGACGGCGGAGGTCTCCGGCGCCGGCGAGCGCAGCAGGCTGGCCGTCACCGTGCAGCTTTCCTCGCTGGATAAGGACATGGAGGCAGGCTATCGGGCGGGCTTCGACGCCGGCCTGGACAACCTCTCGGGCGTGGCTGAGCGCACGATGCTGCTGCAGCGCGTGATCAAGGCCCCGCGATCGATGGTCTGGGGGGCCTGGATGAACGAGGAGACGCTGCCGCAATGGTGGGGCCCGGACGGGTTTTCGTGCCGAACGACGCGCATTGACCTGCGCGCGGGCGGAGAATGGGTGTTCGACATGATCGGGCCGGACGGCACGGTATTTCCCAACCACCATCTCTACGACGAGGTCCGCGCCGAGGAGAGGATCAGCTATGCCCTGCTCTGGGGAGAGAACGGCCCTAAGCATGCCGATGCGTGGGCCACGTTCGAGGATCAGGACGGCGGGACGATGGTGACCCTCGGCATGGTGTTCAGCACGGCCGCCGAATTCCAGGAGGCGAAGGGCTTCGGGGCGGTCGAGCTGGGCCTGCAGACGCTAGGCAAGCTCGAGCGTCTCATCGCGTCACGCTGAGCCGCCGCCACCCCCCACCCGTGAGCGGCCCGCAGGGCCGTTCACCGCCCTGCTGATGCCAGATAGAGCCCGATGCGAGCAGCAGCGGGTAGCCGCTGGAGAGCGGCCCCCGGCTAATCGTGCCGCTCGTGCAACTCCGCATCGAGTGCCGAGGCCAGGTCGAAGAATCGGCGGCGCACATCCGAAGCGTAAGGGTTCAGGCGTTCGATCGCATCGAAGACCTCGGGCGCATCATGGCGCACCATTTCCACCGCCTCGCGCAGCAGGTCGAAGCTGCGCGTCGTGATCTGATCCGGCAGCGGCTCCATCTGCACGAGCACCCGGGCAATGAGATGGGTGAGGCCCTGTGCCAACGCGGCGTCGCGATCATGCGCCTCCGGGGTTGTCTGGATCACCTGGAGTCCGAGCGCACCCTCGAGGAAAGCAGCGACCCGCCTGTGGGCGTGGCCTCTTATGGGACAGAGCGTGATCTTGTGGCCGCGCACGCCGTGCTGCGCGCTCTGCGGCCCGAAGAGCGGGTGCGTGGCGACGATGTCGACATGTTCGGGAAGCAGCTCCCGCATGAGGCGCGCGGGCTCGACCTTCACCGATCCGACGTCGAGAACCAGCGTTCCAGGCCGAAGATGGGGCGCGATCGTCTTCAACACCTCGGCCATTCTTGCGACGGGGACTGCGATCACCACCACCTGGCATCGCGCCGTCTCGGCCAGCTCGGCCGTCCTGTCGAAGGCGGGATCGAAAACACGCAGGGCAAAGTGCGGCGCGAGGCAGGAGGCGGCCAGGCGACCGAAGGCGCCGAAGCCGATCAGGCCGAGTGAGCGGGGACGACGGGGTCTGTGCCGCGACGCAGCATGGGCAGCCTTAAGGAGGGACATCCGGAAACTCCGCAAACTAGCTGCGGAGCCAGAGCTGTCTGCGGGATCACAACCGCTGGCCACGCAGCGGTTGAAGGACGACAAAGCACCCCGCCGCTAATTCAGCGGCGCGTAATACATTCCGGCGAGGAGAGAGCCCTTGGTCATGGGAGGCCGATAGCCGCCACCGGCGGCGGTGTCAACGACGCCGGTGGGGACCCGGAAAGGGATGGCATCAGGGCCGTGGTGCCTAGCGCCCTTCGCGATACCAGGTCGATCCCAGCGCGAGCAGCAGCAGCGCCAGCCCGAGGAAGCCGCCGAACAGCGGGGTGCGGCTGACGGCCTTCAGGATCGAGTCGTCGGTCGTCCGCAGTCCCATCCAGTCGCGGCCGGAAGTGGTTCCGGAGGCGCGCACCGGCACGATGCCGGGCAGGTCGATGCCGGTCAGGCCCGAGGAGATGCGCCGCACGCTGCCACCGGTTTCCTGGGCGAGGGGCGCCAGTTTTTCGGTGGTGGACACGACATCCTGGAACTCCGGCGCATTGACCGGTCCCACATGGGCGAGTGTGGCAAGGTCGCCGTTGCCGACCTGATAGAGCCCGATCTCCTCCACCTCGACGCTGCCTGAAAACAGACCGGGGCTCACTTCCGCCAGCGGTACGTCCAGCGTCGCGCCGGAAGGCGAGATCACACGCGCCGGGCCGGTCTCGTCGCCCATCGTCTGGCGGCGGACCTCCAGCGTCATGCCGCGGCCGTCGGCCGTCAGCCTTTCCTCTTCCAACTCGGGCTCCTTCATCAGCCAGTGGGCGATGCGCCGATAGAGCGAGACGTGCGGCCCGCCGCCCTCGAAGCCGCGCGCCCAAAGCCAACCCTGGTCGGAGAGGAACATGCCGACGCGCCCCTCGCCGGTGCGGTTGAGGAGCAGCAACGGCTGATCGCCGACGCCCTGCATCACGACATGGCCCTGAGGCCGGCTTATGCCGACGAGGCGGAACCAGCGGCTCCATTGCGGCGGCTCCTGGGCGGAGCCTTCCAGGCCGCGTGTCACCGGATGGCGCTCGCCGGTCTCGGTCAGGCGTGGATAGAAGCCCTGCTCGACCACGTTGCCCGAAGGAAGGGCCGGGAGCGCCGACATCAGCGGCGTGCGCGCGATCGACTGCTCGCCCGCATATTCCGGGCCGGCCGCAATGAGCAGCGCGCCGCCGTTCTCCACATATTCGGCGATGTAGTCATAGTAGAGGATCGGCAGCACGTCCCGGTGCTGATAACGGTCGAAGATGATGAGATCGAAATCGTCGATCTTCTCCACGAACAGCTCGCGCGTCGGGAAGGCGATGAGCGACAGTTCGTTGATCGGCGTGCCGTCCTGCTTCTCCGGCGGGCGCAGGATGGTGAAGTGCACAAGGTCGACCGACGCATCGGACTTCAGCAGGTTGCGCCAGGTGCGCTCGCCTGCGTGCGGCTCGCCCGACACCAGCAGCACGCGCAGGTTCTCGCGGATGCCGTCCACGATGGCGACGGCGCGGTTGTTGGTGTCGGTCAGCTCGCCCTCGGTCGGCTCGATCGCCAGCTCGATGATGTTGCGCCCGGCATTGGTGATCGTGGTCGTGAGCGGCATCTCCTCGCCGATGACGGCGCGGCGGACGACGCGAAGCTCGCCATTGACCGAGAGGCGGACGTCGACCTCACCGCGCTCGTCCGGCGACGCGATGACCCGGTAGGTCATTTCCAGTTCCCGCCCGACGATGCCGAAGCGCGGCGCGCGCTCGAAGCGGATGCGGCGGTCGCGCTCGTCCTCGTCGCCGGTTATCAGCGCATGCAGCGGGGCGGCGAAGCCGGAGGCATTCTCGGGGATGTCGTGCACCTGGCCGTCGGTCACCATGATCGCGCCGGCGATGCGCGAGGGCGGCACGTCGCGGAAGGCGCCCTCCAGCGCTCCGAACAGGCGCGTGCGCGTGCGGTCGTCGGCGGCCTCGGCGCGGCCGGCCTCGACGGTGCGGACGTCGAACTGGCCGAAGCGGGCGAGCCGAGCCTGCAACTCGGCGACCGCCCGGTCGGTGGTCTCGCCGCGGTCGCCGATGTCCTGGCTCTGGCTGCGGTCCACCACCACCGCCACGACGCTCTGCAGCGGCTCGCGCTCCTCGTCGAGCAGAACGGGATTGGCCAGAGCAAGGGCGAGCGCGGCGGCCGCGGCCACGCGGAACAAGGCGCCGCGCTGGCGCGCGAACAGGCCAACCGCAGCCAGGACCGCAAGGGGCACCAGAATGGCGAGAAGCCACAGCCACGGGATGAGGGGCTCGAATGAGACGGAGAGGTTCATTGCCCCAGCCTCTCGAGCAGGATCGGCACATGCACCTGGTCGGCCTTGTAGTTGCCGGTCAGCATGTACATCATGATGTTGACGCCGCCGCGCAGCGCCCAGAGCCGCTGCATCGGGTCGGCGGGCACCGTCGGCAGCATCGGCTGGCCGCGGCCGTCGACCGCCCAGGCGCCGGCCAGATCGTTGGCGGTGATGAGGATCGGCGAAACGCCGTCACCGGCGCGCACCGGCCGGTTGTCGCCGTTCTGCGCCTCCAGCGTGGCTTCCACCCAGAGCGGGCTGCCGGCATAGCGGCCCGGGAACTCCGTCATGATGAAGAAGGCCTTGGTCAGCACGTGGTCCGGGGGGACGGGCTCCAGCGGAGGCACGTTGAGCGAGGACAGGATATCGCGCAGGCGCTGCGTCGAGGGACTGGCGGTGCCGGAGCCGAAGCCGGTGGAGAACTGGTCGCGCGTGTCGAACAGAACGGTGCCGCCCTGCTGCATGTACGCGTCGATGCGCGCCACGGCTGCCTGGTCGGGCATCGGCGACGCCTCGTCGATCGGCCAGTAGATCAGGGGGTAGAAGGAAAGTTCGTCGGCGGCGATGTCGACGCCCGCGGGCTGCCCGGGCTCCAGCGCGGTCTTGTCGGCAAGGAAGCGGCTGAGGCCGGTGAGCCCCGCCCGGCTGATGGCGTCGACCGACGCATTGCCGGTGATGACGTAGCCGATGCGCGTCTCGGAGATGGCGGCGATGGCATCGGCGTCGCCCGGCTTCTCGTCCTGCGCCACTGCGCCGGTGGGCCAGGCGGCGGCCAGACCGGCAAGTAGCAGCAGTCCCGCGGCCGAGGTTGCAGCGGCGCGCGCCTTCGCTCCGGGCCTGCGAGAGAAGAGCCCGCCCATCCAGAACACGGCCAGCATGTCGAGGATCATCAAGGCGAGAGCGGCCGCGAAGAGCGGACCGCGAAGCGCCTGCGATTCGTCCGCGGCGTAGCTCGCCTCTGTCACCGGCACGGGCGAGTCTGGCCGTCCGATCGGCACGAGTTCCGTTCCCGGCGCGAGCAGGTTGTGGGCGACCACCCCTTCCTCGCCGCCGTAGAGGCCGGGCGGGTTCTGGATCGTGACGGCCGGCTGGCCGGAGGACAGGTCGAGCGGCCGTGCATCGGCGCCCGGGGGCACGAGCTGCGCGTCGGCCGAGATCATCCGGTAGGGGGCGAGCGAGACGCCGCCGTTTCCGGCATCGGCATCGATGCGGCCCTGATTGCGCGAAAGCTGCACGATGCGGCGAAGCATCTCGACAAAGCTGCCCGAGATGGGAAGGTTCGACCAGGTGGCCTCCGGGGTCACATGGAAGAGCACCAGCGTGCCGTCGCCGCGTCGCGCGCCCGTCACCAGCGGGGTTCCGTCGGCCAGCGTGGCCCAGGAGCGTTCCACGATCTCCGGCGTCGGCTCCGCAAGCACCTGGCGGCTGACCGTCACTTCGTTGGGAGGCGTCAGGTCGGAGAACGGACCCGTAGGCGGGAACTCGCTCACCGGTTGCGGCTCGGTCCACGACAAGGCGCCGCCCAGCGACCGCTCGCCGGTCCTCAGGCGCACCGGCAGCAGATCGTCCTCGCCTTGGGCTGCGGCAAGGCGCGAGCCGGCGAAGCGCACCAGTGTGCCGCCTTCCTCCAGCCATTCGGCGAGAGCGGCATGCGCGGTGTCCGGCAGGATGCCGACGTCGGCCATCACGATCATGGCCGGCTTCTGCTCCAGCAGCTGCGGCACAGCTTCGTTGAGGTCAGCACTCGTCGGCTCCACCAGATCCGCGAACGGGTCGAGCGCGCGGCGGATGTAATACAGCGGCGACAGCAGCGGCTGGGCGCGATCGGCCTCCGCCTGGCTGATGAGGCCGACGCGGCGGCGGCGCGAGTTCTCGTCGAGAACGCGGATCGCGGAGGCTTGCGCCTCGCCGTCGATGGAGACGGAGGAGAAGTCGTTGCGAAGTTCGAAAGGCAAGCGCATTTCGCCGGTGGCCTCGGTCTCGCCGGGGCCAAAGGTGATGGCGGCGTCGGCGATCCGCCTGCCACGATCGTCAAAGGCGCCGGCCGTGAGCTGCCGCGGGGCTGGATCGCCCGGCGCGCGGATGGCCGTAACCGTGAAGGTGTCCGCCGTGTTCTCCGTCGCGGTCAGCGCGGCCATGTCGAGCCTGTCGGGCGCGATCCAGACGAGGCGAGCGGCGTCCTGCCCAAGAAGATTGGCAAACGCTTCCTCGTCGCCAGGCTGCGCCAGCCCGTCGGACAGCACCGCCACGGCGGCGCCGGGGAAGGCTTCGAGCGCTGCCGCCACGCGGCCGAAAACGCCAGGCCGGTCGGTGGGCACGGGACGCGGGGTGGCCGCGTTCAAGCGGTCTGTGGCGGCGGAGGCGTCGTACGGGCCGATGTCCGAGTTGGCAGGCTCGGCCGTGAAGGCGAGCAGGATGGGGATGCTGCTGTCAGCTGCGTCGGCGATCAGGCGGTCGGCGGTGGCGACGCGACGTTGCCAGTCGGGGGCACTCGCCCAGCCATTGTCGACCACCAGAGCCAGGGCGCTTCCGCCGGCGGGCAACCGTTCGCGCGGATTGAGCACGGGTTCGGCGAGCGCAAGGATGATCAGCGCGGCCATCAGCAGGCGCAGCAGCGTCAGCCACCAAGGGCTGCGGTGCGGCGTCTCCTCGCGCTTGAGCACACGCGCGAGAATCCTGAGCGGCGGAAACAGCTCCGTCTGGGGTCGCGGCGGGGTGAGCCGCAGCAGCCACCAGATCACCGGCAGGGCGAGCAGTCCAAAAAGCAGCGCCGGGGCGCCGAAGGACAGCGGCAGCCAGCTCACCGGGCGCCCCCTCGGCTATCTCCGGAATCGTCGCTCATCGCCAGATGCACCTTCACCAGGGCGTCGGAGGCAAGTCCGTCGGTATGGTTCACCGTGAAGCTCCAGCCAAGCCGCTTGCACCAGAGCGACAACTCCTCACGTCGCGCCGTGTAGAGCCGGCGGTAGTCCTGCTGCAGCGTTTCGGCGCGCCCGGCGGTCAGCCGCTCGCCGCTCTCGGGATCGCGAAACTCGGTGCGCCCGGAATAGGGAAAACTCTCCTCGGCCGGATCGGCCACCTCGACGAGATGCGCGCGCACGCCGCGGCTCGCGAGCGGACCCAGCCATTGCTGGATCTCTTCGGGCGGGTCGAGGAAATCGCTCACGACGATGATGTCGCAGAAACGGCGGACGGGCGCGAGTTCCGGGCGCGACGGCAGCGAGGATGCGTGCGCAAGCCGCGCGGCAATGCGCTCGGCCCCGTTGCGGGCCGTGAAGGGGTCGGTGAGGCCGGGCCAGGCGATGCGCTCGCCGCTGCGCGACAGCAGTTCCGCCAGGGCGAGGATGAGCACCAGCGCACGCGATTCCTTGGAAACGACCGCGGTGCGCGACTTGAACAGCATCGAGGGCGAGGGATCGGCCCACAGCCAGACGGTATGGGCAGCCTCCCATTCGCGGTCGCGGATGTAGGTATGGTCGTCGCGGGCCGAGCGGCGCCAGTCGATGCGCGACATCGCTTCGCCCTCGACATAGGGCCGAAACTGCCAGAAGTTCTCGCCAATGCCGCGGCGGCGGCGGCCATGCCAGCCGGCGATGACCGTATTGACGACACGCCGCGCCTCGACCAGCAGGTCGGGCACCAGCGATGCCCTCAGCCGCGCCCTCGCGAGAGCCTCGGGCGTCGCGACGGAGGTAACCGCTTCGCCGAACGGCGCCATCAGGTCAGCCTTGATCCCTGACCAGGCGGGCGATGACGTCGCGCACGCTCATGCCTTCGGCGCGGGCCGCGAAGGTCAGCGCCATGCGGTGCTGCAGGACGGGCTCAGCCAGCGCATGCACGTCGTCCACGGAAGGCGCCAGACGGCCTTCGTAGAGAGCACGGGCACGAGCGCAGAGCGTCAGCGCCTGGCTGGCGCGCGGGCCTGGTCCCCAGGCAACGTGCTTGTCTGTCTCGGCGTGGCCCTGGCCGGGGCGTGCCGAGCGGACGAGATTGAGGATCGCCTCGACCACGCTTTCGGGCACCGGCATGCGACGGATGAGCTGCTGGATCTCCTTCAGCCGGTCGGCGCTCAGGACGTTCTCGGCCTTCGCCGTCTCGAGGCCGGTGGTCTCGATGAGGATGCGGCGTTCGGCCTCGATCTCGGGATAGAGAATGTCCACCTGCATCAGGAAGCGGTCGAGCTGGGCCTCGGGCAGGGGATATGTGCCCTCCTGCTCCAGCGGGTTCTGCGTCGCCAGCACATGGAAGGGCGAGGGCAGGTCGTGGCGGACGCCGGCGACCGTTACGTGGTATTCCTGCATCGACTGCAGCAGCGCCGACTGGGTGCGCGGGCTGGCGCGGTTGATCTCGTCGGCCATGAGCAGTTGCGCGAAAATCGGCCCGGAGATGAAGCGGAACGAGCGCTTGCCCTTGTCGTCCTGTTCCAGCACCTCGGAGCCGAGGATGTCGGACGGCATCAGGTCCGGCGTGAACTGGATGCGGCTGGTATTGAGCCCGAGCACGATGCCCAGGGTCTCGACGAGCTTCGTCTTGGCAAGGCCGGGAACGCCGACGAGCAGCGCATGGCCGCCGGCAAGCAGCGCCACCAGGGAGCGTTCCACCACAGCGTGCTGTCCGAAGATGACGCGACCCACGCCCTCGCGTATGCGCGCGATATCGGCGAGTGCGCGCTCGGCCTGCGCGACCATCTCCTTCTCGTCCAGCGACTTGTCCTTGACCATTACGCTCATGCGGTGCCGTCCCTTCTGTGCGCCCGCTGCCAGTTGCGCGGGCGATCCGGCTTCGCCAACCTACTCTATCGGCGACTCAGGCGATGTTGCAGCGCCCACCGGGAGAATTTAAATCAGCCGGAATGACTGACAAGCGCGACGACAGTGACTATTTCGTGACGATGGCCGATCGCACTGAAGCTGGCAATGACGGATTTGCAGCCGCGGCGGATGCCGCCGGATTGCAGGCGCTGATCTCGCGCGCCGCGGGCGCCGGCAAGGGCCTGCCCCCGGTCGACCGTTGGGACCCGCCCTTCTGCGGCGATCTTGACATGGAGATCAAGGCGGACGGAACCTGGTTCTATCTGGGCACCCCGATCGGGCGCGCGGCGCTCGTTCGGCTTTTCTCGACCGTGCTGCGCAAGGACGAGGACGGCGCGACCTATCTCGTCACGCCGGTGGAAAAGGTCCGGATCCGCGTCGAGGACGCGCCGTTCGTAGCGGTCGAGATGAATGCCTCGGGCGAGGGTAGCGAACGGGTTCTGACCTTCCGCACCAATGTTGGCGACGTGGTGGAGGCCGGCCCGGACCACGCGTTGCGCTTCGTCGACGAGAACGAGACCGGCGGTCTGAAGCCCTACCTTCACGTACGTGGCCGACTGGAGGCGCTCGTGTCGCGCCCGGTCATGTACGAACTGGTGGAGATTGCCGAGACTATCGATATCGACGGGGAGCCGATGTTCGCCGTGCGCTCGAAGGGAGAGATCTTCCCGATCATGCCGGCTGCGAAACTCGAGCGGCTGAGCGCATGAGCATGGAGATTGCCGCCGACCAGCCGTTCACAGCGGAAGATTTCCGCCTGCGGGCGGCGCGCGAGGTCGGACCCTATGCCGGCGACGAGTTCGGCGACCATCGCCTGAATCCCGACCTGCGCCACTTGATCATCAAGCCCGACCTGCGCGACGCGGCGGTGCTCATCCCGGTCGTCGATCATGCGGCGGGCGCCTCCGTCATCCTCACGCAGCGGACGACCAACCTGCGCAGCCATTCGGGGCAGATCGCCTTTCCAGGCGGGCGTATCGATCCCGAGGACACGTCGGCCGAGCATGCCGCGTTGCGCGAGACAGGCGAGGAGATCGGACTCGAAGCAGAGCGCATCGAGATCATCGGACGGCTGCCCGACTATGTGAGCGGGAGCGGATACCGCATCGCCCCGGTGCTGTCGGTGGTGCGGCCGGGCTTTTCGCTCGACCTCAATCCGCACGAGGTCGACGCCGCGTTCGAGGTGCCGCTCGCCTTCCTCATGGACCCGTCCAATCACCGCCGCCAGAGCCGCGTCTGGAACGAGAAGGAGCGCTTCTTCTACGAGATGCCATTCGGCGAGCGCTATATCTGGGGCGTGACGGCGGGCATCATCCGCACCCTCTACGAAAGGCTCTACGCATGAGCGCCTCCGTCGCACACGCCCAGTGGCTGGCGGAGCCGCACCTGCAGAAGCTGCTCGCCGCACTTGCGGCAAACGGCGAGGAGGCCCGCATTGCGGGTGGGGCAGTGCGCAACACGCTGATGGGCGAGGCCGTCACCGACATCGACATCGCGACGACCAACCTGCCGGACCAGACCGTATCGCGGGCGGCGAAGGCGGGCTTCAAGACGGTTCCGACCGGCTACGAGCACGGCACGGTCACCGTCATTGCGGCGGGCCGTCCGTTCGAGGTGACGACGCTGCGCGCCGATGTTGAAACCGACGGAAGGCGGGCGAAAGTCGTCTTCGGGCGCGACTGGCGCCAGGACGCCGAGCGTCGCGACTTCACCATCAACGCGCTGTACGCCGAGGCCGACGGCACGGTCGTCGATCTGGTCGGAGGCATCGCCGACCTGCAAAGCCGCACGCTGCGCTTCATCGGGGATCCCGAGGCGCGCATCCGCGAGGACTTCCTGCGCATCCTGCGCTTCTTCCGCTTCTTCGCCTGGTATGGCGACGGCCGGCCGGACGCCGAGGGGCTGAAGGCATGTGCGAGGCTGAAGGACGGGTTGGCGCGGCTGTCGGCCGAGCGCATCTCCGCGGAGATGAAGAAGCTCCTTTCGGCTCCCGATCCCTCCCGGGCGCTGCTGTGGATGCGCCAGACGAGCGTACTGACGGCGATCCTGCCGGAGAGCGAGAAGTGGGGGATCGATGCGATCTCCGGGCTGATCGCGGCGGAACGCGACCTCGGCTGGCAGGCCGACCCGCTGCTGCGGCTCGCCGCCATCGTGCCGCCAGACCCGGCGCGACTCGAGGCAATGGGCGAGCGAATGCGCCTGGCGAATGCCGAGACCAGGCGGCTCTGCGACTGGGCCAATGCGCCGCTGCCACCCGCGGACACCGGCACATCGGCGCTTGCGAAACTGCTCTATCGCCACGGCAAGTCGGGCCTGCGCGATCGGCTGCGCCTGGCGCAAGCCGGGGCGCGTGCGGTGGCTGCTTCCGACGACAAGGCGCTCATCACCGCCGGCGGCTATTCGCGGCTGCTCAAGGAACTGGAGAACTGGAAACGGCCGGTCTTCCCGCTGGGCGGACGCGATCTCGCCGCACTCGGCGTCGCTCCGGGCAAGCCCATGGGCGACCTGCTGCGGGTACTGGAGCAGGAATGGATCGATAGCGGTTTCGGTCTGGATCGCGGCGCGCTTGTCGACCGCGCCGCGAACCTAGCTGCCAAAGCGCCCTAGGCTGCGTCGCGCGATTTCTCAATGCGCGAGCGGATCGCGTCGATCATGGATTCGCGGATGATCTCCTCGCCATGCGCCTCGCGCATGTGCTCGACCGCCCGGCGCATGACCTCGGCCTCTTCCTCGTGGCGCGTGTGCCAGTCGCAGCCGGGCACGAGCGAACCGCAATGATATTCCTTCATCGGTGTTTCCTCCTTTGCTCGGGGCAGGCTTGGCAGCCTAACACAAAATGCGGCGGGAGGTTGCCGGGAATCTCGGAAATGCGTGCCAAGGTCACCCGAACCGCCTGGCCGTCTCGGCGATCTCGGCCTTCATCCAGTCCTTGAAGGCACGGACCTTCCGGTCCTCGCGCCGCGTGGCGGAGGTGATGAGCCAGTAGGCATAGCCGGTTTCCGTCCGATCAGGGAAAGGCGCCACCAGCGTGCCGACCGAAAGCGCGTATTCGGCCAGAGTGGCCCAGGCGAGCATCACGCCCTGCCCGGCGATGGCGGCGTCCAGAGCGAGGGAGGCGTCGGTGAAGCTGTTGCCGGGCTGCAACTGGTCTTCCGCCAGACCGTGCCGCGAAAGCCAGGTGTTCCAGGACAGGTTGGAATTAGCGTCGCGCACGACCGGCACCTTGAGCAGGTCTGCCGGCTCCTTCAGGCCGGCGGCGATCTCGGGCGCGCAGACGGGGAATATCTCCTGGGCGAGCAGGTACTCCCTACGCACGTCCGGCCAGTTGCCGTCCCCGACCCGGATCGCGACGTCGATGTCGCTGATGTCGGGATTGACGAGTTCGGTCGAGGCATCCAGCCGCACTTGCACGCCGGGGTGGAGCCGGCTGTAGCTGGAGAGCCGCGGCACCAGCCATTTGGAGGCAAACACCGGCGCGACCGAGATGGTGAGAATGTCGTCGGCATGCCGGCGCGACGAGCCCACCGCCTCGTCCAGCGCGCGGAACCCCACAGTCAGCCTGTCGAGGAAGCGCTTCCCGAATTCAGTGGGCCGCAGGCCGCGGCGGGTGCGGTCGAACACGGGACGGCCCAGCTGCGCCTCGGCCTTGATGACCTGCTGGCTGATGGCGCCGGCGGAGACGCCGAGTTCGTCGGCAGCGCTCTGAAGCGAGCCGAGCCGGCCGACGCTTTCAAGCGCACGCAGGCCGTTGAGGTGGATGCGGTTCAGATTCTCCATGCAGGAAATCTAGAACGATCTCCAAGCAAACTCCATTGTTCCTTGCGAGCTCGTGCAGGAAAATTTGAACATCGCACTTATGAGGACACCACGATGTTCAGGACGTTCAGGAGCTTGTTCGGCCCGGCGGCAATGCGACAGGGGCCAGTCTCGAGGCCAGCCGAGGGGGACGACCCGCTTTCGCATCCGGTGGTGCGGCGCATGACACCTGACCAGTTGGCAGACCTTCCACTCGGTCGCGTGGCAAACCCGCGCAAGAGCGCCGGCGTGTGCGCCAGAGATGAGAGACTCTGCGCGTGACTATTGCGTCTGCGTGATCGCCAGCCACTCGCGCACGAGGCGCGCGTCCTCGTCGCCGATTCCATGGTCGGAATCGATCATATGGGCCTGCACTCTCGCCCCGCGCCCAGTCAGGAGTTCCTCGAGCTTTGGCGCGAACGGGCCGTAGGTGAGGTCCGAGCGGCCCGCTATAGTGAGGATATCGGCGTTGCCGAGCTGGATTTCCGGAGCCTGCTCCAGCACCGGCATGGCGCGCAGCAAAACCGCACGGTGCACGAGCCCTGGATGCAGCAGGGTTAGTGCAGCGATCAGATTGGCGCCGTTAGAATAGCCGAGAAAGATTGCCTCATCGAGGTTGAGCTTCTGTTCGGCCGCGAGGTCGGACAGGAAGCCCGCAAACGCCTCGGCCTCGCTTCTCACGTCCTGCTGGTCGAAGCTGGTCGGGGTCAGGCGCCTGTACCAGCGGCTGATGCCTTCCTGGCTGACACGGCCGCGCACGCCCAGAAGCAGCGCGTCCGGCGCGATCTTGGCGGCGAGTGACATGAGCGAGTTCTCGTCGCCGCCTGAGCCGTGCAGCAGCACGATGGTGCAGGAGGCGTCCTTCTCCGGTCGGCGGAGCAGGTAGGTGAAATCCCTGGTCCGCTCGATTGCGATGTCACTCTGTGCGGCCGGTGCGGCAGAAGGAACGATGCTGGGCAACGCCACCAGAGGGTGAATGACGGTGGCGCCCGCAAGCGGGCCGGCTGGCGGGGCGTTTTCGGCTGCGGCGGGTGCCGAGGCAGCGAGCAAGAGGGCGAGCGCCAGTGCGCGGCGCAGCGAAGTCGTGGGCATATCGCTATGCAATCCGTAAAGTTTGAACGATCTCTTACCGGAGGCGGACCAAGCCTTCCGCACGCCGGCGGCCGCACCGCGGCCAAGCGCCTAGCAGCCACAGACCTGCAACGGCGTCTCTTCCCGGCGTATGTCCTAAAACGATTGAAATGTCATGGGGCATTTCAGGGCGCCTCTCGCAACGCGAGGCAATTCGCGGCACTCGTGGCAAAACCGCAACGGTTTGTTACAGTCGTGATCGCAAGTCTAGGGCCACTTCACCTCGGGCGGCAGGCTGGAGAGGATCGAGTCCACATTGCCTCCGGTCTTGAGCCCGAACACCGTGCCCCGGTCGTAGAGCAGGTTGAACTCGACATAGCGGCCGCGGCGGATCAACTGCTCCTCGCGATCGGCTTCGGTCCAATTGTCGTTGAAGTTCCTGCGCACCAGATGCGGGTAGACGACGAGGAAGGCGCGGCCGACATCCTGGACGAAGCGGAAGTCGGCGTCCCAGCCGCCTTTCTCCTGCGGCGACTTCAGCCAGTCGAAGAAAATGCCGCCGATGCCGCGGGGCTCGTTGCGGTGCGGCAGGAAGAAATACTCGTCGCACCACGCCTTGAATCGGTCGTAGTCGGCGACATGAGGGTGCTTGTCGCAGACGAACTTCATCGCCTTGTGAAAGGCGACCGCGTCGGGGTCGTCCTGCGTACGGCGGCGGTCAAGCACGGGCGTCAGGTCGGCGCCGCCGCCGAACCACTGGTTCGACGTCACCACCATGCGGGTGTTCATGTGAACCGCCGGCACGTTGGCGTTCCAGGGATGCGCGATCAGCGAGATGCCGCTGGCCCAGAAGCGCGGATCCTCCTCCGCGCCCGGCATCTGCCTGCGCATCTCGGGCGAGAACTCGCCGTAGACGGTCGAGGTGTGGACGCCCACCTTCTCGAAGACGCGGCCGTACATCATCGACATGACGCCGCCGCCGCGGTCCTCGCCTTCCGGCCCTCCATCGCGCTGCCAGGGCGTGCGCTCGAAGCGGCCCGGCGACCAGGAGGATTGCGGCCCGGTAAGCTCATCCTCCAGTTTCTCGAAGCCGGCGCAGATGCGGTCGCGCAGTTCCTCGAACCACGCCTTGGCCGCCTCCTTCTTGTCCTCGATCGCGTCCGGCAGGCCGGAGAGCAGTTCGGGGCGCTCCATCAAATATCTCCGTCTCGTTTCGCTCGAATGCGCCGCCGGGACCCTTTGCCGGCAAGTGAATGCGCCGGCACAAAGGACTCGTCTTTTTCGGCGCCGATCCCTAATCTCTTGATCCAGAGGGTCAAGGAGTTCTTTCGTGCGCGTCCCCTCGAGACCACCGCTGGATGGCCTCAAGGACCGGCTGGAAAAGGGCCGGCGGGACGGCTTGCGCCTGCCGCGCGACGGCTTCCTGCGCGAAACCTACGTGCTGCCGCGCGGCGATGCGCGCGCCAAGGCGCGCGAATGGTTCGACCGCTGGCCGAAGCAGGCCTACTGGACCGCCATCGAGAGCTGGTGCGAGCGCCCCGGCGACGAGATCGAATTCACCATGCGCAGGCTGCCGACGGCGGACTGAGCGTGCTAGCTGCCGAGGAAGCCAGATTGAAGCCTCTGTTGGTCCTGCGCCGGCTGGCCATTGGGCTGGCCGCAACGTTCTTCCTCGCCACCGCGGCGGGGGCGGCCATCATCGCCTATCCGGAGCCGTTGCACGCCTATCATGCCGAGCATGGCCGGTTGCGGCTTCACTCCGACCGTCCGTTCGACGCGGACAGGGGACGCGCATTGCTCGCCGAGGTCGAGCGGCGTCTTGCCGCCGCTCCGCCTGAATTGCGCGATCCGGACTCGATCTACCGGGTCATCGTGAGCAATTCGGAGTGGCGGCGTCGCCTCACCTTCCTGTGGAGCTACGGGGCCGGCGGGGTCAATTACTATCCGCTCGGAGGCGCCGTGTTCATCCGGCAGGCGGACATCGCGGGCGGATTCGTCCAGAGGAGCGATGGTACTCCTGTTCCCGCGCCGCGCACGCTCGCGTACTACGCTGCTCACGAAATCGGCCACAGCCTCATCGGGAAGCGCTTCGGCGCGCTGGCGAACTGGAGGCTTCCCGTCTGGATCCGGGAGGGGCTGGCTGACTATGTCGGCTTCGGTGGCGAGGTGGATATCGACGCAACGATCGCAAGGCTGAGGGCCGGCGATCGCGAACTCGATCCGCAGGCGTCCGGACATTATGCCCGCTATCGGCTTCTCGTCGCCTACCTGCTCGAACGAGAGGGGTGGAGCGTGGACCGCCTGCTCCGGTCAAACCTTTCGCAAGAAGAAGCAGAGCTGATTCTTGAAAGAGGCATGCCAGCGGGCTGAGGTCAGCCGGTCTGCCTTATGGCTTCGCCCGCGGCCATCGCGGCGGCGAGAGCAAGGTTGAGGCTGCGACCGCCGCCCGGCATCGGGATGGTCACCCGCATGTCGACAGACTCGTGCACATGTTCGGGGACGCCGGCGGTCTCCCGGCCGAACAGCAGGATGTCGTCTTTCCCGAAAGCAAAGTCGGCGTAGGGGAGCCGGGCGCGGGTTGAAAACAGCACCAGCCGCCGGCCTTCCGCCTTTCGCCACGTCTCGAAAGTGTTCCAGTCGTCATGGCGGGTCAACGCCGCCATCTCCAGATAGTCCATGCCGGCGCGCTTCAGACTGCGGTCGGAGAGGTCGAAGCCGGCCGGGCCGATGATGTCTACCGTCAGCCCGAGGCACGCGGCCATGCGCAGAATGGCGCCGGTGTTGCCTGGAATATCCGGCTGGTAGAGAGCGATGCGCAGATCGTGGACTGGCAAGAATGTCAGCCCCGACCTTCGGGAATGATACGCTTTTCCGTCACTGTTGCCTCGAACCGCGCGCGGTCAGGCAGGCCGATGCCGAACGCTCCCTCCAGTGTGTCCGCGAGTTCGGAAGCGGTTTCGATCTCGTGGCGCTTGCTCGGCCCGCCGATATGGTGGACCGTCAGCCGGTTTCCTGCCAGCGCGTAACGGCGATCGGGAAGCGCACGCGCGGCGATCAACCCCGTAACGAAATGCGAGGCGGGGTGGGTCGACAGGTAGTAACTCGTGACCGCGTAGTCGACCTCGTGGTGGTCCGACATGTCGAAACGGTAGAGCGTGCGCCATTCGCCGCCGGCCTCCGCCTGGGCGTGGAAGTAGCCTTCCCTCTCGACGATGCGGAACGGCTCGTGCGGCGTCTGCTGGACGAGGCCGCTCTCCAGAAGAAGCGGGGCAGTCTGGGTCAACCCGCCGAAGCCGACATCGGCGAGCCAGGTGCGGCCGTCGAGTTCGACACGCAGCAGCATGTGGCTGCGCGGCGTGAGCGCGTCTTCCGGCCGGCCCCAGAGCACGCGGGCGGCCAGGCCGCTCACGGTGAAGCCCAGTTCCTTCAGGACGCGCAGGAACAGGAGGTTCTGTTCATAGCAATAACCGCCGCGGCCTCCGCGGACGAGTTTCTCCTGCAAGGTCGCTTCATCGAGACCGACGGGACGGCCGAGAAAGGGATCGAGGTTCTCGAAGGGGATGGCTTGTGGATGCAGGAGATGCAGAGCCTGCAACGTCTCCAGCGTCGCGGTGCGCGGTCCGGAATAGCCGATCCGGCCGAGATAGGCGTCAAGATCGAGGCCTTCGCCCCGCGCCGTAGGTTCGATGATTGCCGATGCCGACATGCTATGCTCCGTTCTCCACGGCCAGGCGCCTACGGCAAACGGTACGTCCTAAAGCCGGCTTGAGGTCAAGAGGGCATGCGGCACCGCGGTATCACGCTCCGACGGCGAAAAGGCTGACCATGCCGGCCAGCGCGGCGCCGATGGCGACCAGCGACAGCGTGCGGCGCCGGTCCTGGTGTGACCTCGCGCCGCCGCTGTAGTCGAAGCGCTCATAGATCACGTTGTTCATCGGGAGGCCGAGCTCGAGCAGCGTATCCGACACCGCGGTCACCATCGGCCCGGGACCGCAGATGAAAGCCTTTGTCCGCTGCCGGTCCAGGCCGGCCAGCATCCCGTCCAGCCGGCTGCGGTCGAGCCGACCGACTTCGCCGCGCCAGCCTTGCCCACCTTCCTCGCTCAGCAATAGCACCTGCAAGTCCAGGATATCCCTGGCCGCCGCGATCTCATCGAGGCAGGCGAACTTGTCCGGACTGCCGGCTGCGTAGGCGAACCGCACCGGCCTGGGATCGCGACGGGCCACCATGTCGCGCAGCATGCCCATGACCGGCGCGATGCCGACGCCGCCGGCCAGCAGCAGGACAGCGTCGCTTCCATGCGCCTCCAGCGTGAACTCTCCATAAGGGCCGTCAATGCCGATCGACGTGCCGGGCGAGAGCTGGCCGACCGTACGGGTGAAGTCGCCGGCCTCCTTGATGATGAGGCTGAGACCGGGACGGAGCGGACTGTCGGCGATCGAGAAAGGATGGTCGAGCAGCGGAAAGCGCCGCTGGCCCTCCGTCATCCACACGAACTGGCCGGCATGATACGGCCAGGGCGGGTTCCGCGGGTCAGGCTGGATGTCCAGTTCCCACATGCGGTCGGCGCGCTTCGTCACGCGGGCCAATCGCCAGGGCCGGCGATGCAGCCTCAGCCAGCGCCAGCCATAAAGCACGGCAATGACGCCGACCACGCCCAGTCCCACCGCCCACCAGAAGACGTTGACCGGGCCGGACGCGCTGAAACGCCCGACCGTCACGGCGTGATGAAGCCCGCCTGCCACGGCGACCAGCCCCAGAACGGGATGGGTCGCCCGCCAGACCTCGTAGCGCCAGGGCAGCCTGTCTCGCAGCGCGGAACTCGATACCAGCAGCACGAGCGCGCCGAGCGCCACCACCCCGCTGCGATAGTGCGGGCGAGTCAGATAGGCGACAAATCGCTCCGTTCCCCGGGCAGGATCGTCCAGCCATGTCGGCAGCACGTAGAATAGCGGGTGCAGCAGCAGGGCGAGCAGCACCCACCAGGCCGCCAGCTTGTGGAAGGCCATTATCCTGTCGATGCCGAGGCGACCCGAAACCGCCTGGAAGCGTCCGGAGGTAACGAATTGCACGGCCATCGCCGCCAATGCCGCCAGTCCGAGCGCTGCCGCCGCCTTTCCCCAAGCATCGAGCGGCGCCACCTGCATGCCGGCCGCCAGCCCGAGCGCCGCACTGCAGAAAGCCAGGTAGAGGATGGCCAGCGCCGCACCGGGCAGCCTCAACTCTCGTCGGTGCATCCCTATTCCGCCCGCTTGCTGTTTCGACCTTGCCCTTCGCCACCCAGATAAGCGAAACTTTCCCGGATAGTCCATCATGCCTGCCCGGCGGCCGCGACATGTCCGCGGGAGCAAACGTTCGGAGGATGACAATGCCGCGCGACCGCGTCATGCCGGGACTGCTTTCCACACTGCTCGCCCTGCTGCTGCTTGCCCGGCCGGCCCTGGCGCAAAGCGAAGACTCGCTCGCCGCCCTGGTGGAGGCATGGCTGGCCTCGCCGCATGGCAACTATCATTCGCCGTCGTTCACATACTGGAACCGCGAGGGCGAAGTGCCGACGGGCTGTGCCGCCTGTCACTCGCAGCCCGGCTTCATCGACTTCCTCGGTGCCGACGGCAGCGCCCCGGGCAGGGTCGACCGCGCGGCTGCCATCAACGCGCCGATCGGCTGCGCCTCCTGCCACACGAGCGCGGCGCATGCGCTCGACAGTGTCACCTTCCCGTCGGGTGTCGAAGTCGACGGGCTTGCGGCGTCCGCCACATGCAGCGTCTGCCATCAGGGCCGTCAGTCGGGCGATGCGGTGGCCGCCGCCACGAGCAATCTGGGCGAGGACGAGGCGTCGCCGGACCTCGCATTCATCAATGTCCACTACGGCGTTGCGGCGTCGGTCATGCATGGCGCCGACGTGCGTGGGGGTTATCAATATCCGGGCCGCTCCTACGCCGGGCGTTTCGGCCACGTCCGGAGCGTCAGCACGTGCGTCGACTGCCACGATCCGCACACGACGCAAGTCGCCACCGAGTCCTGCATGTCCTGCCACCGCGGCGCCGAGGACGTCCGCGCCATTCGGATGCGCCATGCCGATTTCGACGGCGACCGCGACGCCTCGGGCGGGATCCACGCCGAGATATCGGGGCTGCAGGCGCGGCTGTACGATGCGATCCGTGCCTATGCCAGGGACGTAGCCGGCGCCCCGATCGTCTATGCGGGTCGGTTCCCCTACTTTTTCGCCGATGCGGACGGTGACGGGGAGATCGCGCCGGAAGACGCCGTCATGCCGAATCGCTACCAACGCTGGACGCCGCGACTTCTCAAGGCCGCCTACAATTACCAGGTGGCGGCCAAGGATCCGGGCGGCTACGTCCACAACCCGACCTACATCCTGCAACTCCTGCATGACAGCCTGGAGAGCCTGGCGGGTCCGGCGGGTATCGATGTCGGTGCGTTGCGTCGGCCCTGAGACGGGCGGCGGTTCTCAGAACGGCCTGTCACCCATCCAATAGCGCGCACCGGTTCCGCCGCGGCCGGCGCGGTCGGCCGGATTGGCCAGCGCGCAGTGTTCCATCGACAGGCAGCCGCAGCCGATGCATTCGGTCAGGCCCGCCTTCAGCCGCTCCAGCTCCGCTATGCGAGCATCGATCCGTGCAGTCCATGCGCCCGACAGCTTGCGCCAATCCTCGCCGGTGGGGGCGCGGTCGGCCGGAAGCCTGGCGAGTTCGATGCCGATCTCGTCCAGCGTAAGCCCGACCTTCTGCGCGAATACGATGAAGGCGATGCGGCGCAGGGCCGATCGCGGAAAACGCCGCTGGCCGGCGCCGGGGCGTTCCGACCGCAGCAGCCCGCGCTCCTCGTAGTAGCGAAGGGCCGAGGCGGCCACGCCGCTGCGCCGGGCCACCGCGGAAATGGGGAGGGTAGTCTCCATGAGAGAAATATCTGTGATGCCGTTGACTTCAAGTTCACTTAAACTTGTAGCGTGCCAGCCATCGAAACGCAATCGCCCCGTTTCATGGGCCGAAGGAGCAGGCAATGAGCGAGTCACTGACGGCAAGCAGACGGATCGCCCGGGAGGTCACCTCCTGGGACGGCGTGACGTCCGGGATCGGAAGCCGCGGGGAACTGTCCTTCCGCGTCGGCCGCAAGGAGATCGG